>DATLSI010000315.1:0-47961 GCA_035534255.1 Ktedonobacteraceae bacterium | reverse complement strand
GGTAGATTCATTACTGGCGGAAGTATACATAACTTACCAGCTCAGGTAGGTAGGTATATCTATTGTTGCGAGCATTGACATTAAAATGCTTGAAGAAGCTCATCCAAAATGGTATAGATGAGTAAACAGCGCATGCCTGTTTATACGTTGGTATGGTAGCTTTATCGTTACCATAGTTGCTTTCCGATGTCCCCCAATTGAGTACGAGGAGGCTATCATGGAAACTTCTGCGGATAATCCTACAGCAGCAAGCGCGGGGCTTAAACGCAACGTCCTCGACCTTCGCCACGCTATCGTGATGGCGGTCGCCGTCATGGCTCCAGCCGCAGCCATCTTTTTCAACACCATTCCTCAAGCCGGGCTGGTCGGCGCGGCAATTCCATTGTGTTATGTAGTCGGTTTTGTAGTCTCAATACTCGTAGCGAATCAGTTTAGCGAAATGGCAAAGGAACTACCTGCCAGTGGCTCATTCTATACCTTTGTAGCGCAAGGTCTGGGTCCGCGTATGGGCTTCATGACCGGGTGGTTAACTTTGATCTCGTATGGCATCGTTTCTCCATTTGCCTTCGTCATCTTTGGCGCGAGTCTGCACGATCTGGTGCAGCGTTGGACGGGAATGGATATCAGTTGGATATTCTGGTTCGTGCTGGGTACCGGCATCGTCTTCGCGCTTTGTTACCTGGGCATCAAGCAATCACTCCAGGTTGATCTCACCTTTATTGCCTTTGAGATAGGCATTTGCCTGCTGCTTGCTATCGTCGTCATTATACAGGTTGGCCGTAAAGGGCAGTTAACAGCCACTCCTTTCAACCCTGCATCAATCCCGGCGGGTGGCAGCCCATTTCTAGGCATAGTGCTGGCAATCTTGAGCTTCCTGGGCTTTGAGGCCGCCGCGACACTGGGAGAAGAGACGAAAAATCCACGTAAAAGCATCCCCAAAGCTGTGTTTGGCTCGATGATTACGGTGGGTATCTTCTACATCATCATGTCCTACGTCGCTACCGTTGGCTATGGTGTTAATAACATGGCTAAGTACGCGACCGATGCCGCTCCTTTCGACACGATTAGCCGTCAGTACCTGGGTAATGTGTTCGTTTCACTGGTTGATATCGCGGGCATTCTCTCGCTCTATGCCCTGGGTGTCGCCATCACCAATGGAGCTTCGCGCATCATCTTCGCCATTGGTCGCGAGGGGCTTTTCCCCGCCTGGGTGGGCAAGACGCATCCCACGCGCAAAACTCCGGTCAACGCGGTGTTGGTTTTGTGTATCATTACCCTTGTCGTAGGCATCTGGCTTGGCCTGGCTCTCACTCCCATCGGCGCGTATGGGTTCCTTGGCACCCTCGATACACTCGCCGTGCTTGTAATTTACGCCCTGGTGAACCTGGCGTGTTTCAGATTTTTCTGGACAAAACGGAGAGAGCGTTTCAACTGGTTCCGTCATGCCCTGATACCGCTTGTTTCGACAGCTTCACTCATAGCAGTCTTTGTGGGTACAGTGTATCCTCCTGGCGCTCCACCGCTCAACTACACACCATATATCGTCATTATCTGGGCAATTATAGGCATTGGTGTGCTGCTGTACCTGCTGCGTACAAAACCTGCTGAAGTCAGCCGTGCCGGTTCGGTGCTCGCTACCGGCGAATCCGAAGAAATCACAGCCGAAAAAGGTAATCCGCCCGGTTTTGACACAGCGATTTAAGGGCAAGTAGCTTGTAGAGATGCTCTCAAATGCATCTCTACAAGCTTGCCCGGTCAGTAAGGTGTATTTGAGTCTTCGTAGAGGGCGCAAAGGCCCTGGGGAGAAAAACCAATGACGAAACAGCAACTAAGCAATGGTGTGACCCTCAACGTTACCGATGCGGGAAGTGGAATACCTGTCGTCTTTGTACACGGCGTTATGATGAGCGGTCGCTTCTTCGACAAGCAGGTACCCTACTTTTCAGAGCATCACAGGATCATCGTTCCAGACTTGCGCGGACATGGCCAATCGGAAAAGGTGCTCTCAGGACATACGGTCGCCAATTATGCGCGTGATCTGAAAGATCTTTTTGGAGCTTTACATGTCGAGCGACCAGTGCTGGTAGGCTGGTCTATGGGGTCGATGGTCGTGTATGAATACCTGAAGCAGTTCGGCCAGGACGATGTAGCAGGCATTGTGATAGTGGATCAACCTCCCTCAGATTTCGCGTGGGAGGGCTACGAGTTCGGCGTGCTGACCGTGCAGGCGCTTGGCGAAATGGTTGAGGCGCTGCAAATGGATCAACATGCTGTTGCTGAAGAGTTTGCCAGCCTGATGCTGCATAACGAAACACCTGAAACAAAGGCGTGGATGGTAGAAGAGATTACACGCGTACCCCCGGCGGTGGCCAGCACAATCCTGGTGAATCAAACGTTCCAGGATTATCGCCCATTCTTCGCGGATGTGCATATCCCTACACTGGTACTCTTCGGGCGTGATAATAAGTTGACGCCCCCGGAGGCAGGAGAATACATTGCCAGCCAGATTTCTGGCGCGAAACTCCAGATTTTTGAAAACTCCAGCCACGTCCCTTTTATCGAAGAAGCGGACGCTTTCAATCAAGCGGTCGAAGCTTTTGTCAAAGACGTAAGTTGAAAAATCTGTATAAAGCTTGACGCATAGCTCATGCTCATGGTATCCTTGACGCATGAAAATGCTCAATCCACAGTTTATCCAGATGACTGTTTTTGCCGCCTGAGCAAACACGCCGGGCTTACGCGGCAGGAAGTGGCCACATATCGTCTACTCTTGCTACTCGCGTAGTCATACGCGAGTAGTGATATCCGCCTCTACGGATAGGTGAACTTTTCCTCTTCCTCGCTTTACATCTCGCGGCGTGCGCTGCTAGAAGATTTCTCTGCGCTGTGTTCGCCGAACCCACATTTGCTGAGCTTGTCTTCTGCATGCATCCCGTAAGAGCGTACCCGCGTCGTTTTGTCTCAAACTGAATGGATGAGCCATGTTGTGATGAGTTAGATTGATGTTTCAGGGAGTTATGATGTCGCAGGTACATGATATGCAAGAGGATGGAATGAAAGTGGAGGTAGCGAACACTGGCGCGCGCAGAAGCGTACCACTATGGCGCAACCGCGACTACATATTGCTGTGGAGCGGCCAGATGGTCTCATCGGTGGGAACGTTCGTCTCGCAACTGGCCTTCCCTCTGCTGGTGCTCGCGCTGACACATTCTCCCGCGCAGGCCGGGCTGGTTGCTGCCCTGCGCGGCCTGCCCTTCGCGCTGTTCATCCTGCCTGCAGGAGCGCTGGTTGATCGCTGGAATCGCAAGCGCGTCATGATTTTGTGCGACTCTGGCCGCGCAATCGCGCTGGGAAGTATCCCGGCCGTGCTGTTGCTGGGTCATTTGACGATTATGCAGCTTTATATCGTTGCGCTGGTAGAAGGCACGCTGTTCACCTTTTTTAACCTTGCTGAAACTGCCTGCTTGCCGCAGGTAGTCTCGAAAGATCAATTGACCGCCGTGGTAGCGCAAAATTCGGTTATCGACTCGGTAGCAGGCATGCTTGGCCCATCGTTTGGCGGTATTCTCTATAGCATAGGACGAGGCGTTCCGTTTCTGACAGATACCATTTCGTATATTGTTTCGGTGCTGTCGCTGTTCTTCATCAAAGCGCAGTTTCAGGAGGAACGCAGCGTCGAGCCTTTGCATCTATGGAAAGAAATAGGCGAAGGGCTTTCCTGGCTATGGCATCACCCGGTTATGCGCTTTATCGCTCTGCTCACGTGCGGCTTGATCTTGCCTGTGTCGGGCTATGGACTGATTATCATAGTGCTGGCACAGATGCAGCACGCTACATCATTTGAGATTGGCCTGATTTTAGCGGCGAGCGGCGTTGGCAGTATTGTGGGCGCTATGATAGTGGCCCCTCTGAGGAGACGTTTCAGCTTTGGCAAGATGATGATCGGCTCTACCTGGTTGTGGGTATCGACATGGCTGCTTTTCGCCGTCGCTCCCAACCCGCTTCTGCTCGGCGTAGCGACGGCTCTGAGCTTTATCGTGGTGCCAATGTACATGTCGTTGCAGTTTGGTTATCGCCTGTCGATCATTCCCGACCATTTGCAGGGTCGGGTCAATAGCGTCTTCCGCCTGATCGCCTTCGGCAGCGAACCCATCGGGTTGGCGCTTACAGGTTTCCTCATCCAGCTCATTGGCCCGGTTCATACGGTGTTGTTGTTGTTTGTGCCGCAACTGGTATGTGCTATTGTCGCCACGTTCAGTAAGCATTTCCGAGATACAAAATAGCATACCTATCGCTCGATCAGAGCCACCGCGTAGCAGGCGATGCCCTCCTGGCGGCCAGCGAAACCGAGGCCGTCGGTGGTGGTAGCCTTGATGCTGACTTGATCGAGCGAGAGATGTAGATGCGTGGCAATATGCTCGCGCATGGCTTCGATGTATGGACTCAATTTTGGGCGTTCAGCTACGATAGTCGCATCGATGTTGTTGATCTTCCATTGAAGTTGACATAACAAATGGTAGGTGTAATCGAGGAAGACGGCGCTGGGCTGGTTTTTCCAGCGTTCATCGCTCGACGGAAAGTGCTTGCCGATATCGCCCAGGGCGGCAGCGCCGAGCAGCGCGTCAACCACGGCGTGGATGACGGTATCGGCGTCAGAGTGACCAGAGAGGCCCAGTTCAAAGGGGATGGTGACACCTCCCAGAATGAGTGGGCGATCCGGCGCGAAGGCGTGAACATCATAACCAGAGCCGATGCGCATGGTCATACTGTAGCCGCTCCTTTGATGAACGCTTCCGCGACGAGCACATCTTCCAACGTGGTAATTTTGATATTGGTGTAAGAGCCGGGAAAGATTGCCACGCGTTGCCCCAGGCGTTCGAGCAGGGCGGCGTCGTCGGTCACATCTTCTCGCGCTTCGGGTGATAGGTGCGCTTGATGAATGAGCGGGAACGAGAAGACCTGGGGAGTCTGGATGGCTACGTGCTGCGAGCGGTCAATGGTAGCTGTGACGAAATCGTGCTCGACGCGTTTGATGGTATCCTTGATGGGGATGGCAGCGATGGCTGCCTGGTGTTGTTGCGCGGCTCGCAGACCAGCTTGCAGCATGGTGGGAGTGACAAGGGGGCGCGCCCCATCGTGGATCATGACCCAGCGGCATTGTGGAGCGATTTCCGCCAGGGCATCGAGTCCGAGGCGCACAGAATCCTGGCGACGCGAGCCGCCCGCCACGATGCCTGCAAATTTGCGCCAGCCTTCCTGTTGGCAGAGCGCGGCGGCATCGGCGGTGCGTTCCGCGTTGATTACCAGCACAATGCGATCAATAATTGGCGAGGCATCGAACACGTCAACAGTGCGGGCAAGCGTGAGACGGCCCGCCAGCGGCATCCAGAGCTTGTCGCGTCCCTGCATGCGGCGGCTGGAACCGGCGGCAACGATAATGGCGGCGCATATGTTATTCATGTTTGTTCAGTATTGTTTTTGTTTGCTCGACGATTGCGGCGGTTGGGGCGCGGGGCTGGGATTGCCCTGTTTAGGGTGCGCGAAGATCATGCGTCCGGCGACGGTTTGTAGCACGCGCGTCACAGTTACCTCGATGCTCGATCCCATATACTGGCGACCGCCCTCGACAACAATCATTGTGCCATCGTCGAGATAGCCGACGCCCTGACCTAGCTCTTTTCCGTCCTGCATAATTTTGATGTAGATATCTTCGCCCGGCAGCAACACAGGTTTGACCGCATTTGCCAGTTCGTTGATATTGAGAACCTTCACGCCCTGCAGTTCCGCGACGCGGTTCAGGTTGTAGTCATTGGTGATAATCGGGCAATGCAGGTCACGTGCCATCTTGACCAGCTTGCTATCGACCTCCGCCACATCCTCGATGTCAGCATCTATAAAATCTATCGGCACCGTAGCGTCGGTTTTCAGGCGATTGAGCATCTCTAAGCCGCGCCTGCCACGATTGCGCCGCATGGTATCGGCGGAATCCGCGATATGCTGAAGTTCGTTCAATACGAAACGAGGCACAACCAGCGTGCCAGAGACGAACCCTGTCTGGCTGATATCAGCAATACGCCCATCGATAATCGCGCTGGTATCCAGCAGAATCGGCGCTACCGCCTCTGTATGCTTTACCGTGGCTTTGTCGCGGTCTTTATCCTTATCCTTGTCCTTGCTACGCTCTTTCTCGCGGTCGTCATCGCGGTCTCGATCGCGGTTACGGCGCGGGAAGAGGCCGGACTGGAAGAGGTGCGCGATATCGTTTTTGCGCTGCACACCCAGGGCCACACCCAGGAAGCTGAATACAATAGCGCTGACCAGTGGGAGAATATGCCCGAAATTGGCGGGCAAGTTTGCCAGCGGAATGAATAAGAGCACGGAGATGATAAGACCGACGATAAGTCCTATGACTGCCGCGATCAGGTCGCTGACAGAGGTTTCACGCATCCAGCGGTAGGGGTTCACCGTGATGTACGGTGTGATAAGAAATGCGACCACGACCGCGGCGGCGGAAACGCCGATGAACCACCAGAGATTGATACTGGCCAGTTCAGGATCGAAAAAGTGCAAAGCGATGGCGGCGATTACTACCACCACGGACCCGATGATACGGGCAAGAGTTTTAACTGACATCCCTTCATCCTCCAAAACGGCGCAGACATGTTCTATGCTGTGCCAGAGTTGGGCGGCCGGGGTAGGTCGAGAGGGCTGGATCGGTGTTGATAACAATAAATGGATAAGTGCTGGATGATGTCACCAGGCCCCGTATCGAACGGCGTACTACCGGAATCGCGCCCATAAAGTCGCCAAAAAATCTTTAAGCGCATATGGAGTATACTACGTTCCCCGGTTGGAATCAAGAGTATTAGAGTGCGTTTTGCCTGTAGTACGTGCTACAATGCGCTTTTACGTGATTGTCTCCTCCTTTTTTACACTATGCGCGGGGACACAGGTGATCGTATATCGCATCCCCGACATTCTTAATGTAGCGCAACTTCAAGAGCCACGGCAAGGGTGCTGGCGGTGATAATTTTGAAATCTGCCGGTAGGCCCGCGCCTTCCAGTTCCGTGCTCACTTTTGTGCCACCACCTGCCTTTGGCACAATACATCGCTTGAAGCCGAGTTTCGCGGCCTCTTTGACGCGCATACTCAGGCGATTGACGGCGCGCAGCTCGCCGGATAGTCCGACCTCACCAATCAAGGCCATGTCGGGCGCGACATTTTTCTCGCGGTAGCTCGATGCAATAGCAGCTGCCACTCCCAGGTCGATGGCGGGTTCTTCCAGGCTAAAGCCTCCTACGACATTGGCGTAGACATCGTGACTATTCACGGCCAGCCCGACGCGCTTGGTAAGAACGGCCAGCAGCATCAACAGGCGACTATATTCGATGCCGTTGGTAGTGCAGCGCGGATTGCCGAAATTGCTGGGGATCACCAGCGCCTGCACCTCTACCAGAATGGGACGTGTGCCCTCCATACTGACGACGACAGCAGAACCGCTGGCTCCTGCTGCGCGGTCGGCCAGAAAAATAGCCGAGGGATTGGAAACTTCCAACAGCCCTTCGCCGTGCATCTCGAAGACACCGACTTCGTGCGTCGCGCCAAAACGATTTTTGACACCGCGCAGCAGGCGGTAGGTATGGTAGCGTTCGCCTTCGAGATAGAGTACGGTGTCAGCGATATGCTCTAACGCCTTTGGCCCCGCGACTGTGCCTTCTTTAGTCACATGTCCGATGATAAATACAGGCGTGTGCGTATTTTTTGCGAGCTGCATTAATTGCATGGTACATTCGCGCACCTGGCTGATGCTGCCGGGCGCGGATGTGACCTGGCTGGCGAGCGTTGTTTGAATGGAGTCGACGATCACCAGGGCCGGTTTCATGCGGCTCGCGGCTTCTACGATGACATCCATCTCTATTGAGGAGAGCAGGAACAATTGCTCGCCGGAGATGTCGAGGCGTTCGGCGCGCATCTTCACCTGTTCAATCGATTCCTCGCCAGAAACATACAACACTGGCCCGGCAGTCCTGGCGATATACCCGGCCACCTGCAAGAGCAGGGTAGATTTGCCGATACCTGGTTCTCCGCCGATCAGCGTAAGCGACCCCGCCACGAGGCCCCCGCCGAGCACGCGGTCCATCTCGTCGTAGCCTACGGAAATGCGTTCCTGCGCCAGGGGGAGAATATCAGGCAGCACTATGGGCGTGTGGGTTCCCTGGGCGACAGAAGAAGAGTTGCCCATAATGGTTTGTCGGCGCTGCTGAGTGGGATGCTGTTGAACATCTGCCACTTCTTCCAGTGTGTTCCACGCGCCGCAATCGGGGCATTTCCCTACCCACTTGCTCTGTTCCCCGCCGCATTGCTGGCAGACATATTTTGTGCGTAATTTGGGCATAATACTTCCCGATACATGCAATTTGACAAATAAATGCAACTACGTGATAGGACGAGGGCGACCGCAAGGGTCTCCACCCATCAACCCATCCGCCCCCGCCCTTACAATGAACGCGCCGTATTCCTCCGTCGTAGTCATTGTAAGGGCGGGAGAGGAAGAGATGTGGGGCGGAGACCCTTGCGGTCGCCCTCATACCTCTCTCGCCTGAGAGACGTTGCTTCGTTAGCCCTGGATTTCGCTGCCGCCGTCGCCGCCAGCAGAGAGCGCGGCTTCGGGCGGGACCGCAATGCTGGGAGCAGGCAACTGTTCGATACGGTTGCGTAGTTTCAGCACCAGTTCGTCGTCAATCACCACCGCTTCCACGAGGTCACCCGGGTGGAACTTGCCTTCGAGCAGACCTTCTGCCAGAGGGTCTTCAACCATGCGTTGAATGGTGCGCCGCAACGGGCGAGCGCCATACTGCGGATCGAAGCCTTTCTCGATCAGGAAATCCTTCGTAGGCTGGGGGACAATCAGTTCGAGTTGTTGCTCGGTCAACTGCACGCGCACGCGGTTCAAGAGCAGGTCAACGATGGAGTACATCTCCTCGATGCGCAGCGAGTGGAAGACAATTACCTCGTCGATACGGTTCAAGAACTCCGGTTTAAAGGTGTTCTTGAGTTCGCCGAGCACCTTGCCCTTCATGGCCTCATATTCGTTCTGATTGGCTTTGGCCTTGTCCTTCGACTGCTTGAAGCCGATGGACGCCTCTTTATTCAGCAGCGCAGCGCCAACGTTGGAGGTCATAATCACAACGGTGTTGCGGAAGTCCACCGTGCGGCCTTTGGCGTCGGTCAGCTTGCCATCTTCCAGAATCTGGAGCAGCATGTTGAACACGTCCGGGTGCGCCTTCTCGATCTCGTCCAGCAGAATGACGCTGTAGGACTTGCGGCGCACGGCTTCGGTGAGCTGTCCACCCTCTTCGTATCCGACATATCCGGGAGGCGCGCCAACGAGACGGGCTGCCGAGTGGCGTTCCATGAACTCTGACATATCGATCTTGATGAGGGCTTCTTCACTGCCGAACATGAATTCAGCCAGGGCTTTGGCCAGCTCGGTCTTACCGACGCCTGTCGGTCCCATAAAGATGAAGGAGCCGATGGGACGTTTGGGGTCTTTCAGACCGGCGCGGGCGCGGCGCACGGCGCGAGCAATTTTCTCGATGGCCTCGTTTTGCGCAATGACGCGGGAGTGCAGCGCCTCTTCCATCTGGAGCAGGCGTTGTGACTCTTCCTGAGCGATACGCATAACGGGGATACCGGTCCACATCGAAACGATCTGGGCGATCTCCTCTTCACCTACGGAGGGCTTTTCGCTGCCGCGTTCGCGGTGCCAGCCGGATTCCAGTTTGGTGATGCGGTCGCGCAATTTGACCTCGCGGTCGCGCAATTCAGCCGCCAGTTCATACTCCTGCTGCTGAATGGCCTGTTCCTTTTCGCGCAAGACCGACTCCAGGCCCTTCATCGCCTCTTTGAGGTTCAGAGGAGCGAGCGAGTTTTGCATGCGCACGCGGCTAGACGCTTCGTCGATCAGGTCAATGGCCTTATCAGGCATGAAGCGATCGGTGATATAGCGACTGGCCATCTCGGTAGCGGCCTTGAGGGCTTCATCGGTGATGGTCAGGCGATGGTGTACTTCGTAGCGTTCGCGAATGCCCTTGAGGATTTCAAGCGTTTCCTCGATAGACGGCTCGCGCACGATTACTTCCTGGAAGCGGCGTTGCAGGGCTGCATCGCGCTCGATGTATTTACGATACTCGTCGAGCGTGGTTGCGCCGATGCACTGGAGTTCGCCGCGTGCCAGGGCAGGCTTCAGGATGTTGGCGGCGTCAACTGCTCCTTCGGCTGCGCCCGCGCCAACAAGGGTATGCACTTCGTCGATGAAGATAATGCAATCCCGGCTGTTGCGGATCTCTTCGATGATCTTCTTGAGACGCTCCTCAAACTCGCCGCGATACTTTGTGCCGGCTACCAGCGAGCCGACATCAAGAGTGAGCAGGCGCTTACCCGCCAGTGTTTCCGGCACCTCGCCCGCGACAAGTCGCTGGGCCAGACCTTCGACGATAGCGGTTTTACCAACGCCAGGTTCACCGATAAGCGCGGGATTGTTCTTATTGCGCCGTGAAAGAATCTGGATGACGCGCTCGATCTCCTGGTGACGCCCGATGACGGGATCGAGTGTTCCTGCGCGCGCGGCGGCGGTGAGATCGATGCCCATCTGGTCGATGGTGGGCGTCTTCGAGTGCTTGGCGTCGCGCTCGTGCGGCGCGCCTGATTGACTGAGCACCTGAATGGTCTGCGTGCGCACTTTCTCCAGGTTGACGCCCAGACTTTCGAGCACACCTGCCGCGATGCCTTCGCCTTCGCGTACCAGGCCGAGCAAAAGATGTTCTGTCCCGATATAATGATGATTCAGGCGACGAGCTTCATCAACGGCCAGCTCGATCACCTTTTTGGCGCGCGGAGTCAAACCGATTTCGCCGAGCACGATACGGTCTCCACGTCCAATAATAAATTCAACGGCGCTGCGAACCTTGTTCAGTTCAACGCCCAGATTACTTAATACTTTGGCGGCAACGCCCTCACCTTCACGCACGAGACCTAGCAGTAAATGCTCGGTACCGATATAGTTGTGTTGGAAGCGTTGTGCTTCTTCTTGAGCCAGACTCAAGACCTTCCTGGCTCGTTCGGTAAACCTATCAAACCTATCTCGATCGTTCACCTGTTTGTCACCCCCCTTTCAGTGGCAGAGAGTGGAACCGCGCCCTCTGTGATGCTCAGGTAAACAGCATATTTCATCTTACAACACCCATCTAGTAGCGTCAAGGAAATCAAAACCGTATCCCTCCCATCAAGAAAAACGAATCACGCACTTCTATCCTGAAACAATCGACCTCCCGACTGTCGCTCAATAGAATGCGCGCAGTCAGGAGGTCGCCCGATCAACTGTTCAAGTTCAAATTGGCCCGCGAAAAAGGATTACTCTTGTGTTTCCTCCGATTCATCCTTAGTACGTTGGCGAGCCGCCGCTCGGAAAGCCTCAGCCATGGCTGTGGTTTCCCCCTCGTCGCCGCCAAAAGGAAGATTACCTAGCAGTGTATTTTCAGGAGTCCGCTCCGGGCGATCCCGGCGTTCCCCTTTTCCTTCCCGACGTGTCGAGCCGCTTTCTTTCTCCGCCGCGTTTTGCTCTTCGCCGCGTGGAGCAGATTGCTCTAATGACATCATATCACTTGAAGGGGCATTTCCGCCAGTCTCCGCTGAAGGAGATTCGGACGTTTCCCGCGTGTCGACTTCGTCAGCCTGCCGCAGGCTCAAGCCCAGGCGGCGGCGTTCGGATTCAATGCGCAGGATGCGCAGTTGCAGCTCTTGCCCTTCGCGCAGCGTGGACTTGGGGTCCATGCCGGGTGATAGCTCGGACTGGTGAATAAGTCCCTCGATGCCGTCTTCGATACGGGCGAAGGCTCCGAAAGGCGCGATTTTAGTGATCGTACCCGTGACGACCTGGCCGGGGAAGTAGCGTTGCTCCACGGTAGTCCAGGGGTCAACCTCAGCCCGTTTGATAGACAGAGCGATTTTCTTCTTCTCTTTATCGACACTCAAGACCTGGACTTCAACTTCCTGGCCGACTTTGAGCACTTCGCTGGGATGATTGACGCGACTCCACGCGAGCTGGCTAATATGCACCAGCCCGTCTGCGCCTCCCAGATCGACAAACGCGCCAAAGTTGGCAAGGTTGCTGACGATGCCCTTACGCACTTCGCCAGGTTTCAACTCGTCGAGCAGTTCTTCGCGCCTGCGCTGTCTCCATTCCTGGTTGGCCAGGCGTTCGGAGAGAATCAGGCGGTTGCGCGCGCGGTTGATCTCGATGATCTTGAGTTGGAGAACTTTGTCTTTCATGTTCTGGAGCTTGGCCGCGGTCTCCTGATTGTCGCCGCCCTGGGCGACTTCCTCGCGCTTGAGGTTCAAAATCTGGGAGATCGGCACGAAACCCCGGATGCCGGCCACATCGACAATCAAGCCACCCTTGTTATAATCGATGACTCTGGCCTGGAGCAACTCGTTATTCTTGTACTGCTCTTCTGCGACGCGCCACTGGCGTTCAGCGTTGGCCCGCTTGAGAGAGAGAAGCGCGTGTCCATCCGGCGTTTCCGGCTGGATGATATACACGAGCACTTTGTCATTGAGATGAAGCTGGTCAAAAGACCAATCGCCACTCGCGGGTAACTCTCGCGTGGAGAGCACACCCTCTGATTTGAGACCAATATCGACCAGAATCTCATCCTGGTCAATACGCACGATTACGCCATCGACTACATCGCCGCGCTTGATATTGATGGGAGTGGTGGATGCCGCGAGCAACGCTTCCATTTCATTGAAATCGTTCATCTCTTCGGGGCCTGTGTTGTTATTCCCTTGTGGGTCGTTTCCTTCGTACATTGTCTGTACCCGTCCGCTTTTAAGATTTGCCGCTGGCATTGTCGAAAGGTCGCCGCCGTGCTTTTGTGCTTGCATGGGTTAAGATACCCCCTTCGATCCACGGTTATTACCCGTCCCTTTGCCTCATCACTGTTCCTGGTGGATGCGCATTGTCAATCGTTCACTTTTTAGCTATTTATGAGCCGCAAGAAGACGAAATGGTTATGCACCGGGACCCTGGGGATGCGTCACTGGACTGGGCTTATCGGAGGAGGCTGCTCAGGCTGGAATCACTTCCACGTTTTTAATCTCAACCGGCTCTTGCGCGTGCAGAGAAAGGCCTATATTCGACAACAAACGGTGTCCTAAAAACGGTCCTACAAAACTACTGCTCGCAGACTGGTAAGCCATGATACGGGCATAATAAGAGCCTGAAGACAGTATACCCCCACTCGATGCTCTTATTATACCAAAAGCCGCACGTGAATGCAAGCTAATACACAGCCAATTTAGCAGATTGCTCCGATGTTCATCTATCTGCCATATTGTATCACATGTATGCAAGAGGTACCAAAGTTGCCAGCCAGGCTCAACTTTATGCTACAATACCAGCATGGATTTGAGTAATATCACTGAGGTCGTACTGGCTTTGCGCCATTGCCTGGAGCCGGTCGAGCGCGCCGATCAACTTGTGGATGCGCTTGAGGGTCAGCGTCCAGATGCGCGCAAAGCGGCGGTTTTGATCGCATTATTTGAGCAAGAAGACGAAACCACCCTGATTTTCATCCGCCGCGCCAGTACCCTGCGCTCCCATAGCGGCGAGATAGCTTATCCGGGCGGCTCGGTTGATCCAACAGATACATCGCCTGTGTGGACGGCTTTGCGCGAGGCGCAGGAGGAGATCGGCCTGGATACTGCCAGGGCTGAGGTGCTGGGAATTATGCCCCCGGTCTTCACTGTCGTCAGCAATTTCTTAATTACGCCCGTTGTGGCCTTTTTGCCGCTCGGACCAGGTGCGTTGCGCTTGCAGCCGGGCGAAGTAGCCGAGCTGTTGTTGCTCCCTTTGCGCGGCCTATCCGACCCCACCATCGCGCATACCGAGGAATGGGCGCGCGGTGGCCTGGCGCGTACCGTCTATTTCTACGATTATGGCGCGTATCGTGTCTGGGGTGCGACCGCGCGTATGCTCAATGCCCTGCTGGGTTTGTTACACCCATAAGTCATAGTTCCCTTGATTCTTTTCACACGTTGAATACAATAGAAGATGTAGCTATACACATTAGACTATCGTGTTATTTCTCCCGTAGCGCGTTTCCCGTAGGTTGTTCTTTGCGAAGCGGTTGGGCTTTGGTCCCTTGAGTGGAGAAAATTGTGACGTTGCCAACACCTGATGCTCAGTCTCCGAGATTTCTGTCTCAACAACCACACTCGAACCCGCCTACTCACTCGATGCCCTCGACACCTCCGCATCCCGCGTACCCCTTTATGCCGTCGACCCCCTCGACGCACCGTGGACCCGCGACAGAACCATCTGAGATCGATGCTCGTAGACGTGTCACTGATTTTGCTGGAAATTCCTGGGATCTCGCGACTGGTGGCTTAAAAACCCTGACTGCCAAACGTCAACTTCCCCCGCGTCTTGAACGACGCGCCAGCGAGAAACTGCCAGACCCGGCTGCGGCGCAGCGTAATTTGACGTTCGCCCTGGTCATCCTGGCCTGTATTATCGTGATGCTGGTCGGTGGGGGCCTCGTTTTAGTTGTGATGTTGCAGCCCTGATGAGTCGCTCGACTTTGCTTCATCGGGGGATATAAGCAAGGGAGGCTGCTACGGTTGAAACGCTGGTACGCCGTGCAATGTGGTGGCGTTGCGTACAGCTTTGATAATAGCGCGCGCTAAGGTTGTCGCTGCCGCTGCTCCGATGGTACTTATTTGTACTGCGGCTAACGACGAGTCATGAAGCTGTTGCAAGGTTGGCCCCAGCGCAAGCGCGAATACGGTATCACCATCAAACATGGTATGCGCAGGACGAATGGTCTGTGCCATGCCGTCGTGTGCCATTTGCGCCATTTTGTTGGCCTGCTCTCTGGGCAACGCGGCGCTGGTAGCAACAACGGCAATAGTGGTATTGCTAAAAGGATTGGCTGACATAAAGCCACTTCCACCTGGATTGCGCGTCCCCGCGATGACTTGCTGCGTCTGCGGTTCAATAATGTCTCCCAGCGCGTTCACGACCACAATTGCGCCAACAATGGTGCCATCCGAAAGCAACGCGCTGGCCGAACCAAGGCCACCCTTCATCATGGAGGCTGGGCCAGCCATTTTGCCCACCGTCGCACCCGTTCCCGCGCCTATAGTACCCTGCGCGACGGCGTCAGCGCTCGCCTGCTCGCACGCGCGATAGCCAGCTGCGGCATCGGGACGTATGGTAGCAGAGCCGAATGCCAGGTCAAAGATAGCGGCTGCCGGGACGATGGGTACACGCGCCACTCCCGTATCGTAGCCGATGCCGCGTTCTTCCAGGTAGCGCATGACGCCGCTTGCCGCGTCCAACCCAAACGCGCTTCCGCCCGTCAGCAAGATGGCATTGACGCCTTCAATCAGGTGCATGGGGCGCAGCAGATCAGTTTCGCGCGTGGCCGGCGCTCCTCCGCGCACATCGACGCCGCCAGCCGCGGGCCTATCACACAAAATGATGGTGCAGCCTGTACCAGCCTCAAGGTTTGTATCGTGTCCGACACGTATGCCGGGAACATCGGTGATGTCATCGTGCATGGAGACATGAACCTTTCTTAGCAAATTTCTTGCCCATTATCGCACAAAAAAGAGCTTGCCTTCTCAACGGCTATCTGTTATCGTAGTTGTAGAGAAAGTGGCTTCCTATTGGTGAAAGGGACAAAACGATGGTTGCTGATCCTCGTGGATTATTCATGAGCGTTGAGGAATACCTTGAGCTTGATAATAATAGCCTCGAGGGACGCTATGAGTACATCGACGGCTATGTGTATATGTTGGCCGGCGGCACAGCAAACCATTCCATCATTGGTGGAAATCTCATTACTGTGCTGAATCGTTTGCATCAAAGCAATTCGTGTGTTGTCTATACTTCAGATATGAGAGTGCGTCTTGCAAAAAAACGCTATGTATACCCGGACGTCACGGTAAGTTGTGACCCACGCGACCTCGGCGAAGTGAATACTTTGGAACATCCTCGCCTTGTATTTGAAGTGCTTTCTTCCAGTACAGAGGCGTATGATCGCGGCAGAAAATTTTCCTATTATCGAGCATGTCCAACGATACAGGAATATGTCTTGATAGATACACAGCGACAGGCGGTTGAGGTCTTCCGGCGCGAAACTGAGAACCTCTGGACGTTACATGCTTTTGGCTCAGGCGATACTGTTGAACTGGCAAGCATCAAAGTAAGTTTTCCTATTGCTGCTCTTTATAAAAATGTGACACTGGCAGATGAATCGCCTGCTGATGCGTAGCATTATCAACTTGCGGCGTAAGACCCCTGGCTTCAGCCATGGGGAGGATGTCAAGCGGACCGATTATATGTGTATTGCAAGTACGCTTCCCACGTAATCGTGCCGACGGCGTGATCTGGAACCAGGTTAATACCTGACCTGAACGCATCAAACATCCCACCTGGTAGTAGTTCCGAGCGAACAGCAGCCTTCTTTCCTCGTATGTGCAGGTAAGCTTCGGTCATCTCCTCGATAGTGAGGATTTGCGGCCCACCCATGTCTGGTACGTATCCAGCGGGACCTTGTTCCATGAGCAAAACCAGTTGTTCAGCTACTTCGCCAACCTCGATAGACTGGAAACGCATACCGCCCGCGACGGGAACGACAGGGAGCGTATCGGCACCGAATGATTGGATAAGCTGCAAAACCAGGCCATGAAACTGAGTGGCGCGTACAATTGTCCAGGGCAACGGCCCTTGCTCGATAACCACCTCTGTTGCGCGTTTGGCTGTGTAGTAGGCATATGCGCTGCGATCTACTCCGACGATTGATATGTAGACAATAGGGGGAGACCCGCTCGCGCTTGCCGCCTGTAGCAATGAACGTGTACCCTCGACATCCACCTGAGCCGCGCTGCGCGGAGAACTGGCGCAGTGGATGATGGCATCTACTCCTGCTGTCACCTCGCGCAGTCCATCACCTGAAGTGAGGTCTCCCACAATCACCTCGACTCCTACGGGAACGATGGAGGATGTTTGATGAATCAACATGCGAGTTCTATGCTGCCTGAGCAGTAAATGATGAACTACCTCGCGGCCAAGCTTGCCTGTCCCTCCTGTGATTAATACGGTTGCCATGCTGTGTGTTCCTTTCTCCCTCTATCTATTACAACCCCAGCCAGAACAGTAGAATAGCCACGGCTATCGGCACCGTCAAATTATCCGACCCGAAGGGAGAGACAGCTTCGAGCAGCGTTCCCACGATAGCGGCAATAAAACCACCCAGCAGGATCAGCGGTAGCGTGAGCGGTGACATAATGGCGAGCGTAATGCAAACGGCGATGAAAGTGAAGACAAAGCCAGCCAGCGAGCCTTCGAGGGTGCGTTTGTGGCCTTTACCGCCCGGAACCTGGTAGCTGTGTTTGCCGTAACGTTTGCCGATGATGGAGGAGAAGGCATCGCCCCATGTCATCGCCATAATGCCCGACATGGCATAATATTCATAGCCGCGCGGAAAGCCCTGTTCCCAGCCAGTGTGAAAAATGAAGAGCAGCAGGGTGCAGGAAAAAGCGAAGTAGACGGTGCCGGGCGTTGCTCCCTCTTTAGGATCCATCGCGCTAAAGATGTGGTAGCGCAAGAAAAGCGCGTTGAAGATGATGAATGTGGCTGTCGGGATGATGGCGAGCTGCCAGTGATCGAAGAATAGCAGAATCACCCATATCCACATGCCAGCGCCGATATGCACGAGCTTGCGGGTAAATTCCGTCGGGTAGTTGCGCCAGCGCCGGATCGTTTCGACGATGAGCAGCATACCGAAAGCGAAGATGTAGGAGAAGACGAGTCCCAGGATATCACCGGTAGTCATGTGGCACATCCTACTATCTGCCCTACGCGATCGCGTTTCTTAATCGCGCTGTGGCCTGCGCGACGCTTTCCTTTTTGTTGTAGATGGCAGAACCAGCTACCAGCAGATTGGCTCCGGCCTTGACCGCCAGGGGAGCGGTTGTCTCGTGGATGCCGCCATCGACCTCAATATCGCAGCGCAGGCCGCGTTCGCTAATTATGTGGCGCAAACGGGCAATTTTGGGCAGCATTTCGGGGATAAACTCCTGGCCGCCGAAGCCGGGGTTCACCGTCATGATGAGTACCATGTCGATCAGAGAGAGCATGTCTTCGAGCAAGAGAATGGGCGTCGATGGATTGAGCGCGACAGCCGCCATTTTGCCGGTGGCCCTGATCTGCTGGATGATGCGGTGTAGATGGGGGCAGACCTCCTGATGCACAATGATGACATCGGCCCCGGCCTTTGCGAAATCCTCGATGAATTGTTCGGGATTGGTAATCATCAGATGGGCTTCGAGCGGCAGTTGTGTGCAGCGGCGCACCGCCTCGACGACCATTGGCCCCATCGTGATATTGGGAACATAATGCCCGTCCATGACGTCGATCTGGATGCGCTGCGCGCCAGCCGCGTCGGCTTCATGTACCTGTTCCCCCAGGCGGGTGAAGTCGGCGGAGAGTATCGAGGGGACAATGCCGATCATATCAAAAAACCTCTCAAGATTTTATATGAATTTTCTGCGCTATTGCCGTATCCACCATCCACGTGACCTCGCCTTCAGGCGGGCGCACGATCTGCGCGGGATATTCGTCGGGATTATATGGACCCTCGATAACGGCGTGCAGTGCGTCAGCTTTATCCGCGCCCATTACCAGGAACAGCACGTTGCGAGCAGCGTTCAGGATGGGCGGCGTGAAGGTGAGGCGATCAGGCGGCGGCTTGGGAACGGAAACAGGCATGACGAGGCGTTGCGTCTCGCGCAGCGATGGCTGGTGAGGGAAAAGCGAGGCCGTGTGACCCTCTGGCCCCATGCCTAGCTGCATAAGATCAAAGGCTGGGATGCCGTTGGTGCCAAAGACACGCTGCATTTCTTGCGTATAGGCCAGCGATGCGGCATCGCGGTCGGGCTGGTCCGCGGGCATGCGATGCACCTGGGCTTGCGGGATGGGTACCTGGCTCAATAGAACTTCGCGCGCCATGTGATAATTGCTTTGCGGGTCATCGGGCGGTACACAGCGTTCGTCGCTCCAGAATATATCAACCCGTTGCCAGTCGATCTGGCTGCGATACGGCTCTACTCCAAGCAGTCCGTACAGCTCTCCGGGTGTGTTGCCGCCCGACAGCGCGATGGAGAAGCGCCCGCGTGTGACAATGGCTTCGCTGGCGACGCGCAGTACATATGCGGCTGCCTGCCGGCTGATGGTATCAAGATCAGGATAAATGGCAATGTTCATATGTTGCTCCATTTCCAGGGCGGGGGCAGAGCCGCCGCTCTGATCTATTGTTCTAACAGGTTGGCGATCTCTTGCAATGTTTCTTCATATTGGTAATCGTGGCCGGTGATTTCCAGTTCTTCGCGCAGGAGGTCGCTTTCTTTATGGTTCGTAGCCAGGCTGACTATGCGCTTCTGGCGCATTTCCTGTTCAACCTCAACCGAGGTATAGACGTGATCGAGGTCATCTTCACGGTTGATCGTAAACACGGCTTCTTTGTTGTCTACCATGCTGACCAGGCGCACCAGGGCGATTGAGCCGGGGCGCATCACAGTATGAACCTTGGGGCGAATGGTGATACTGGACGGCTGCCCACCCAGGCGGCCAGATTTACTCCTGGACGAAGTAAGTTGCCCGCTCACGCGCTGGTTCGTTGGGCGTTGCATCTCCCAGTGATAGGAGCCACTGGCGGTATCGTGATGATTGTTCGCGTAATACTGCGAGATCGTCCATCCGAGGCGGCCTTTGAGCCAGGCGGCGAGCAACATGGCGCGCGTGGGATTGGGAGTGACATCCCCGTCTTCGGTGCGTCCTGGCGTGGAGAGCGGCGCGGCAGCATGTTCGATTTCGATACTCTGGATACCTGAGAGGTAAGGGCGATATTCTGGCACATCAAAGAACTGGATGACGAGTTCGCGCCAGGGCGTCAGCCGGCCCCAGTTGAGATCGCTTATGGCGGAGGCGGGCGCGGCCCTGCAAAGCGTGGCAAGGGTGCGGATATCCTGTTCGGGATCGTAAAAGCTGGTCGAGTCAAAAATAATACGATTGCTGAGATCAACAAGATTATTAAAAGTTGGGTCGCCATGGTCAGGTGGGTCGCCGAGCCACCAGAGATAAACTGGCAGGTCTGGTTTGAGTAGGGGTTGCAAGATGTTGCCAGCGGCGCGGGTAGCGCTGCCTTTTGCCAGCAAGGTGGTTTGCTCGAAACAGTGGCGCATCAGGTCAGAGATCATGGAGAAACAGCGTAGTGTGACCCACGCTGATACGGAGGACGCAGGTTCGTTGCTATCGAGTACCACGATGGCGACCCGTGCCAGGTGCGTACTTGATAAATCTCGTAAAACTTTGCTGGCGAGTTGGGCAGTTTCGATATCGGGTGTACAAATGACAAGATTTAATACACTGGTGCGCACATTGATGTTCGCGCCGGTGCGCAGGTTGTCGTGAGACATGCTCCATAAAGAGGTCAGCGTCTGTTCGATTTCCTCGATGCGTACCAATTTTCCGGCCCAGGGTAAACGAATACCCGGGCCATTAGCGGTGTCATTCGCCATGCTTGTTTCCCATTTCTGTTAAGGAACTACGGTGTTCGCCGAATGTGCCTTCTCTATCTTGAAGAACTACTCTGTTCTTTGCTACAAATCGGCTGTTACAAGCTTAACCTGAACATCGGTTGCTGTGTAGCGTGTTTTTCAGCTATATCTGCCAGACGTTATGGACGCCGCCATCTTCGACCATCGCGCCATATGAATTCGTCGGAGGCCTGTGGCCCCCAGGTGCCGGATTCATAGGTCTGAATCGTTTCCGCCGGTTCGTTTTTCCACTCGTCCAGAATGCACTGGATGAAGGTCCACGCGGCCTCAACTTCATCGCGGCGGGTGAACAGCGTCGAGTCGCCCAGCATGCAGTCGAGCAAGAGGCGTTCGTAAGCTTCTGGCTGCTCGCGGAAGAAGGATGAACCATAGAAGAAATCCATGTTGACGGAGCGAATCTGCATCTCGGTGCCGGGAACCTTCGCGCCGAACTTGAGTGATATACCCTCGTCCGGCTGGATGCGCAGGGTCAGCACGTTTGGCTCGACTTGCCCATATGCTTCGCTGCGTTTGAAGAGCATCAAGGGTGCCTGTTTGAACTGGATGGCGATTTCTGTGACGCGCTTGGGCAGGTGTTTGCCGGTGCGCAAGAAAAATGGCACGCCAGCCCAACGCCAGCTATCGATAAACACTTTTAACGCCAGGTAGGTCTCGGTTGTGGAAATGGGCGAGACGCCCGGCTCCTGGCGATAACCCACCACCTGCTGGCCGCTTACCCAGCCGGGGCCGTATTGCGCGCGTACCATGTTGGTGATGACATCTTGCCCGGTGAGAGGCTGTAGAGCGTGCAGGACTTTGACTTTTTCGTCGCGCACGGCGTTGGCATCGAAGGTGATGGGCGGCTCCATCGCCACCAGGGAGAGCAATTGCAGCACGTGGTTTTGTACCATGTCGCGAATGGCCCCCGATTCTTCGTAATAGCCGCTGCGACCTTCCAGGCCGATGTTTTCCGCCACTGTGATCTGCACGTGGTCAACATAACGGCGGTTCCATACTGGCTCGAAGATGCCGTTTGCCAGGCGGAAGACGAGGATGTTCTGTACAGTTTCTTTGCCCAGGTAGTGGTCAATGCGATACACCTGGTCCTCTTTGAAAACTTTTGCTACCTGCCGGTTCAGTTCAATGGCCGATGGCAGGTCGTGTCCGAAAGGTTTTTCGATAATGATGCGCGTCCAGCCTTTGCGGCTCCTGTTCAGGCCCGCCGCGCCGATGCGCTGGATAATTTCGGGGTACTGACTGGGTGGAGTTGACAGGTAATAGATGCGATTACCGCCTGTGCCTCGCTCCTGGTCGAGCAAGTTAAGCAGGTTGTTCAGCTTTTCATATCCTTTGGGATCGTGAAAATCCGCCTGCAAGTAATGAATGCCGGCGGCGAAATTTTCCCATACCTGCGGGTTGACCGGCTTCTGGCGCGAGTACTGATTGATGGAATCGAGCGCCTGCTGGCGAAATTCGTCATCCGTGTAGGGTCGCCGCGCGAAGCCGATGACTGAAAAACCCGCCGGGAGCGGGTGTTCCAGCGCCAGATTGTACAGAGCCGGAAGCAGTTTGCGGTGTGTCAGGTCACCGGTTGCTCCGAAGATGACCATAACACACGGCTCTGGACTATTTTTGATACGGATACCCTCACGTAGAGGGTTGGGAGCCTCTACTGCGCTACGCTGAGGCATATTAGTATTCTCTCCTCGTTCTTAATGGCTCACTTGCTGCCCCTGGATAGCCTTTTTCTTCTCTTCGATGCCTCCGAAGAGTTCGTGGAAAGAATCCGCGAATTTCTGTACGCCTTCGTCCAGTAGTTGTTGCGTCACCGCATCATAGTGGATATCCAGAGCTTCAAGCGCGTCCAGTTCGGCCCAGGCCTTTGGGATATCTTTCTCGATAGTGAGAGCGGCGCGACCATGGTCGCTGAAGTTCTCGATGGTCTCATACGGCATAGTATCGACGGTATCCGGTCCAATCAATTCCTCAGCGTAGAGGACATCTCGATAGGCGGGATTTTTGGTGCTGGTGCTGGCCCACAGTGGCCTCTGCACGTGCGCTCCACTCTCTCTCAGCGATTGGAAGCGCGATGTGCCGAAAATGGCTTTGAAATCTTGATAGACGAGGCGAGCATTGGCGATGGCTGCTTTGCCTTCCAACGCTTTCAGCTTCTGCTGCTCCGCGCTGTCGTTGGTTGCTTTGATTTTATCTTCCAGCAGCTTATCAACCAGCGTGTCTACCCGGCTGACGAAGAAGCTGGCGACCGAAGCGATATGGCTGATATCTTTGCCCGCGGCCTTGCGTTCTTCCAGCGCGCTGATGTACGCTTCCGCGACATCACGATACGCCTTGATAGAGAAGATCAGCGTGATGTTGATGTTAATGCCTTCGCTCAGAGCCGTCTGGATGGCGGGAATGCCCTCCGGCGTGGCGGGAATTTTGACGAGGAGATTGGGTCGATCAACCATGCGCCAGAAGCGGCGTACCTCGTTGATAGTACCCTCGCTATCATGTGCCAGGTCGGGCGAGACTTCCAGGCTGACGTAGCCATCCTTCATGTTTGTGCTGTCATAAATGGGGCGCAGCAGATCGGCCACCGTGCGGATATCCTGAATGATCAGGGCTTCATATATGTCACTGGTGTTCTTGCCATCACGGATAAGCTGTGTCATCTGATCATCATAGGCGTGGCCTTGACTGATGGATTTCTGGAAAATGGTGGGGTTGGCGGTTACGCCCACCACGCCGTCTTCGTCCAGCATGCGTTTAAACTGGCCAGAGACAAGCTGCGAGCGGTCAATATTATCGTACCAGACGCTTTGTCCGAATGTTGCAAGTTGTTGCAATGGATTAGTCATAGTGTTTAGTTCTCCAGTATTCGTTTCTAAACCTTTAATTCTGCCATCATCATAGCACCTGAAGGCTATGAAGTACAAATGAGCTTTGCTCTTTCGAGTCCAGTAGTGACGCCCATTAGAGGCATCTTCACTAATTATACATTCTCAAGGCGCTTTTCGTGCCTTCTGCTGTAACTCGTACAACTTGCCAATCGCTTCGATGGGAGTAAGTTCGTCGATGGCGAGTTGCTTGAGTTCTGCGAGCAAGGGATGTTGTTCGGCGGAGAACAGGGTCATTTGCAGGACAGAGGGGCTTTCCATCTCGCGCATGGCTTTACGGCGTGTCTTCGCATCGCCTTTCTGCTCTAATTCCGCCAGTATCTCCTCGGCGCGGTGAATGACGGGCCTGGGGATGCCCGCCAGTTGCGCCACGTGTACGCCATAGCTTTTATCCGCGCCGCCGGGAATAATTTTGTGCAGGAAGACGACTTTGCCATCCTCTTCCGTGACGGCAACGTTCATGCACCGCACGCGTGGCAGCGATTTGGCAACCTCGACCAGTTCGTGATAGTGCGTGGCGAAGAGGGTGCGCGCGCCGCAGCGTTTGTTGTTGTGCAGGTACTCGACCACGGCGCGCGCGATTGATAACCCGTCATAGGTGCTGGTGCCGCGTCCGATCTCGTCGAGAATGACCAGGCTGCGCGGCGTGGCATGATGCAGGATGTTGGCGGTTTCGACCATCTCCACCATAAAGGTGCTCTGGCCTGTCGCCAGATCGTCCTGCGCTCCAATGCGTGTGAAGATGCGGTCAACGATGCCGATGGTGGCCGCTTCTGCGGGAACATAGCTGCCGATTTGCGCCATCAGCACGATCAGGGCGACCTGCCGCAGATAGGTAGATTTACCGGCCATGTTTGGCCCGGTAATAATCATGATTTGCGCCTGCCGGTTCGATAATTCGACATCGTTGGGGATAAACGGCGTTTCGGCCTGCGATTGCTCGATCACCGGGTGGCGACCGGCTACAATATGGATAGTATCGCCGTCGTTGAGCGTGGGACGGCAATAGTTGCGCTGCGCGGCAACACTGGCGAGGCTGAGATAGACATCGATCTCCGCCAGGGCGTGCGCGGTATCGAGAATGCGTTCCGCCACGTGTACGGCGATCTCTGCGCGTAGCTGCGCGAATAGCTCGCTTTCCAGTTTGTTGACGCGCTCCTGCGCGTTGAGTACCAGCGTCTCGTATTCCTTGAGGTCGGGTGTAATGAAGCGTTCGGCGCCGGTCAGCGTCTGCTTGCGAATATATTCGGGCGGGACGCGCCCCAGGTTCGCGTTGGTAATCTCGATGAAGTAGCCGAAAACCTTCGTATAGCCAACCTTGAGGTTATTGATGCCGCTGCGCTTGCGCTCGCGCTGCTCCATTTCGGCGATCCACTGTTGCCCGTGCTTCGCTGCGTCTTTGACCTTGTCGAGTTCTTCGCTATAACCGGCACGTATGATGCCGCCTTCGGATGCACTCAACGGGGGTTCATCCACAATGGCGCTTTCTATCAGGCTGATGGTATCCGCGTTGTCGGCGAGTTGTTGCGCCAGCCGCGCCAGCGCCGGCATGTGTTCATTCGCGTCGGCTGGCAGAGCGGCGCGCGCATCTGCTGCTGCTCGCAATCCGTTCGCCAGGGCGACAAGGTCACGCGGAGAGGCGATACGCTGGCGCACGCGATTCGCCAGGCGTTCGATATCACCGGCTTTTTTCAGACTTTCGGCCAGGCGCGCCTGCGTGAGCGTGTCGGTAATCAACTCTCCGGTGATCTGCTGGCGGTGTTGTAGCGCCTGGATGTCGAGCAGCGGCTGGCCGATCCAGCGCCGCATGAGGCGTCCGCCCATGGGACTGCGCGTCTTGTCCAGCACCCACAGCAGTGAGCCTTTGACGGAGAGGGTGCGCCCGCTTTCAAACAGTTCGAGGTTGCGCCGTGTATGCGGATCGAGCGTCATGTACGCGTTGGTGTAGTAAGTTTCCAGCGCGGTGAGCTGGCGAAGGATACCTTTCTGCGTCTCCTGCACGTAGGCCAGCACCGCGCCGGCGGCGCGAATGGCGAGCGGCAGGTGCGCGCAACCGAACCCTTCGAGCGAGGCTACGTCAAAATGTGTGAGCAGTCGGTGACGCGCATCGTCCTCAGAAAAGTAGCGTGCATCGTATGGCGTGACGTGTCCGGCGATGCCTGCCAGCGCTTTGACCAGCGGCGCGCTCTCGTCCTCGTCGTCGTTGTCTGCCAGCGCCTGCGCGTTTTGCATCGTGTTATTGTACGTATCGTGCGTGTTGGCGACGGCCTCATCCACGTCGGCATTGGGATTGCCGTTGCTGCCCACTTTCGTAACGGTTTTCTCGTTCATCACTGCCGCCAGCCAGCGCCGTTTGCGACTGCCCAGGTGGGTTATGTGCGACTCGACGATCACCTCGGCGGGCGCGACACGCGCCATTTCCTGTTGCAGCGCGAGTTCAGGTTCGGGGGTGCTGAACTGCGTCACGGCAAATTCGCCGGTGGTGATATCCACGTAGGCGATGCCTACCGCTTCGCGTCCCACGACGACGCTGGCCAGGAAGTTGTTGCGTTTGGCAGCGAGCATGGTCGGGTCGACCACCGTGCCGGGGGTGACGATGCGCACGACTTCCCGGTCAACCAGCCCTTTAGAGAGCGCGGGGTCGCTGGTTTGCTCGCACACTGCCACGCGGTAGCCCTTGCCGACCAGCCGCGCGATATATCCATCGGCGGCGTGATGCGGGATGCCCGCCATGGGCGATTTTTCGCCACGCCCGAAATCGCGTCGCGTCAGAGCGATCTCCAGTTCACGCGCCACAATCTCCGCGTCATCGTCAAACATTTCATAGAAGTCGCCCATGCGAAAAAAGAGGATGGCATCAGGGTTCTGCCGTTTTATTTGTAAATATTGAGTGCGCACCGGGCTATGTACCGGGTTGTCTTTTATATAGTCTTCGAATAACACTGGATTACTTTCACAACGCGCTTGAACAAACGAACTATTATTGGTCATTATGGTATGCCTGAAGTATGGTGTTGTCAAGCTTGTACCCAAAAGTTACAGCTTGTTCTCAATTCTTCCCGCTATTAGAAAAAACGGCAGGCACGCCTGATCGGCATATTTATCGTCTTACCGACCGCGGGAATGAGGTGATGCTGCATCTGATGCGCGACTTCTCGCCGGAAATGGCGAAGCGCGAAGCCAAAATGAACATTGCCGGTGTACTATTGTCCCAGCAAAGCTCCTATCAGGCGTTGCATCCAACCGCGTTTCTGAGGTATGCTGCGATTGCGAACAGGCGCGCTGGTTTCGCCGATTGCGACAGGTTGTTCCTGCGTTGGAGCAGCCTGAGCGGTTGCACTCTTCTCTTTGACGGCAGGCTCGCTCACTTCTAGCGGGGCAGCATCTCTGGCAGCGGGGATATCTTCAGGCTGCTTAATTTCGGTAGGAGCTGTTTGCTCTGGTTCCCCGTCGATTGTCTCCTCTACCGGGGAAAGTTCCGTCTGGGCGGGAAACTCGACGAGAGCAGGTTGTTCATTCTCGGAATCAAGGGCAGGCTCGTTATCGTCAGGCTCATTTGTGGGAGAGAACTCGATGAAAGGTGCATTGTCCATTTCTTCTTGCGGTTGCTGAATGGCCGTTTGCTTGAGTGTGATTTCCTGCCAGGAGAGATCGTCTTCTTCTTCGGTCGCGAGTTTTTGCAAAAGGAGGGCTTCTACCGCTCCGGCGTCTTCGCCTTCGTAAGCTACTACTTCAGAGGAAGTATCAAGCGTGCTCGATTCTTCTTGTGCAGGAGCATTGAGTAGAGGATCGATCCACTCGAACGCGCCTTCCAGGGCGCGCTGGCACCAGAGCGTGTAGTCGTCACTGATGAAATTGCTGAACTGTTCGCAATAGTCGAGGCGCTGCATCGTTTGATCCAGCCATTGCTCTCCGCGCTCAAGCATGGCGTCGAGCAAGTCGATATCACTGACGCCATTTGATTGCAGGCGCGCCAGGGCAGCGAGGGCTATGGCAGAAGGCTGCGCCTGCTGTACGCGCTGCTCGTTTTCGATCTGCTGCTGGCGCACAAGGGCGATGTGTTGTCGCAGCTCGGCGGCGCGGTGCAGCAAGGCCCATTGCTGATAGGCGGTGTAAAACTCTTCAACCGCCTGGGGGTGTAGTTGCGTGAAAAGGGTATCAAGCTGATGCGAAAAGCTGGATTCCACGCTATTATTCATCAGAGCTACCTTCGCTTTCACTTTCCGGAGTGAAAGCACCCGGCTGTGACTGGCGTCCCCAGCGTTCTACCCAGCGCTGTACCAGGCGATTCGTGCGAATGCTTTCTTCGTCGATGGGCTTGCCACTATCAGCGTCGCCAGTTGTGATAGTGATGTTGCGCAGCCACCAGGGAAGCTCAAGCTGCGGGTCAGTCTGCGCGTATTCTTCAAAGAAGGTGTACATGTCTTCCGGCAGTAGCTCGATTTCAGCCGGGTCGCCGGCCAGGAAAGGTAATGTGTCGCGCAGTTCCGAGGGATTCACCTCCTGCGGGCCAAAATCTGGTAATTCGCCCCAGTGCAGCAGCGCGGCTGAGATAGTCTCTATAGACTCAGATGGAATCTGTGCGGCAGCTTCTTGAGAAAAGCCGTTTTGATGGTTGTCTTCATTTTCTGGTGGGGATGCATGACCGTTTGAATTGGCGGCGAGGTGAGCGAACAAAGCGGAAATGACGGGATTGCCGGCAAGCGACTCTGCCAGTTGCGGGCTGTCGAGTTGTGTATCGAGTTGAGTCAGTTCTTCCTGGAGCGCATCCAGCGTCTCGCGCAGGCGGCGATCAATATCTTGAAAATGCGACCATTGCTGGTATTGACCCATAATCCCTGTTCCTACTGATTTTCAACAAATCCACTCCATGCCTTCTTTGTTAACGCTGGAATTATAACACCTGTTGTGTAGAGAGACAAGCAGATACAGCCTGATACAGATTCAGGCCAGCCCTTCTCGTTCCATCGCGGTATTATGCGAGATGCGTAAGAGTATGCCCACGATGATGAAGTTGGCGATAACGGAACTGCCTCCGTAGCTGAGGAATGGCAACGGGATACCGGTCAGAGGCAGAAATTTCATATTGCCTGCCATAATAACGAGTGACTGGATTGCGAAAATCGAGGTCAGGCCAGCCGCGAGAAGCTGGCTGAAATCGTTGCTGGCTTCGATTGCGATGCGATAGCCCCGGTAGATAATCAGCATGTAGATGCCGATAATGGCAAACAATCCTGCCAGCCCCAGTTCTTCGCCCAGGCCGGTGAAGATCATATCGGATTGCACCACCGGTACAAAGCCGGGATGTCCCAGTGCAATACCTGAACCGAGAATGCCGCCGTTAGCCAGGGCAATCAGTCCTTCTAAGACCTGGCGCGGTCCTCCAAGGCTGTTCACGTAGTCGACAGTAGCCTGTGTCCAGTTTTGCCAGTTCACAGCATCGATGGTCACGGCGGCGAAGCGCGCCCGGACATAGCCAAATATTAAGTAGCCAATATAGCCGAGCACAAAGAACACCAGCAGACCAACGACGACGTAAGAAATCTTGCCACTGCCCAGGTAGAGCATTGTCAGGAAGATGCCGTAGATCAGCAGCGCAAGACCAAGCTCGCGAATGCCCAGGAAGAGGAGGAGCGAGATGCCAAGCATTAAGCCAAGCACCCCCAGCTTGTCAAGTGGCGGAACAGGTATTGGGCCGATACGCCGTGAACTACCGGCGAAAACATCGCGCGTGGTTTCATCCAGGTAGGCGGCGAAGAAGATCACAATAATGATTTTCAGCAGTTCGGATGGCTGCAGGCTAAACGGCCCGAAGTTCAACTGGTCGTGATTGGGGCTGTCAAAGTTTTTGACCTTCAGCGCGTGTATCAGTGTAAGCGCGACCAGGAAAATGCCCAATGCGGCCCAGATATATTTGTAGTTTCTCAGCCAGCCCATCCTGCGCAGGACGAACAGGGTAGCCAGGCAAGCAACAAGTCCGATCAGTACCCACGCGAGTTGGCGCGTGCCGAGATTGGGATCGCCTGCATTGGGTCCCAGGCGAGTCGCCATCATCACGCCAATCCCACTCATCAACCCGGCAAGCGGCAGAAGTACCTGGTCAGCTTTCGGATAAAAGAAACTGATAGTTATATTAACCAGGAACAGGGCGACGATCAGGCCGATGATGGGAATGAGATCGTGTATCGTTGGCAGAATGCTCAGCGTGAGTGGAACTTGTGACTTATTGGACCGGAGTTGTGTTTCATAATATTGCGCCAGCGGCAACTGGAACATAATAAGCAGCAAAATGATAAAGGGTATGATGAACAACCCTAATTCCTTCCACCGGTACCTTTTTAAGAATTTTTGAGATTGGTTTGCCATAGAATGATCTTCTCTCATTCATTTGTAGGGACGCGATCAATCGCGTCCAATCGGTGAAATACCCGTTACATCGGGACGCGATCAATCGCGTCCAATCGGTGAAATACCCGTTACATTTACATCGGGACGCGATCAATCGCGTCCCTACAGATGGTTACTGTGCCAGTTTGAAACGAATGTACCCAACCTGCACAATATCGCCAGTGCGAGCAGGAAGAGCATCGCGCGCGGGCTGATTATTCAGGAAGGTGCCGTTGGTGCTTCCCGCGTCCTGCACATACCACGTGCCGTCGCTGAACCACATGCGTGTATGTTCGCCGGAAATGAAATTTTCGGACAACTGAATGGTACTGGTAGGACCGCGCCCGATAGTGGTCTGCGGCAGCAGGTCAAAGCTCGTGCCCGGCGTCAACCGACTGGGGCCGCTATCGACGACGATTAGGTGGCCGAGCACCGCCGCCGCTTTGCCAGCGCCGCTTTCTCGCGTGGCCGCCGTCTTGCGCAGGTCGCGTGTGATAGCAATGACCACCTGCATCAGAAAAAGGTAAAGCAAAACGATTAATAAGAGCCGTAAGATCAATAAAAAGACATCTAATGTCATGTAATATACCGGGCTGCTCGTATGAACACCCGCCCCTTATCTTCTCTCGAAGTAAAAGTCATAACTTCCAATGGTGAATTGATCTCCACTGCGCAAGGTGTGCTGCCGCAGGTGAGGCGTCCCATTCACGGTAATGCCATTGGTGCTGCCAAGATCATAGATGGTAAACTGCCCGTCTGACTGGTATTTTATTTGAGCATGATAGCGAGACACGCGTTTATCCTCAACAATGATGTCATTGTCAAGCTGGCGACCAATCTTGACAACCGGTTTTTCGATACGGTAGACTTTCTGCCCTCCCTGCGGAGGAATCGGTTGGCCCGCAGGAACTGGCAAACGGATCGTCAGCCAGGCCGCGGGTAATACCGGCACGGGCGGTATGCTCGGCGGCATCATGGCTGGATTGGCATTGGACACGCCTCCCGTCTGGTAGCTGTACTGTCCGGCGGGCATCGTGCCAGGATTGGATACGCCTGCTGGTGGTTGGCCGGCAGACAAACTGCTGCGTAATAATTCCAGTTGTTCAGCGCTAATGGCCTGCGTAGCCATGAGGCCGCCTTCGCCATCCCCACTCATATGCTGCTTGTCGATTAGCTGCGCCTCGATACGCACTTCACCGGCTCGTAAGTCGCTGCTGGGATGCAGGCGCAGCACCGGCATCATGCGCAGTGTATAGTGATGCTGGCGAGCAAATTGTACCAGTTGATCCTGCCAATCTTTTTTCAAGGTAGCTTCGACCGGGTTCAACTGCTGGTGATCTTTGAAACTGAGATAGATGTCGTACATCTCAGGGGCCAGTCGCCGCCCCTCGCCCTGGAGCAGCGATTGGTCTTCCATAGCTCGTTCCAACCTGCGCAGTACTTGCGCTGGCTGTAATCTGGTAGGAAAAAGCAACGCAAAGGGACGTTCCACTATGTGTTGCAACATCGATTCAACTTTCGAGAGCGGGTTTTGGCGAGTTTTCACCCTGCTCAACCTCCCTTTTGGAGAAGCAGACGCGCCTGCTGCGCATCAGCAGCGATTTGAGCCTTCAGCGCATCGATACTATCAAAACGTTGCTCATTCCGTAAGCGTGCAACGAAATCAATGGTGATGCGCTGACCATACAGGTCGAGTTGAACATCGAGCAGATGCGCCTCTACCAGGCGTTGTTGTCCGCCGAAGGTTGGGCGAATTCCAATGTTCACCACGCTGTTCCATTTGTTCTGTTGATCATCATAAGAGACGGGTATCTGACCCGTCGCGTCACTTTCTGGCGAACGGTCAGTATAAACATGTGCGGCATAGACCCCGTTCTTTGGCAAGAGCTTATGCGCTTCCGGCAGCAGGTTGGCCGTGGGAAAGCCCAGCAGCCTGCCGCGCTGGTCGCCCTTGACAACTATCCCGCTGACGACTACCGGGTGCCCCAGCAATTCATTCGCCTCTATGATCTGCCCCTCACTTACTAATGAACGGATTCGCGTGCTACTTATACGCGTGCGCTCCGCTTCTTCAAGTTCAACGGGCAGAACGCGTATGTTATGCTCCTGCCCATAGCGCTGCAGGAAAGGGACATCGCCCATCCTGTTATGTCCCAGGCTGAAATTGCTACCGATGATCATCGCCTGGATAGAAAAATGCGCGCGCAACTCATCCAGAAACGCTTCGGCGGTCAGAGCGGCGACTTCCGGCGTGAAATGGATAACGATACTATCCGCCGCCTGCCCGTACTGTTTGGCAAGGGCCAGTTTCTCTTCGAGCGTGGTCAGGCAATCCAGTTGAATGGTTGGTCTCACCACCAGCAACGTGTGTGGAGAGAATGTTACCATGACTGGCTTGCAGCCAAATGATCGGGCCACCACACCCAGTTCATGCAACAGGCGTTGATGCCCTCGATGTATTCCATCAAAATTGCCGATAGTGATGGCGATTGGTTCGTTTCCTGCCAGGGTTGTTGTGTATTCCATACGTTGTTTGACACGATTATCCTATAAGTTCTCAGCTTATACTACCACAGTCGCCACAGACAGGCAACAACGTAATGTCATTCTGCACAGCTTTGTTAAATTTCTCTACCGTTCTATATATATGCTGAGAGGGGCAAGCTCTGGTAAAATATAGGTGAGAAACATTAGAGACAGGAGTGTATACACATGGTTGCTATATCTATACAGATCGAGGGTCAGGACGGCCTGACGTGGTCGCGCTGGAAAAAGCTGGTTGCCGAGGTTGAATCGCTGGGGTTTGCGGGATTGTATCGCTCGGACCACTTCACCAATATGCGTCCGCCCGATAAGGCTTCGTTGGAGACGATCGTTTCGCTGGCCTACCTCGCGGACCATACGCGGCATATTACTTTTGGCCCACTCGTCGCGCCGCTTTCGTTTCGCGATCCCATGCTGCTGGCCCGGCAGGCCGCCGCGCTGGATGACCTGAGCGATGGGCGTATGATATTGGGACTTGGCGCTGGCTGGCAGGAGCGCGAGCACATACTTTTTGGTTATGAGCTTGGCGATATCCCTACGCGTATGGCGCGGCTAGAAGAGGGACTGGGAGTGATAACACGCCTGCTCAAAAGCGACGACCCGGTCACATTCGAGGGCCGTTTCTACCACTTGCGCGGCGCAACGCTCTTGCCGCGCCCGCAGCGCCCAGGCGGGCCGCGCATCCTGCTTGGCGGCAATGGCATCAAACGTACCTTGCCTTTAGTAGCGCGTTATGCCGGTGCCTGGAATGCCAATTTCCTTACGCCGGATGCTTTCCGCGAGCGTTCGACTGCCCTCGATATATTGCTCCAGTCCGCGGGGCGCAAACCTGCTGACGTGCGGCGCAGCGTGATGCTGAACCTTTATTTCGGCAGCGATATGATCGAAGTCGACCGGCAGTTAAGCTGGCGTCACAATGTGCCAGAACTGGCTGATCTGCCGCTGGACGCTGCCATAGAGGCCATATACGCACAGGGGCACGCGCTTGTAGGCACGCCCGAGCATATTATCAGGCAGATAGAAGCATATGCCAGCGCGGGCGTCGAGGAATTGATGCTACAGTGGTTCGATACTGCCGATATCACGAGGTTACGCGACTTAGGTGAGAGCGTGCTGCCTCGCGTATTATGAGTAGGAGCGCGTATATTAGGAGAACACTTTAGTAGGCTGCCATACTCGTTGCTCCACGTTCCACTCAGCGATAGCCAGAAATTGTCCTCTATGGTCATAGACGCGTGCCAGACTTTGCTCGTGTAGCGCGTTTGCTGGTTGTCCCTCAAGCTGAAAGACATTGCCGTGCCGCACGCGCTCGCTGGTAGCCTCATCCAAAACCAGCGCGGGGTATTGCTGAATCGCTTTGTCAGCAAGATGGAGGAATTGCTCGATCGTTCCCTGCGCGACAGCTTCAGCGAGTTGTTCAAGCGTAACGCTCTCTGAAAGTGTGAAAGGCCCGCTGCGCGTGCGTACCAGCCCGCCCAGGTACGCGCCACAACCCGCTTGTTCGCCCAGATCGTAGGCCAGCGAGCGGATATAAGTTCCCTTGCTGCACTCGATGGCGAGCGTGAGCGCGGGGGGTTGGGGGCATTGCCAGTTGATGATATCTAACTTGTAGATGGTGATGGGACGCGCTTCCATCGCGATATCCTCGCCTGCCCTTGTGCGTTTGTACGCGGGTTGTCCCTGAAGTTTGATGGCGGAGTAGCGCGGAGGTACCTGCATCTGTTCGCCAAGAAAAGCTGGCAGGAGCGTTTCGATTTTAGAAAGCGTCAGGTCATCAGTGCTGGCAGTGCGAAGAATGGCTCCTTCGGAGTCATAGGTATCGGTAACAGTGCCGAAGACGATAGTGGCCTGGTATGCCTTGCCGTTTTCGCTCAGGTATTCGGCGACGCGCGTGGCCTGCCCGACGCAAATGGGCAGTACACCGCTCGCGGCGGGATCGAGCGTGCCCGCGTGTCCGACGCGCTTCTGCTTGAGCAGCTTGCGCACCTTTGCTACCACATCGTGTGAAGTCATGCCTGTGGGTTTATTGATGTTAAGTATGCCATCCATGTGTTGTTTTATTTCACAGCATTTCTTTCTTTAATTCAGCCACCACGTATGCCGTCGTCTTTTCGATGGGCATGTAGAAGGTAGCTCCTGCTGCTCGCGCGTGTCCTCCCCCGTGGCCGTTGCTGACGCGCTGGCAGATTTCGGCGGCGTTGTAAGGCGCGGCGCAGCGCAGGCTCAGGCGTGTTATGTCCGGCTTTCCATAGCTTTTGAAGAATGCAGCAACCTGCACGCCCTCGATGTCGCGCAGCAGGCCGGAGATGTTCTCGTCCATCTCCGGGATTGCGCCTGCTGCTGCCAGTGTAGCGTCGGTGACGGTTGCCCAGATCAGGCGTCCATCGCAGGCGGTCTGCGCGCTGGCGAATATGATGGATTGGAAGCGCACCTGTGCCAGTGGGCGGGTGCGATAGATGGGCTGCACCACCTTTTCGGGAATGGCTCCGGCTCGTAACAGCAGCGCGGCGGCTTCCAGCGTGCGCGGCGTGGTATTGGTAAACTGAAATGAACTCGTATCCGTGATGATGCCGGTCAGCAAGCACAGGGCCGCGTCAAGATTGAGTGGCAATTGAGCTTGCTGCTGGAATAAAACCAGCAGTTCGGCGGTAGCCGACGAGGTAGGGTCGATGATGTTCACCTGGCCGCACCCATCGCTGCTGATGTGATGATCGAGATTGAGCACTGTCGCGTGATCGAAGAACTCGCGGTTCTCCTCGTACAGGCTGCCGAAGCGGCTGAACTCTCCGGCGTCGAGGGCGATTACCAGGTCGAAAGGCTCGTTCTCCAGCGTTTGACGCATGCTTTCGATGCCGGGCAGAAAGGCGAGGTTGCGCGGAGGCTGGTCGGCGCAGGCGGATACGCAAGTCTTTCCCATCAGGCGCAAAATATGTGCGAGGCCAAGCGCGGAGCCGATGCAATCGCCGTCGGGGTGTTCATGCGCGATCAACAGGATGCGCTGCGCCGGTTCGATTAAGGCCAGCGCAGCCTCTACAAGGCCGGGGTCGAGTTGGGTATCCAACTTGCCCGCTTCATCACTCATCTATCTCACCTTTCACAACAACTTCTTCCTCTACCCCGCTCTCTCCAGCTTTCTCGTTTTCCATCTCGCGGATGAGTTCAAGGATGCGGCTGCCCGTTTCGATGGATGTATCGAGTTTGAAGACAATTTCCGGCATGTAGCGCAGCGTGATGCGGCTGGCCAGCTCGCGACGCAAGAAACCGGTGGCATGCTTCAAAGCTGTCATTGTGTTCGCCTGCTCGTCTTCGTTTCCCATCACGCTCACGAAAATCTTGGCATGGCGATAATCGCCGCTCACCTCGACGTGGGTAATGCTGGCAAAGCCGACGCGTGGGTCCTTGACGCGCGTTCGCAGCAGATCGCTTAGTTCTGCCGCGAACAACTCGCCAAGTTTTTCCTGTCTATGTGGATTTGGCATGTATTTACTACGCTCCTGGCTTGACGCGCTCCTGGTTGTAGGCTTCGATCAAATCGCCAACTTCAAAGTTGTTGAAGTCTTCGAGCACGATGCCGCATTCGTAACCTCCGCTAACTTCGCGCACATCGTCTTTGCCGCGTCGCAGCGAAGCGATTTTGCCGTCGTAGACCCGCTCCTTGTTACGCGTCATGCGCGCCTGTGACGCGCGCGTGATCTTGCCATCCAGCACGCGGCAACCTGCAATGACGAGATTTTTCCCGGCCTTGAAGACCTGTTGCACTTCAGCATGCCCTTCGATGACCTCGCGATAGGTCGGTTCCAGCATACCCGTCAGAGCGGCCTGAATGTCGTCAAGCAGCTTGTAGATGACGTTGTAGTAGCGAATATCGACGCCCTCTTTTTGCGCGAGGCTTTGAGCCGCGCCATCAGCTTTGACGTTGAAGCCGATCACAACCGCGCCGGATGCGCCCGCCAGGTGGACATCGGTCTCGCTAATGTTGCCGATGCCTCCATGGATGAGGCGTACTTTGCGCGTGTCATCTCCCACTTTGGAGAGCGAATTCTTGATGGCTTCGGCTGATCCCTGCACGTCGCACTTGAGCACGATGTTCAGTTCCTTGACGGTCCCCTCTTGCATCTGCATGTAGAGAGTGTCGAGGCTGACCTGTCCAAGCGGCATGGTATCGTCGCGGCGCTGCTCGGCGATGCGCTCAGCCATCTGTTTGGCTGTGCGCTCATCGGCGACGACTTCAAGGCGATCCCCGGCCTGTGGCACTTCGGGCAGGCCCAGAATGCTGACAGGTGTGCTGGGAGGAGCTTTCTGGATGCGCTTGCCACGATCATTGAACATGGCGCGCACTTTACCCGCCATAGCGCCCACAACAATGTTGTCGCCCATCTTGAGCGTTCCCTGCTGGATAAGCGTGGTCGCCGTGGGTCCGATATTCTTTTCCAACTTGGCCTCGATGATGGTTCCGGTCGCGGGAACATTGGGGTTGGCCCGAATGTCCTGAATTTCGGCGACCAGCAGGATCATTTCCAGCAAGTCATCGATGCCGGTGCCTTTGCGGGCCGAGACGGGTATGCAGGGGACATCGCCGCCGTAGTCTTCAACGACGACATCGATTTCAGCAAGCTGCTGCTTGACGTAATCGGGATTGGCGTTGAGCAAATCCATCTTGTTCAACGCGATGATGATCGGCACCTTGGCAGCCTTTGCGTGATCGATGGCTTCGCGCGTCTGCGGCATCACTCCATCGTCCGCGGCCACCACGATCACCGCGATATGCGTTACCTGCGCGCCGCGCGAGCGCATGGCAGTAAATGCCTCGTGACCTGGTGTGTCCAGGAAGGTGATTTTCTTCCCCTGGACTTCCACCTGGTACGCTCCGATGTGCTGGGTGATGCCGCCGGCTTCCCCTGCTGCCACCTTCGTCTTGCGGATGGTATCGAGCAGCGACGTTTTGCCGTGATCGACGTGTCCCATGATGGTTACGACCGGCGGGATCACGATGGTATCCTCCTGATCGCGCGTGGCCATCATGGCTTCATTGGCGGACAAACCACCTTTGATGCGCTGCACGGAGGGCGTGACGGTTTGCGCGCTCTGCGATGGCTCAAAGCCCATATCCGTCGCGACGAGAGCCGCTTTTTCGTAATCGATGACCTGGTTGATATTCGCGAAGATGCTATGCTTCTTGATGAGATCACTGATGATCTCGTTCGGCGAAGCGTGCAATAAATCCGCCAGGTCCTTGATTACTATTTGCGCCGGTATGGAAACCGGGCCGGTTGGTTTCTCCTTGACGGCGTGTACGCGCCGCTCTGCCGGGCGCTGCGCCGGTGTGCCCGGACGCGCTCCACCGGAATGTGCTTGAGGACCGCGACCCTGTCCCTGCGGGCGACCGGGCATAGGCCGACCCGCGCCAGAAGTTACCGGGCGCGGGGCATAGCCGCCGCCGACATTGGGGCGTTGTCCATTGCCGGTACCCTGCGGGCGCTGTCCGGGTGCAACCGTTCCTCCATTTCTCTGTGGGGGCACGCCGCGCTGCATGGGTGTACCCGGTTGCGCTGGCCTTGTCGATTGCTGCGGGTACGAGTTGCGCTGCATGGGTACACCCGATGGTGCCGGGCGTGATGCTTGCTGCTGAGGCCCACTACGCTGCGCGGGAGGACCCGATGGTGCCGGGCGTGATACTGGCTGGGCAGGCGTGTTGCGCTGCGCTGGCACTCCCGGCGATGCGGGTCTGGCTGGCTGTTCGCTAGAGGCGGCACGCTGTGCGGGTGTCGCGCTTTGCGTCGTTCTGGCTGGCTGCTGGGGAGCTGCGGCACGTCTCGCGGTCGGCGTTTCCGGCGCGTTAGTCGCTGGAGCGGGTGCGGGATGCGTTTCAGCGGCCTGTGTATTTTCCACTTTCTCGGCTGCGCTTTGCGTTCGAGCAGGTGCTGGTGTTAACTCAGCGGCCATGGTGCTTGTCGAAGACGCGGGACGCCGCCGGGTAGCCGGTTTCGTGACCTGTTCCTGGCCGTCGGACGTGGCGTTTTCCGTTTTTGCGCGAGCGGTTGAGCGACTGCGTGTCGTGGCTGGCTTTACCTGCTCGTTCGCATCTGGGGATTCAGATGTATTGTTCATGAAGATGACCCCCTTCTATCAAATGATACACCACCTTTCCTGGTCCCAATGCGTTTTTCCCTCGTGCATCGGTCGCGAAAAGCGGCGGAAATCTCTCTTCACAGCCACATAAAAAGGACTGTCGCCCTCCTGAAATGAGCAGGAAGGAGACAGGCCCTCGTTGGTGCAGTGCCAGGCATATAGTCGTCTGCGCTCTCTGGCGTAGGGGCTATGGTATTAGTTCATAGCTGTCGCTCCGCAAACAGTGCCAAAACTGCCCTCCAAACGGGGGGCTGTGCCTCTATCAAGAGAAGAGAAATGTTGACTCATAACGTTCGTTTTACTTGTTTGTTTTTATCCACATATGAAAACAACTATCCCGTGCGGATATTGGCTTTAGTATAGCCCACATTGCGCATATTTGCAACACGCCATTTTATCAGGGCGGGGCTTGTCCCCGCCCTGGTCGTTAGTCTCTGGGCAAAGTCGCTATAAAGGCATCCAACCCGGCGCGGTCTTCATCGGATAATGTCAGTTCAAATTCTTGTTCGAGACGCTTTTTCTTGAGCGCGTCCTGCCAACAGGAGAGTTTCGCGCACAGATAAGCGCCGCGTCCCGATTTCTTGCCGGAGGCATCCATCAGAACGTGCCCATCCGGCGTGCGAACAACCCGCAGCAGTTCGCGTTTCGGTTTGCTCTCTTTACAAGCGACACAGGTGCGCAACGGAACGTGTCTGGGTCGCTTGACCTGCTGCTTCGCGGTTTTAGTCATGGGTTCGTTCCCTAATCGTCATACTCGCTCTGGCCGCTACTCCTGCCCCCGCGCTGGTGATGCGAGCGTCTTGAACTATTGCGGTCGCCGCCGCCGCCGCGATCATTACGGCTCGGAGTACGGTCGCCGCGATCACCTCGGTCGCGCCGCCCGCTGTATGCTGCCGATGCCTCGTGCCTCTCTTCAACGGGTTCGTCGTACACTTCGCCCTCGGCAGGTTTGGTGACATCGACGCGCCAGCCGCTCAATTTGGCGGCGAGCCGGGCGTTCTGCCCATCTTTGCCGATCGCCAGCGACAGTTGACGCTCCTGGACAGTGACCAGCGCGGTATGGTCGGATTCGCGCAGTTGCACCTTGAGGGGCTTGACCGGGCTGAGTGAGTTGGCGACGAAGGTAGCCGGGTCGGGACTCCACTGGATGATATCGATTTTTTCGTCGTTGAGTTCATGCACGATGTTATTGATGCGCGACCCGCGCACACCGACGCAGGAGCCAATGGGGTCCAACCCCTCCTGGCGCGCCACAACCGCAACCTTGGAACGGCTGCCCGGCTCGCGCGCGATAGCCTTGATCTCAACCGTGCCTTCGTAAATTTCCGGGACTTCGGACTCGAACAGGCGGCGCACGAGGTCGCGATGGGTGCGCGAAGCCATTATCTGGAGCATGCGTCCCGGCACACGGCGCACGTCGTAGACGTAGACCCGCAGGCGCTGCCCGACGCGATATTTTTCGGTTGGCACCTCTTCGCCCGGCGGCATGATGCCCTCGACTCGTTCTGCTTTATCAAAGTCGACCAGCCAGCCGCGCACGGGGTCCCTGCGTGTGAGAATCCCCAGGCGTATTTCGCCCGTCCAATCCTTGAGTTGTTCGTAGAGGTATTCGTGTTCGGCCTCGCGAATACGCTGCAAAATGACCTGTTTGGCGGTCTGGGCCGGAATCTTCGCGAAGATGTAGGAAGAATCGACATCAATGGTTTGTCCGAGCGCGGCATGCGGATCAATGCGCTGCGCTTCAGCCAGGGAAACTTCGTCGTTCGAGTTCGTTACCTGTGCCACGATACGTTTGGCCGCCCAGACTCGTACCTCGCCATTCTTGTCAACCTCGATGCGAATGTTTTCGCCCCCGCCATAACTTTTGCGATAGGCCGACAGAAGAGCGGTAGCCACAGTCTCCATTACCACTTCACGTGGTAATCCTTTCTCGGCAATTAGTTGTGCAATGGCAGCCTGAAATTCGCTCCTCATATGCCTTGCTCCTCCGCTGGTCGCCTCGTGGACGGTACCATCATTTTTTCGGGTGCGATGACCTCTACATCAGTAGACGCAGAGTTACTCTTGAGTAAAAAATGTCTCAGTCAAGCAGAAAAGTGGTCCATATATCGTAAAATCGCTATTTTCATAGCTCAATCACGATATAAAGCCGGTCGAAACCAAGCGACCGGCATGGGTTTTTTTCATATCCACTTATCGTAAATCATTTAACCACTTACTGCAAACAGTATATACTACTGTCAGGTGTTGTGTCAAATAAAGGAGTTTGAGGATTATTTGGCAAGGACAAAGATAATCAAAGCCAACGAGGGGCAATCGCGGAAACCGCCGTACTCAATCGCTTTGTTGAATTAGGATATGAAGTGCTTATCCCCTGAGGTGGATACTACCCCTATGACTTTGCATACGTCCGACCTGGACAAAGCGGCCTGCTCTCAAGTAAACCACCGGAGCTTATACGTGTGCAGGTGAAACTTGCTCGGATGAGTCCAGACGGCAGTTATTTTGAATTTCACACGTCAACAAAGGCGTATGGGGGGAAGCGTGTAAGTTACGGGGGGAAAGTTGAAATGTTTGCCGTGTACTGTATGGAGACGGGGAAGGTATACGCAGTACGGGCAGATCAAGCACCAAAAATGAAGATGATATTGCGACTATCGAAGTTACAGGTAGGAGAGGAACGAAAATATATCAAGTGGCAAAGGATTACGAACTATAGTTGAACATGCGCGGTCAATCTCCCTCATAGAAATCGCCATCTTTACAACAACAAGCGCAGTGGTGTCAGGATGCGCTCGCTCAGCTTCATGTACCAGGGGCGGTTTAGCCACTTTTCGAGCGTCAATTCAGAAGCGTTGCCTATGTCTCGCACGAACAGTTCTTCCATCTGTTGCGCCAGTTTTTCGCTAAAGACTTCGACGTTGATTTCATAGTTGCCAACGGAACTGAGACGGTCCAGGTTGGCTGTGCCGATGGTTGACCACTGGCCATCGATGGTGCAGGTTTTAGCATGCAACATATGACGATAGCCGAATATGCGGATGCCTGCTTGCAAGCATTCCGCCAGGTAGCCGCGTGTCAGCCAGTCCACGACGATGTGATTGGATGTCCAGGGGATCAATACCCGCGTATCGACGCCGCGTTTGGCGGCGTCCTTCAGTTCGTCAAGCAGGACACGGTCAGGCACGAAGTAGGCATCTGTAAGCATAACACGCTGCTCTGCTCTGCCGATGGCTTCGATGTACATATCCCGAATGGGGAAGGTCAGGCGCATAGCATTTGTCTCACGCGCTGTAATAAGCGGGTCAAAACGGCGCACATAGTGTCGTTGAAGACGCTTGTGAGTCGGGTTATGCAGGTTCCAGAAGTCGGTGAACGACTGTGCCAGGTCCGCCGCTGCCTGCCCTTGAATGCGCAAATGTGTGTCGCGCCACTTTGTAGCATACAGTGCGCCCAGGTTATAGCCGCCGATAAAGCCGATGGTGCCGTCAACTACCAGCAGTTTGCGGTGATCGAGGGCGTAGCGGCGTGGGTCAAACAGGTGGAGTGGCGATCGGATGGCGTAGTAGCACAACGCGTTGATATTAGAAGGGAAGACTTTAAACTCGCCCGGCACAACGAGATTGGCGAAATTGTCATAAATGACGTACACCTCCACGCCCTCGGCAGCCTTGCGCGCGAGATGATCTTTGAATGCCTGGCCTACTACATCATTTTTCCATATGTAGGTTTCCAGGTAAATGGACTCCCGCGCATTATCGATAGCAAGCAGCATCGCGTCGTACAACTCGCGACCATAATCGTAGAGTTGGACTACGTTTTCACCTACCAGCACCTTTTCCAGATGTTGATGAGGAAAGCTCCCCTGCGGCTGGTGCCGCTTGCGCCGGACAGAGATAACCTGGAGAATAAGCACGATCATCCCTTGCAGCCCAATTGTCAGGCCGAATAATTGTAGCAAGAGGCGCTTGAGAGAGAATGTGCGCCTTGGTATAAGTGTTGAGCCTGTTTTTTTCAAGGATGACATACAATATACCTGTTACGTATAGTGTAAATGGACGCGTACAATAAAAATGCTGAGTAAATCCCTAGCAATAGTATCTCCATAGGGCGGGTGTTGTCAATGGAGCGAGCAAGGAGGCAGAAAGCAGGCCTTTTTGATATGATATACTTGGGTAGTTTTTTTACCGAGCATAGCCAAAGGAGCAAAATATGGCCATTTCGCATCTGTCCGAAGACGAGCAGACAATGATAGAAACCATTCGTGAGATTGCCAGGGAGCGCGTGGCTCCACGCGCCGCGGAAATTGACCATACAGGGCAGTTCCCCTGGGATATGAAAGAACTGCTGGCCGAGCAGGGTATTCTGGCGATGCCTTTCCCGGAGGAGTACGATGGTATCGGCTCCAGCGAACTGGCTGTAGTAATGGCTATTGAAGAACTTTCTCGCCACTGCGCCACGACCGGCCTGATTCTGGCGGTGCAGCAGCTTGGCTCGCTGCCGATATTGCTGGCGGGCAATGAGGAGCAGAAGCGCAAGTATATCCCTAAGCTGGCAAGTGGTGAATGGTTGGCTGCTTTCGGGCTGACCGAGGCGAATTCTGGCTCGGACGCGGCGGCCATGCAGACGGTGGCTGTGCGCCGGGGCGATACCTACATACTGAATGGCGCGAAACGCTTCATCACTAATGGCGGGCTGGCGCAGGTCAATTCAGTGCTCGCGCTGACCGATACGTCGACAGGCACACGTGGCATCAGCGCCTTTATCGTCGATAAGGATTTCCTCGGCTTTTCGGTGGGGCGTATCGAGGAGAAGATGGGCATCAAGGGTTCGCAAACTGCAGAACTGATCTTTACCGATTGCGAAGTTCCGGCAGAGAATCTGCTGGGGCGCGAGGGCGATGGCTTCAAGATTGCCATGATGACACTGGACCGCACACGTCCTGGCGTGGGAGCGCAGGCGCTGGGCATAGCGCAGGGCGCGCTTGACCTGGCCGTTGCCTACTCGAAGCAGCGCAAGCAATTCGGCAAGCCCATCTCAGAGAACCAGGGCATCCAGTTCATGCTGGCGGATATGGCCACCAAAGTCGAAGCATCGCGCCTTTTGATCTACAACGTGGCGGAGATGATTGATCGCGGCGAAAAGCAATTCAGCAAATACTCATCCATGGCGAAGATGTTCGCTTCAGACTCTGCTATGGATGTAACCAACGATGCCATTCAGATTCTCGGCGGCTACGGGTATATGAAGGAGTATCCAGCCGAGCGCATGATGCGCGACGCCAAGATCACCCAAATTTACGAAGGCACCAACCAGATTCAGCGCCTGGTCATCGCACGCGATTTGTTGATGAACAGTTGATGATGGGCGGCAGATTTTTTTGGCGAGCGATTTGATGTGCCGTAAAAAGCGGGCCTATCAATTTGAAGTGTGTAAGACCGAGGTAAAATCCCGTGCGTGAAATCACGATTTTTAGCGGAGCAGCGCATAAAGAACTGGCGGAAGAGGTGTGCAAAACCCTGGGCATTCCTCTGTGTGGGAGCACGACCAGGCATTTCAGTAATGATTGTTTATACGTGCAATTGAATGCTAATTGTCGCGAGAGTGATGTCTTTCTGATCCAGCCTCTCGCGCCGCCGGTGCAGGAAAACCTGATGGAGTTGTTGATGATGCTGGACGCTGCGCGCGGCGCATCCGCTGCGCGCACAACGGCGGTGATACCCTACTATTCCTATGCGCGTTCGGACAAAAAGGACGAGCCGCGCATCTCTATCGCGGGTCGGCTGGTGGCCGACTTGCTGGTAACGGCGGGGGCGAATCGCGTATTGACCATGACGCTGCACGCGGCGCAGGTACACGGCTTCTTCAGCGTGCCAACCGATCACCTGAACGCCCTTAATGTGCTGGCGAACCACTTCCGCAATCGTGATCTGCGCAATACTGTCGTGGTTTCGCCCGACCTGGGCAACGCCAAGTCTGCCTCGCATTTCGCGCGTTTGTTGAAATTGCCCGTCGCGGCTGGCAGTAAGCAGCGCTTGAGCGACGAAAAAGTAGTGATCGAGGCCATCGTGGGCGATGTCGAAAACAAGAATGCCATTGTTATCGATGACGAGATCGCCAATGGCGGCACCGTTATCGAGATTATCGAGCGTTTGCGCGAGCATAACGTGGGTCATATCTGTGTCGTCTGCACGCATGGCCTTTTTACCAGTAAGGCTATCGAGCGATTACGCGCGGAGCCAGATATCGTCGAGATCGTGACGACCAATACCGTTCCTATCCCGCCGGAAAAACGCCTGCCCAATATGACCATCCTCTCGGTCGCGCCCCTGATAGCCGAGACGATTCAACGCATCCATAACGGCGAATCGGTGAGCAGCCTCTTTGCGGACACCATGTAAATTGCGCTTTCGTTTCAAATGGAAAAGTAAAGTATAGATATCGACGAGCATAAAGATGGTTGCTTTCTCCATTGACAGGCGCGCGGCACACTCTCTATACTCAGATTAAGAGTAGACCATCTCACCTGAATTTTACAAGGGGGTAGCATTCATGAAGAAGACACTCATCCTCTGCACAACGCTCGCGCTTATCGTCGGCATATTCGCAGGCATCATGTTCACCAACCTGCGTAATAGCCCTACCGCCTCGGCGAATGGCATCACAACGGTGCATGTGGTTGAACACGCCATCACCGACACGGTTCAAGAGTTTCATCCACCGGCTATGTCGCTGGGTGACATCCTGGGTTTCCACAACCCCGTCTTCGATGCTCAAGATAAGCACCAGGTTGGGCATGATAACGGCCAATGCACCCGCACCGTCGCAACCGGCAAGACCGAATGGGAGTGCTTCTGGACGGTGTTCCTGAAAGGCGGCAATATTACAGTTGAGGGGCCATACTACGACGACGGCACCGATACCACGCTGACCGTCACCGGCGGAACAGGCGTGTATCTAGAAGCTCGTGGCTCGATGTTGCTGCACGCGCGTGGCAACCCGGTCGGTTCAGAGTACGATTTTGTGTATACGCTGGTGGATTAAGCATAACCTGTAAGACGCGATCTCTTATTGGGCGACCGCAAGGATGGCTCAATAAGTGATCGCGTTATTTCTTGTAATTACACTTCCTGTGCTTCTTTCGCCTCGATCGCCCTTGCCACGATCTCGGCGATGTCTTCTACCTGCAACTTCTCCTCGGCTTCGACGCCTTTGACGCCGTCATCGAACATGGTGATGCAGAACGGGCAGGCGGCGGCCAGCACCTCCGCGCCCGTCTCAAGTGCCTCGTTGACGCGGGTCTGGTTGACGCGCTTGCCGATCTTCTCTTCCATCCAGGCGCGCCCGCCGCCGCCGCCGCAGCAGAAGCTCTTGTTACGGTGATGGCGCATCTCCGTGACGCCGTTGGTGTTCAGCACGGTGAGCACGCGGCGCGGCTCGTCGTAGATATCGTTGTAGCGACCAATGTAGCAAGGATCGTGATAGGTCAGCTTGCGCTCGTCGAAGTCTGCGGGCAGCGTGATCTTCTCGTCCGACAGCAGCTTGTCGATGAAAGCGGTATGGTGAACCACTTCATAGTTGCCGCCAAGCTGGGGGTACTCGTTCTTGATAGTGTTGAAGCAGTGCGGGCAGGCTGTGAGGATGGTGCGGTGCTTCGTGGCAACGCCCGCCACGCCGTTGCCGGGTACATGGCCGTTATGGTTGTTATGGTTGTTGTGGTTGTCATTGACATTCAGGCCATAGCCGTTCAGCACTTCGATATTCTGCTGCGCCATCATCTGGTACAGGTACTCGTTGCCGATGCGCCGCGCCGGGTCGCCCGTGCAGGACTCTTCAGGGCCGAGGATTGCAAAATCGATGCTGGCCGCTTTCAGAATTTTCGCGACCGAGGTGGCAACCTTCTTGTTGCGCTCATCGAATGAACCCATACAGCCGACCCAGTAGAGCACCTCAGCTTCAGGATTTTCGGCCAGCAGGGGAATATCCATACCAGCCGCCCACTCGGCGCGTTTGTCGTTGCTGATCTCCCAGGGGTTGGCGTTGCGCTCGATGTTATTGAAAAGCGATGTGACCTCCTGGGGAAATTCGCTTTTTTCCATCACCAGGTGACGGCGCATATCTATGATGGTCGGTACATGCTCAATAGAAACGGGGCAGATCTCCATGCATGCGCGGCAACTGGTGCATGACCACAGGGCGTCGGTGGAGATGATGCCGCCTACCATCGGCTCGTGATGGGCGGCTTTCTCAGCCTCGGTCTCGCTGGCCTTCACGCCTGCCACGCCCAGTTTGCTCCACAAGGTGTCCTCACCCAGGATTTGATTGCTTTGCACAAAAAGAGCTTCCTTGACGCCCAGAATGATCTCTTTGGGGAAAAGCGGCTTGCCCGTGTTGGAGGCGGGACAGACGGTATTGCAGCGCCCGCATTCGGTGCAGGCGTAGCCGTCAAGCAGTTGTTTCCAGGTGAATTGTTCAGGTTTGGAGACGCCGTAGTCCTCGCGGTCTTCCAGGTTCTCCATAAGCGGCAAAGCACCTTTAGGTCCATAATTGCGGAAGAATACGTTGAATGGCGTAGCGAGCAAGTGCAGGTGCTTGGAGCGCGGCAGGTAGATGAGGAAGCCCAGCACGGTGAGAATGTGCGCCCACCAGAAGACGCGAAACAGCACAATATTGGTTGTCGTGCCGAGTCCGCTAAAGATGGGGCCAATCCAACTGCCGATGGGCGTCCAGGCCGCGCCATTGCTGGCGGCATACACGAAGCTCTCGACCAGCGCCAGCGTCAAAATGACCAGCAGGATCAGCCCCAGGATGATGAAGCCGTCACGCGGGCCGTGCAGTTTGCTTTCGAGTTGTTTAGGACGCACGATGCCGCGCCTGATAGCAAACAAGACCAGGGCCAGCAGCACAAAAATAACGAAGGCGTCCAGTACAATCGCGAACGTGTGATTGTCGCCCAGCAAAGGCAGCGATGCATTAAATGCGCCAAGCATCAGGTTAAGCAGTCCGAACTGAATGATGATGAAACCCCAGAACGTAAAGAAGTGAGCGATGCCAGGGATGGGGTCGCGCAAGACGCCGCCCTGCCCAAGCACGATCAAAAAAAATGCCCCGATGCGGTCATCAAGATGGTCGCTGCGGTCCGTGCGCCTGGCCTTGACCAGCAAGGCGATCAATCTACCCGCGCGCACGCCAAAGAGGACGAGCGCCGCCAGGAAGATGAGAATAAATAGAATAGTGCCGACCCATCCGCCGGTTGGTGATATTACTGGGGGTGTCATAAGATGAACCTCCGCAACTAAATACATTACCAGTTTCAGGTTGTGAGAGGCGGGGGGGGGG
>DATLSI010000314.1:0-30322 GCA_035534255.1 Ktedonobacteraceae bacterium | reverse complement strand
AGCTCTTGAGCGATCCAGGCCAGATGATTCTAAATTACCTGGCATGTTCGCAGATTCTTCTTCAGAAATTGACAGAAACTGTTTGCTTACTCTTCCTTTAACAGTTGCTGTTCTGCTTCCACTCTTCAATTGTCAAGGTACGCCTTAGAGCAATCGTGTTGCTCGCATGTTGTTGCTTTGAAGACAGAGATAAAAACCAGAAGCATCTTTCCTCGATAGGGACAAGACGACCCTGGGTTCGTTAATTTCTTGAGAGAAAACCTTTTTAGTGGTTCACTTACAGAAGTTGTTCCCCGTCGCTTTTGGCAACATCGGTATTATGCCACAGCCTTAATTACTTGTCAATAGGTTTTGGGCGAGTTTTTACAAAAGTATAAAAATTCAATTTTGTTTTAGTTTGTGAGGATGCTCAGGTAGTTAGATGGCAGAGAGCAGCCCTGGTAGAGCTTTGCCAGAAGTTGCTCCTGGCTAACGACGTTGACCTGTCCGCTGGCGCATCGCATATTCAGGACGCGCGCGCCCATACTGAGATCCTGGCGAATAGGTTTGGCTCGTCCCTGCGTATCGAGAATGCCGATCGGCCAGTAGACTCCACTCAACACAAAATCGCGATCGCTGAAGTAGAAGTAAGGTACCTTGTAGCGCATGGTTGTCTGCGCATCGCTGATCAACGTCAAGATATGCGAGACTGCTACCTGGTAGGAGCTATACTGGTCGATACCACAGCCCTTGAAGCAGCCAGTACCTTCGACGACCCAGAGATGTTTCCCCAGGTCGCCATTGTTCAAATTGACCTGGAACTGCTGTGCCCAGAAAGCAAACAGCGCGTAGAGGTTATTGATATACTGGCTGGGATATCCGTTGTGCCAGCTATCGATCATGCCCACGATCTGAGCGCGCCATGACCAGTTGCCGCCGGGATGCACCTGCGTATTCATGGCCGTTTGCATCTGGTTCAGGTAATTCACCTGGTAGTACAACGGGCTATTATCGCTACCGACAACCTGGGGATCGAGCGCGCCCAGAATTACAGGGGTAGTGGGTTGCACCGCGTGGACAGCGCGCACGCACATATCAAAATAGCGCGCGAAATTCACCGGAGTGACATAAGTGGTCAAGGCATTCTGTTTCATCTCCTCGTTGCCACACTGCACCGCGTCAGCATTGCCCTGCGCGATATCGGCGAAGAGCTGCGGGTTGAGCAGGCGCGAGCCTGAACTGGCCGGTTGGCACACGATCAACAGGACGCGCAAACCCATGCTATGATAATTTTGTATGGTTGTACGCAAATGCTCCCCGGTCAAATCGCCAAATCCGCAACTTGGATAACCCAGGCGCACCCAGTTAATACCAGTGAAATATCGTCCCGGATTAGAGTCGATTCCCAGCACGGTAGCCGGGTTGATCGCTGGAGGAGTTGTCGGTGTAGGTGAGGGTGAGGGTGAGGCCGCGTCATGGGTTGGCACAGTCGGCGTCGGGCTAGACGTTAATGCCGTCGCGGAAAGTTGATTTTTCGAGGCCTGTGTATTTTGCGCGGGAACAGCTATATGATAAGCTACCAGCACTACGACCAGGCTGGCTACCAGCACAAGCGCAGCGAGCAACATAAATTTTCTGGCTATTGAATTTCGGGGCAGCATAATGTCTCCTCAAATGTTGTATTTGCTTCATATTTCATTATACTACCGTTCAAAACGATTTTTGCGTTGACAAACCCATCCACTCACCACCCGCGTTCCTACTTTCCGATGCAAAATTCGTGGAAGATTCTTTCCAGCAGATCATCACTGGCCGTCTCGCCGGTGACTTCACCCAGCGCATCATAGGCGGCGCGCAAATCAATCGAAACGAAGTCCAGGGGCAGGCCATCGAGCAATGGGATGAACGAGGCTCGCATATGTTCGGATGCGCGGCGCAGGCTCTCCTGGTGACGGGCACTGGTAACGAGCGCGCCCTCGCTTTGCGGGGTCTTCCCCGCCAGGGCTTCTTCCGCGATACTCTCTTCCAGTTCTGAGAGGCCAGCGCCCGTCAGCATAGATGTATATATCAACGGGGCACGCGGCCACATTTGCCTGAGCCGGTCAATCTCCACGCTCTGTGGATGGTCCGACTTATTGATAATGAGGATGACGGGTCGTCTTCCCGTCTCTTGCGGCTCTATCGATGAGCGCCGGCCTTCTTCCTGTTCATGCTGCCCACCAAAGCCCATGTCCCATAATTCTTCTGAAACTGCCCGGTCCTGCCCGGTCAAAGGCTCCGAGCCGTCAAAAACGAGCAAGAGCAGGTCGGCGCTTTCGGCGGCGGCCCGGCTTCGTTCGACACCAATTTGCTCTACAGGATCGCTGGTCGGCGTGATACCGGCGGTATCGATGAGATGCAAGGGAATGCCGCGCACGTTCGCTACCTCTTCAACCGTGTCGCGCGTGGTGCCGGCGACGGACGTTACGATGGCACGCTCGGAGCGCAGCAAAGCGTTGAGCAAGCTGGACTTGCCAACATTGGGACGCCCGATAATGACGGTGCGCAGTCCCTGGCGATAGAGCCGCCCCTGCTCGGAGTCGGCCAGCAAGGTCTCAACTTGCCGCAGCGCGTCCTGTATCAATGGTTGTAGCTCGTCAGGTCGCGGGGTCGGCACGTCTTCTTCGGGAAAGTCGATACTGGCCTCGATGCGCGCAATCACGCCGAGCAAGGCATGCCGGACGTCCTGCACCTGTTGCGAGATGCGCCCGCGCAGTTGTTGCATGGCGAGCCTCTGACCGATCTCGGTCTGCGCGCTAATCAGGTCCATCACCGCCTCGGCCTGGGCCAGATCAAGCCGACCATTCAGAAAGGCGCGCAAGGTGAACTCGCCGGGATTCGCCATACGCGCCCCCTGCGCCAGCACCAGGCGCAGCACGCGCTGCAGGATGAGCGGGCCGCCGTGTCCCTGTATCTCAACGACATCCTCGCGAGTGTAAGTGCGCGGCGCGCGCATGAAGGCGACCAGGGTTTCGTCAAGTATTTCTCGCGTATCCGGCGCGACAATATGCCCGTAGGTCAGCATGTGCGACGGCGGCAGTTCCGTATTTCCGCCGGGCTGTCTTAAAAGCGGTAATACCAGGCCAAAGGCGTCGGGACCGCTCACACGCACTACGCCGATGCCGCCATATCCCGGCGGCGTGGCTATCGCTGCAATTGTATCGCTTCTGATGTTCTGCATAAGCGGATTATATCGGAGTGTGTGTGATGTGACAAGAGTTTTGGCTACACAATACGTTCGGGGTGCGTATATACGTTCATGGCACGGTCGCGCAGGAAGCCGATCAAGGTGATGCCGCCGTCACCTGCCAGTTCGACAGCCAGGCTGGACGGAGCGGAAATAGCGGCGATACAGGGAATGCGCGCCAGCAGCGCTTTCTGGATGATCTCGAACGAGGTGCGCCCGCTGACCAGCAGGATATGACGCGAGTAAGGAAGAGTGTGATGCAACAGGCCATGCCCGATCAGCTTATCCACGGCATTATGACGGCCCACGTCTTCGCGCAGCAGGTAAAATTCTCCACCGGTGGTAAAGAGGCCGGCGGCATGCAGCCCGCCTGTATGCGAAAACACGTCCTGCCGCGCGCGCAACTGAGCCGGGAGATTGTAAATGGTAGAGGCAGGGATACGCGTGTCATCTGTCGGCAGTGGGGGAACATCACACATCAGATCGGCGATACTATTTTTTCCGCACAGGCCGCAGCTGGCCGAGACCGCGAAATGGCGCTGAAAAGCCGGAGCATTAGACGCATCGACAGCATCCGTGGGAGATGTTCTCAGCATCACATCAACGACGTTTGCCAGAGGCAGGCCATCGGCATCGACCGCGTCTTCGATCGAAAGCACGTCATCCGGTGTCTTGATAATGCCCTCGGTAAAGAGAAAGCCGCAGGCCAGTTCGTGATCGTGGCCGGGCGTGCGCATGATAACTGCCAGGCTGCGCCGGTCAAGGCGAATCTCAAGTGGCTCCTCAACCGTCAGTTGTTCTTCACGCTCTTGCTGCTCAGTATCCTGCCAGTGGACAACCGGCAGTTGCATCACGCGCTGTGGATCGAGCGGCGAGCGCCAGTAGCCTGGGGCTGTCATTTTAACGCCTTCCTCGTTGCTCATAGGCCGGGAGAGATTGCGTGCTGATCGAACGCAAAGACGATGACTGCACATTCTGCCGCTTGAAGTAATACTTACAGGCTCCTGGCCTCACGGGGTCTGGCGGCTCGATAGCTACCAGCCCCCATCCTTCCTGCTCTAACCAGCTCCATGCCTCGTATTCTTCGTCAAAATCGCGCACCACATCACCGGCGATAGTAAAAATCATCGTACCGAGTAAATAGCGATGTTCCCAACGAACCATCGTGACCTATCCTTTCAGGGCGCGTTACCCTGTCTCATTATTGTAGCGTAACACGCGTATATTGCAAAGGCGACAACTCCCTAAGAGAAATCAACGCGAACCGCTGGAAATGTTGTATATATTGACGCCCCTTGCAGGCAATGTTAGGATATGGGCAAGCACACATACTATCGAATAGGGGATGAGGATGCATCATTATGTTCATACTAGCAATGAGATGCTGCGCAAGCGTGGATATCGGCTGACGCCGCAGCGTTACATGATTCTAAGTGTAATCCAGGAAGCAGACGAGCATCTGAGCGTCGAGCAGATTATGAAACGAGTTCAGAAGCGCAATCCATACGTCAGTTTGTCAACGATTTACCGCACGCTAGAATTGCTGCGGGAACTGGGCCTTGTGCGCGAAAATCACCTGCCCGGCGAGCAGCCACGCTATGAAGCCGCCGAGGGGCAGGCGCATCATCACCTCGTCTGCCGCCGCTGCCGGGCCATCATCCACCTGGACGAAGCCCTGCTGGGCAACCTCAATGAACAGCTACAAGAGCAGTACCACTTTCATAACCTCAATCTCGACCTCGTCGCTGCCGGCTACTGCGATACTTGCTGGCAGATTTTGCAACAAGACGAAAAACCTGAATAGGGCCATCAAATCTACGTTTCCTGAGAAGCCCCTGCGTTTACGCATGGGGAGTTGTCACTTTGTTTGTAGCAAGCCAGTGGTAAAGCAGAAATTCGGATCGGGCGGCGTGGGTTGCTGCACATTCGTCATCACCTTTGTAAAGATATCCCGGTAGATATCGCGCAGCATGGGGCCATTGGCATAAGACCCTTCACCGGCATTTTCTTTCATAGCGGTAATGGTTATAGCCGGCATGGCACCTGATTGATACACATAGGGCGCTGCCGTGATAAACCAGGACTGCGCGGGCGTTCCTGTTCTATTTACTTGACCGGTACCAGTCTTCCCAATCACCGACCAGGGGGAATACGGGTAACTTAACTGGACTCTATTCAACGAGCCGGAGCCGCAGGCCACCACGCCGTACATAGCATCGCGCACCTCAGTAGCCGTTTGCTGTGAAATGGGATTACCCAACGTTACCGCATTGAATGATTTGAGCACGGATTGCGAAGGGTCTACGATCTTTTCAATCAAGGTAGGACGCATCAATGCCCCATTATTGGCGGCGGCGTCATCAATCAGAGACATCTGCAAGGGCGTTACGAAGTCAACACCCTGCCCGAAAGAATTTTCCGCCAGTTGCACGACGCTGAGCGGCGTTTGTGATGGAGGCGTTGTTGCGCAGAGGTTTTGCTGCGGCTGCGGCGTCACGGTACTGACATTTACCGGCAAATCGAAGGGAATCTGTTTGCCTACATAGAAAGCTGAATTATATTTAAGCCAGGTGCTGGCTCCTGTAACGGCGCCAGTCTGGGCGTAAATGACGTTATCCGAGTGAGAATACCCATATTCCAGGGAGACTGGATAGTGATAGGTGTAGTTTTCAATATTATCTTCACTGGGAGTGAATGTCTCCGTACTACCATTTGAACCAAGCGTTACCGGGCCTCTGGCCTGCAAATGATTCGGGTTGTTGTCGTCATAAAACGGCGTATTGAGTGTAAACTTGCCAGAATCCAGGCCCGCCATCAATGTCATTGTTTTATAAATCGAGCCAGGCACATAACATTCATTGATGGCGCGGTTAACCAGAGGCTGTTGGGGATTTGAAAGAAGCTGTTGTAGATAAGCCGTATCGCCACTCGCGATGCGGTTATTATCGTATTCGGGATGACTTACCATAGCCAGGATTTCACCCGTATGGGGGTCTGTCACAATGACCGAGCCGCGATTAGACGTGAAGACATCGTTGAGTCCAATATTCGGAGCTTCTTCATTAAAGTATTTATCCACGATATCCTGAATTCGCACATCGATGGTGAGGTAAATGTTATCTCCTACCGGAGGCTGATGCAGCAGCTTGTTCACGGTATTGTTCAAGCCTGTTACGCCGATGCGTCCGCTCAGGTAGTCATCGTATTGCTTTTCAATGCCCGTCTCACAGTAGGGACTGATAGCGCAAAAAGTGGAACTGACATAGTAACCAAGCACCGAGGCCATCGACGGGTGCGTATACACGCGCTGGTAGACACAGAGATTGCCCCCGTTCGGGTTTTTTACATTGGTTGGAATGAGTTCGGAATAGGCAAGCAACACACCATTGCGGTCGTAGATGTTCCCGCGTTTCGGAGTTGCATCGGGCAAACAATTACGCGACAACGTCAGGACGGGATTGCTCGCAACCTGCTGGGCAACCACCACCTGCCAGTAGACCAGCCCGGCGCTGGCCGCGATAAAGAGCACGATAAACACGATACTTAATCTGCGTATGCTCGTCGTTATATTCACGCTATTTCCTCATATCCAGGTGGAAAACCATAATTTTTCAGCGCTTTTCCGGCAAAAGTCTATTACTCATCTTTACAAAATACGAAAACTGACTTTGGTAATTATAACATGTTGCTGTCTATGGACACTCGCGTATTTACTAAGAGTACTATCGTCAACTTACACAAGATAAATGCGAGTATATGTCTTTAGTGGATATGCTGGAAAGACATTGACAAAAATCATCTGTATATTTTACAATGCATACGAAGCTCATTTTGTTATTTATTGATTTCATTTTTTTACAACATGTTGCAAGCAGGAGAATATGCTATGCCATATGACCCACCACACCAGCAGATGGGGCGGTCTGTTGGAGCAAAATTAAAAGAGGCGCGGCTGGCAAAAAAGTATACCCAGAGTCAACTGGCAGGTGACGACTTCTCGGTAAGCTATATTTCAGCAATTGAGCGTGGACAAATACATCCATCTTTACGGGCTTTAGAAATTTTTGCTATGCGCCTGGGACTATCCTCAAAGGACCTCTTGGTACCGCAGACTTCGGCGGGAGGAGCCGTCACGCCGACCAGGAAAGGCTCGAGCAACGCGGAAGAGGTCGATTGGCAACTCCTGGCAGCGCGGGTAGCGATAGAGCAGGATAAATATCAACAGGCGATTCGACAGTTACAGGAACTGGCATCCCACAAATTAACGAATGCACAAGAAATAATTGTGCATTACCTGCTCGCACTGGCTTTCAGTAAGAGCAACCAGTGGCACGAAAGCGAAAACGCGCTTTTAGAAGCTTTTCGCCTGGCAAAAGACGAACAAAGCTATCTCTACGCGCAATTGCTCTATTTACAGGGTATTACGCAATCTGCCCTGCAAGATCATAGTCAGGGTCTCGTGCTCCACGAGCGCAGTCTGGAGTTGCTGGAAGCGCACAAGAACCAGGATGCCTTCTTCAAAGGCGACATATATAGCCAGTTGGGCCTCCATAACCTCCGTCTGAATAGACCTAAAGAAGCGCAGGCCATGTTTTTAGAGGCGCTCAAACTGACGGATGGGCTGACTTCCACACAACATATTGCCGTGTACTGGCAAAGCTGCCAGCAATTGGTAGAGTCAGGTGATTATTTACAGTCCACCCTGGATGCTTATAAATGCCTGCACTTGCTGACCGTGGCAGAGGAACAAACGAGCAAGAGTGAAATATTCCACGCGCTTGGGCGTGCCATGCTGGCTATGCATGATCCTGAAACCCGCGCCTACCTGGAGAATGCGCTTGAGCAGCCAGAAGTGCTGCGTGATCGCCAGATGCAGGCCAGCGCGCATCTCCACCTGGCTGCATGGTTTCTTGAACACGAGGAAGTGGCCGAGGCAAAAAAACAGGCGCAAAAGGCGCTCGCGCTGCTCTCATCCGAAGATCACAGTATGATCGCTGCCGACGCGCGCATTATACTGGGTAAAATTGAATACGCGCAAAAGCGTTATAAGGCGGGCGATTCACACTTTGATGCAGGTCTGGATATACTTGAGAAACTTAACAGGCTCGAAGACCTGGCCGACTATGCCGCTGAATACGCTCAATTGCTGGAGAATCACGGCAATGTCAACCGGGCCGTATTGTACTGGAAGAAAGCCTACGACAGCCGACAACGCATGTTTAGACCCGGCGGAGAGTAGCATCTACAGGTCGAGGGGGCGTATATCCAGCTTTTTGAACATGGCCTCCAACAAGTTGCGGTCCTCGGCGGAAGTCAGGCGCAAATCGGTCCTGCCGAGCGGTGTTGCCAGGTCGCCCTGCGCGCTCACCGGGGACTGGCTGCGAATGGCGCGTGGATTTCCTCCAAGCCAGCGCACGGGTTCTATGATTGACCCCAGGGGAACGGCTACCAGGACATAACGACCGCGCAACGACTCATCAAGGTTGCGCAGCCGCAGTTCAAGGATGTCATCGTGCTGCGTGACCAGACCCTCCAACGTGCCGGATTGCAACTCGATGGCCGGCTCCCCGGCGGGACGCTCGACTAATTCCGCCCGGCGTCTCGTCTTTCCCTTGCGAGCGCCACTTCCCGCCAGCACCAGAGACGAATAAGTTCGTATCGCTGGCCCTTGCTCATCGCTGGTACTCTCTGTAGCCAGCATAGCTACATCAACCAGGTTCTGCAAGGCGCGTTGTCGCATTACGCTTTGCATGATATGCGTACTCATCAGCAAGCTCTGCTGCAAGAGGACGCGCGCCCAGGCATCGTTATCAACATCATTGCGGCGACCCATAAGCAGCACCTCCTGAGCCTGGTTTATAAGCAACTGGCACAGGTGGACGATCATGCGAGCAGGCGTGAGAGCCAGGGCATGCTGGTTCGTATCGGGTACGATCGGTTGATTATCGTCAGTAAGGGCGGCGCGCAAAGCATCATATATCTCCAGATAGGCCTGGTGACAGGGCGCGCAGCCTATTAAGTGATAGATCAGCGGCGCGTAGCGCGCACTCGCCTGGGAATCATTGTTCAGCAAAGCCATCGCGAAGTCGGGAAGTTGTTGATAATAGGGAAGATGATAGGAACGAGTGGATTTTTCACTACCATCCAGAAGTGGTGAGGCCGTCTGCGGCGGTAATGATGGCGATGGAATGGTAAGTAGCATTTGTAACCACTGCGCCAGCGGTAAGTAAGCCTGTCGAGGATCGGGTGTGCCCTCGAATTGTTCGCGTTTATCCATGTATACTCTCCTCGGACGCGATAAATCGGGTCCTTACAAAGTGTCTACTCACCTTCTTCGTAGAAGCGCGCCAGGCGCTTGCATTGTGCCGGGAGAAGATGCAGTACCTCCTCTCCGTGCCAATCAAGTAGACCTTCAGCAGCCAGATGTCTTAGACCCGTCTGCACCTCCCTCACGGAAATATTATCCTGTGCCAGGGTCTTAATATTCACCAGAATAACATCTGCGTCGGCGGAATTCGTTTCATACTCAGACAAACGTAAAGCTAGCACAACTGCCAAATTGGTACTATTTTGTTGCAGGCAATGACGCAATTTCTTGTGGGCATGGTCTTTGTGCTGGCTGGCGTGGGCCAGGGGTTGGCCGGTGGTAGGAATGCCACATTCCTGGCGAAGCTCTCGCACCAGTTCGGGCGCATCGAACTCTTCTATTTCCTGCAAGACCGCTTCTAACTGGTGAGGAGCCGCGCTCAGCGCCTTGATGCAATGTATGAGCAACTGGCGCGTCACCTGCCGGGAAGCAGCCTCAAGCGCGGTTTCTTCGGGCGTGGCAAAAGGGATAGTCCCCCACAATGTTTCGACAATTCCCTCCATTAGTGGGATGTCGTCATCCTGCGCTCCTGGCCTTTCGAGTTCCGCGAGCGTGCTGGTTGGAACGCGATGCCTGCGCAGGCGGTCAATTGCTTTATTGCGCGTGCAGCGATTCAGGAAAGCATAAAATTGCGCGTTGGTCAGCCGGTCAAGCACAGTTTCAGGAGCGGCATCGCCTCCTCCCAGCATATGCAGGTGTGCCAGTTGCTCAATCACATGCCCAACCACCTGATCGACCTCAATGGCATCATAGGCCAGCGGGCCTAAAAAACGCTGCGCTCGTTGTTGCAGATAAACACAGAGATGTGCATAATTTTGCTCTAAATGATACCGTAAATCGTGTGCCGTGAATGGCATACAAAGAATCCTCCCAGGCCCAGGTAATCATGCCAGCACGCTACGCCCCCGGCGCGCCAGACCCATGAGCATGTAGCATCTATTGTAACATACAAAACGGTTTTTGCGGATAGTGCGGAGAATTTACGGGGGTTCACATTATTCTGTTTTCTTATCGTTTTACATGCAAAACTTCATGCAAAAGCTTTTTTTCGCGCCGGGCATAAAAAAAGTGCGGGGGAAATCCCCCGCACCCCCAGTTCTCTCCGTTATTCGATATCGCCTCGATTACCCTGCAACTGGTGCTGGTACGCTTTCTTGAAGGCAGTCAAGCTGCGCTGGACTTCACCCCTTTGCTCCAACAAATTCGCGTAGCGCGAATAGGCCACCCCGGCCAGTTCGTGCGCGCTGGACTCATCCAACAAATCGAGTGCCTGTGAGAAGAGTTCATCAGCGTCCTTGTAATCTTTAGCATTGTGCCTCAATTGCGCGAGGGCAATCAGGGCTTGCCCCTGTGTCTGCGCATCTCCGCTGCGCCTGGCAGATGAGAGAGCCGCCTGCGCTTCCTGTTCTGCGGCTGCTGTTTTCCCTCGTTTGACAAGCAACTCGGCGAGACTGGTATGGCAAATGGAAGCCGTGACATCGTCCTCCAGTTCCTCTTCAATGGAGATGGCCTCGCGGTATTCTCGCTCCGCGCCGTCAAGGTCGTTCTGCTTTTCAAACGCCTTGCCCAATCGCTGGTGGGTAAGACCAACAGTTCGTTGCTCATCGCGCATTTCGTATATAGCCAGGCTGCGCATAACGTAATCACGCGCCACATTGATCTTGCCAGCATTCTTATACCGCTGACTGATCTCCATATACATTTCGGCAAAGCTCTTACTGTCGCGTTTCATTCCTTCGAGGGTCGCGAGCGCCCTGTGGTAGTAGGCAACAGCCCTCTCCAGGTCGCCATGCCTGAAGAAATCATTTGCCAGGTTGCTGAATACATCAAGAGCAAAGATCGGGTCGTTGATAAGCTGATTCTCTAATACACTCGCGCAACGCATATGATTCTCTAAAGCCAGGGTGTAGTTATACAGTGAGAAATACGCTTTGCCTAAAAGATTTCGAGCGCGCTCCGCATTTTCAATGTCGCCCATATTCTCGCCCTGTGAAACAGCCGCGCGTAGATCGACGACCGCTTCCTGGTACTCATTCACTCCCAGATGTACCTGTCCGCGCAACAGAAACAATTGGTAAGCCTGGTCGACCGTAATCCGATCTGGCTGAATGGGCGTGAGTAGTTCATTTGCACGCGCAAATTCGCGCTGCTGGATCAGCACATGTGCCTGTAATAGTTCGACATCCACGCGCTGATCGGGGCCTGAATCAGCGGGCGAGTATCCAACCGCTCTCGCCTCCGCGGCGCCACCAGGCGAACCCTCCAGCAGAAAAGTCAGAGGGACATCAAGCCGCTTTCCCAGGATCGAGAGAGCTTTGAGTGAGGGGCGAATTTTGCCGCGCTCTATCGCCGATATATAGGAGATAGAAAACTCCGGCGAGGCCAATTGTGCCTGGGTCAATTGCAATTTTGTGCGCACCTCGCGTATGTTACTGCCGACACGAGCAGCAACCGCTTTGCCCACATTAGTGGTTTCGATTGAAGCCATTGGAGTGAATTTCCTTTCTTGTAAGACTAAATGTCGTGGGGGGGACGAGCTTTACTGTATGGCTACAGTAATAATAATCAGTCTCTTCTATGTGACTTGTGCTGCTATTACCCAACACAAAGTAACACATCAATTCAAAAACGATGCGTTCCATTACCTTACCACTGTAAACAGTGTAAGCATAATGCATTCGTTGTCCTCCTGCTTTTTATAATACCAGAATTTAAGCATCAGGTCAATCATTCATGCAGTTTCTTACATGTACAAAATTAATCAATCGTTGTACTAAACGACAAAGATTAAAGTACTATGAAAAGTAATGTAGTTGTAGAGTTAATTTACTTCATTATAGAGCTTTTTTACATTGAAATATGGAGCTTCTCTTACAAAATGGCACGTATTTGAATTACTCTATTATATCTTGCCAATCGTACTACCTGTATATCAGAACAAGCTTTGCATATGGATTCAATGAAAAAAGTCATTCTATGTTTTATCATAAGTGAAGTGATGCTATATAACAATGTATTAGTCATGAAACAGGCAAAAAGTACTAATATTTGACAGCCGGGATTCAAAATATTAACCGCGTCCTGGCACTGGTAAATTTTCAGCTTCTCTTCTATAATAAACGCAGGGTTCAGGCGTCTCTCATCAAGACGGGGCCGCTCAGTTATGCATTGACGCATAACTGAAACAGGGGAGGGATTATATGAAGACCATCAACACATTGTTCGCTTCCGCCGCGAAACGATTTCATGCACGCATCGCGCTACTCGAACCGACTGATGATGCTGGCATCGTGACGTATACCTATGCCGAACTTCAAGCAAAAGTGCATCGCTTCACGGGATATCTACAGGAAAAGCGTATCGAAAAAGGGGAGCGAATCTTGATCTGGTCAGCCAGCCGGGTAGATTGGATGGTTGCTTTCCTCGGAACGCTGCTCGCCGGGGGCGTGATCGTGCCTCTCGATGTCAATTCAAAGCAAGACTTTTTAGAACGTATCGCGCAAACGACCGAAGCAACCTGCTTAATTACGACGCAAAAGCAGTATGCGACGTTGAAAAATCCCTCTCTGACCTTGATCGACCTGGACAATCTGCCGCAAGGGGCGTTCGATGCCGCAGCCCTGCCGGAAGTAGAAGGCAACGACCTTGCCGAGCTGGTCTTCACATCAGGCACGACCGGTCAACCTAAGGGGGTCATGCTGAGCCACTGGAACATCGCCAGTGATGCTATGGCTTCGCTCCAGGGAGTTGATATACACGCGGATGACCGCACGCTTTCCATTTTGCCACTCAGTCACACGTTTGAACTCACCATCGAGATGGCAGAGTTCGAGGCGGGAGCCAGTATCCTGTACGCGCGCACGCTCGTGCCCGATACGCTGTTAAAGCTGCTGGGGTCGCAAGGTGTCACCTGTATGGTACTGGTGCCACAGGCGCTGCAACTTTTCATGAACGGCATTGAACGGCAGGTGCGCATGCAGAAAAAAGAGAAACAGTGGGAAATGCTGCACCGTGTGGCGCGCAGGCTCCCATTTAACGCGCGGCGCAGGCTTTTCGGAGCCGTGCATAAGCGTTTTGGCGGCCATTTCCGCTTCTTTGTAAGCGGCGGCGCTTACTTATCACCAAAGCTGGCCGAGCGTTGGGAAAATATGGGGTTCCGCGTCATGCAGGGCTACGGCACATCCGAATGCTCCCCCGTCGTTTCTGTAACGCGTCCCAACGACCATACCTACGAGAGTATCGGACATCCATTACCCGGCATTGAAGTACGTATCGCTGAAGATGGCGAGTTGCTGGTGCATGGACCGAACGTAGCGCAGGGATACTGGAAAAACCCTGAAGCGACGGCGGCCGTCTTTCAAAATGGCTGGTATTACACAGGTGACCTGGGCAGCAAAGATGAAAAGGGCAGAATTTATTTGAAGGGCCGCAAGAAAAATCTGATCGTGCTGGCAAATGGCTTGAATGTTTACCCCGAAGATATCGAGAATTTACTGTTGATGAATCCGCTCGTCAAGGATGCCGTCGTCGTGGGCTTGATGGAAAAAGGCGAGGGGCCCACGGTCTACGCTATTCTCTTGATGGAAGACCCTTCCCAGGCCAGAGCGGTCATTCAACAGACGAATAAGCAACTCGCCTCTCACCAGCAGGTGCGCGGCTACACGGTCTGGCCTGAGAAAGATTTCCCGCGTACGCATACGCTGAAAGTCAGGCGACCAGAGGTGATGGAGAAGTTGCAGGCAATCCGCAGCGAAGTGAAAGTAGACCGTTGAAAGAATTATCAAGAGATTCATTATTAAAGGACGAATTAGAGGACGAAACACCAGATAACGCGACGGTAGAGGACGCGACGGTAGAGGACGCGATAAATCGCGTCCCTACAAAGAAAAATCACGTGTTGTACCTGGTTGCGACGCCCATCGGCAACCTGGGCGATATTACGCTGCGCGCTTTGGATATTTTGCGCGCGGTCGATTATGTTGCCAGCGAAGATACACGCAAGACAGGTATGCTGCTCAAGCACTTCGACATCTCAAAACCCCAGATCGCTTTCCACGAATACAACGAAGAGCGAGCTGGACTGCACATCGAGCAGTTGCTAAAGCAGGGCAAGTCGGTAGCTCTTGTCACCGATGCCGGGACGCCAGGTATCTCCGATCCAGGCTATACGCTGGTGCGCCGGGCCATCGCCGCCAGCCTCGACGTGACCATGATCCCCGGCCCCACTGCCTTCGTAATGGCGCTGGTTCTCTCCGGCCTACCGGTGCATAGCTTCACCTTTCGCGGCTTTCCCCCGCGCAAATCTGGCCCGCGCCGCCGCTTCGTAGAGGTAGATAAGGACGCGCCTCACACTTTGATCTATTACGAAAGCCCCTATCGCCTGGCCTCTTTCCTCAAGGATGCGCAGGAGGTCCTGGGCGATAGAGAAGCCGCGCTCGCCAACGACCTTACCAAGATGTTTGAGCATGTTGAACGCGGCACGATTTCCTCTCTGCTGGCATGGGTTGAGCAACAGGTGAAGCTCAGAGGAGAGTTTATTGTGGTGATTGCTGGTGTAGCGAAACAATAGAAGCAGTGGAGAAGCGGGCGCGCCCGCTTCTCCACTGCTTCTATTGTTTCGCTACACCAGCAATCACCACAATAAACTCTCCTCTGAGCTTCACCTGTTGCTCAACCCATGCCAGCAGAGAGGAAATCGTGCCGCGTTCAACATGCTCAAACATCTTGGTAAGGTCGTTGGCGAGCGCGGCTTCTCTATCGCCCAGGACCTCCTGCGCATCCTTGAGGAAAGAGGCCAGGCGATAGGGGCTTTCGTAATAGATCAAAGTGTGAGGCGCGTCCTTATCTACCTCTACGAAGCGGCGGCGCGGGCCAGATTTGCGCGGGGGAAAGCCGCGAAAGGTGAAGCTATGCACCGGTAGGCCGGAGAGAACCAGCGCCATTACGAAGGCAGTGGGGCCGGGGATCATGGTCACGTCGAGGCTGGCGGCGATGGCCCGGCGCACCAGCGTATAGCCTGGATCGGAGATACCTGGCGTCCCGGCATCGGTGACAAGAGCTACCGACTTGCCCTGCTTTAGCAACTGCTCGATGTGCAGTCCAGCTCGCTCTTCGTTGTATTCGTGGAAAGCGATCTGGGGTTTTGAGATGTCGAAGTGCTTGAGCAGCATACCTGTCTTGCGTGTATCTTCGCTGGCAACATAATCGACCGCGCGCAAAATATCCAAAGCGCGCAGCGTAATATCGCCCAGGTTGCCGATGGGCGTCGCAACCAGGTACAACACGTGATTTTTCTTTGTAGGGACGCGATTTATCGCGTCCTCTACCGTCGCGTCCTCTACCGTCGCGTTATCTGGTGTTTCGTCCTCTAATTCGTCCTTTAATAATGAATCTCTTGATAATTCTTTCAACGGTCTACTTTCACTTCGCTGCGGATTGCCTGCAACTTCTCCATCACCTCTGGTCGCCTGACTTTCAGCGTATGCGTACGCGGGAAATCTTTCTCAGGCCAGACCGTGTAGCCGCGCACCTGCTGGTGAGAGGCGAGTTGCTTATTCGTCTGTTGAATGACCGCTCTGGCCTGGGAAGGGTCTTCCATCAAGAGAATAGCGTAGACCGTGGGCCCCTCGCCTTTTTCCATCAAGCCCACGACGACGGCATCCTTGACGAGCGGATTCATCAACAGTAAATTCTCGATATCTTCGGGGTAAACATTCAAGCCATTTGCCAGCACGATCAGATTTTTCTTGCGGCCCTTCAAATAAATTCTGCCCTTTTCATCTTTGCTGCCCAGGTCACCTGTGTAATACCAGCCATTTTGAAAGACGGCCGCCGTCGCTTCAGGGTTTTTCCAGTATCCCTGCGCTACGTTCGGTCCATGCACCAGCAACTCGCCATCTTCAGCGATACGTACTTCAATGCCGGGTAATGGATGTCCGATACTCTCGTAGGTATGGTCGTTGGGACGCGTTACAGAAACGACGGGGGAGCATTCGGATGTGCCGTAGCCCTGCATGACGCGGAACCCCATATTTTCCCAACGCTCGGCCAGCTTTGGTGATAAGTAAGCGCCGCCGCTTACAAAGAAGCGGAAATGGCCGCCAAAACGCTTATGCACGGCTCCGAAAAGCCTGCGCCGCGCGTTAAATGGGAGCCTGCGCGCCACACGGTGCAGCATTTCCCACTGTTTCTCTTTTTTCTGCATGCGCACCTGCCGTTCAATGCCGTTCATGAAAAGTTGCAGCGCCTGTGGCACCAGTACCATACAGGTGACACCTTGCGACCCCAGCAGCTTTAACAGCGTATCGGGCACGAGCGTGCGCGCGTACAGGATACTGGCTCCCGCCTCGAACTCTGCCATCTCGATGGTGAGTTCAAACGTGTGACTGAGTGGCAAAATGGAAAGCGTGCGGTCATCCGCGTGTATATCAACTCCCTGGAGCGAAGCCATAGCATCACTGGCGATGTTCCAGTGGCTCAGCATGACCCCCTTAGGTTGACCGGTCGTGCCTGATGTGAAGACCAGCTCGGCAAGGTCGTTGCCTTCTACTTCCGGCAGGGCTGCGGCATCGAACGCCCCTTGCGGCAGATTGTCCAGGTCGATCAAGGTCAGAGAGGGATTTTTCAACGTCGCATACTGCTTTTGCGTCGTAATTAAGCAGGTTGCTTCGGTCGTTTGCGCGATACGTTCTAAAAAGTCTTGCTTTGAATTGACATCGAGAGGCACGATCACGCCCCCGGCGAGCAGCGTTCCGAGGAAAGCAACCATCCAATCTACCCGGCTGGCTGACCAGATCAAGATTCGCTCCCCTTTTTCGATACGCTTTTCCTGTAGATATCCCGTGAAGCGATGCACTTTTGCTTGAAGTTCGGCATAGGTATACGTCACGATGCCAGCATCATCAGTCGGTTCGAGTAGCGCGATGCGTGCATGAAATCGTTTCGCGGCGGAAGCGAACAATGTGTTGATGGTCTTCATATAATCCCTCCCCTGTTTCAGTTATGCGTCAATGCATAACTGAGCGGCCCCGTCTTGATGAGAGACGCCTGAACCCTGCGTTTATTATAGAAGAGAAGCTGAAAATTTACCAGTGCCAGGACGCGGTTAATATTTTGAATCCCGGCTGTCAAATATTAGTACTTTTTGCCTGTTTCATGACTAATACATTGTTATATAGCATCACTTCACTTATGATAAAACATAGAATGACTTTTTTCATTGAATCCATATGCAAAGCTTGTTCTGATATACAGGTAGTACGATTGGCAAGATATAATAGAGTAATTCAAATACGTGCCATTTTGTAAGAGAAGCTCCATATTTCAATGTAAAAAAGCTCTATAATGAAGTAAATTAACTCTACAACTACATTACTTTTCATAGTACTTTAATCTTTGTCGTTTAGTACAACGATTGATTAATTTTGTACATGTAAGAAACTGCATGAATGATTGACCTGATGCTTAAATTCTGGTATTATAAAAAGCAGGAGGACAACGAATGCATTATGCTTACACTGTTTACAGTGGTAAGGTAATGGAACGCATCGTTTTTGAATTGATGTGTTACTTTGTGTTGGGTAATAGCAGCACAAGTCACATAGAAGAGACTGATTATTATTACTGTAGCCATACAGTAAAGCTCGTCCCCCCCACGACATTTAGTCTTACAAGAAAGGAAATTCACTCCAATGGCTTCAATCGAAACCACTAATGTGGGCAAAGCGGTTGCTGCTCGTGTCGGCAGTAACATACGCGAGGTGCGCACAAAATTGCAATTGACCCAGGCACAATTGGCCTCGCCGGAGTTTTCTATCTCCTATATATCGGCGATAGAGCGCGGCAAAATTCGCCCCTCACTCAAAGCTCTCTCGATCCTGGGAAAGCGGCTTGATGTCCCTCTGACTTTTCTGCTGGAGGGTTCGCCTGGTGGCGCCGCGGAGGCGAGAGCGGTTGGATACTCGCCCGCTGATTCAGGCCCCGATCAGCGCGTGGATGTCGAACTATTACAGGCACATGTGCTGATCCAGCAGCGCGAATTTGCGCGTGCAAATGAACTACTCACGCCCATTCAGCCAGATCGGATTACGGTCGACCAGGCTTACCAATTGTTTCTGTTGCGCGGACAGGTACATCTGGGAGTGAATGAGTACCAGGAAGCGGTCGTCGATCTACGCGCGGCTGTTTCACAGGGCGAGAATATGGGCGACATTGAAAATGCGGAGCGCGCTCGAAATCTTTTAGGCAAAGCGTATTTCTCACTGTATAACTACACCCTGGCTTTAGAGAATCATATGCGTTGCGCGAGTGTATTAGAGAATCAGCTTATCAACGACCCGATCTTTGCTCTTGATGTATTCAGCAACCTGGCAAATGATTTCTTCAGGCATGGCGACCTGGAGAGGGCTGTTGCCTACTACCACAGGGCGCTCGCGACCCTCGAAGGAATGAAACGCGACAGTAAGAGCTTTGCCGAAATGTATATGGAGATCAGTCAGCGGTATAAGAATGCTGGCAAGATCAATGTGGCGCGTGATTACGTTATGCGCAGCCTGGCTATATACGAAATGCGCGATGAGCAACGAACTGTTGGTCTTACCCACCAGCGATTGGGCAAGGCGTTTGAAAAGCAGAACGACCTTGACGGCGCGGAGCGAGAATACCGCGAGGCCATCTCCATTGAAGAGGAACTGGAGGACGATGTCACGGCTTCCATTTGCCATACCAGTCTCGCCGAGTTGCTTGTCAAACGAGGGAAAACAGCAGCCGCAGAACAGGAAGCGCAGGCGGCTCTCTCATCTGCCAGGCGCAGCGGAGATGCGCAGACACAGGGGCAAGCCCTGATTGCCCTCGCGCAATTGAGGCACAATGCTAAAGATTACAAGGACGCTGATGAACTCTTCTCACAGGCACTCGATTTGTTGGATGAGTCCAGCGCGCACGAACTGGCCGGGGTGGCCTATTCGCGCTACGCGAATTTGTTGGAGCAAAGGGGTGAAGTCCAGCGCAGCTTGACTGCCTTCAAGAAAGCGTACCAGCACCAGTTGCAGGGTAATCGAGGCGATATCGAATAACGGAGAGAACTGGGGGTGCGGGGGATTTCCCCCGCACTTTTTTTATGCCCGGCGCGAAAAAAAGCTTTTGCATGAAGTTTTGCATGTAAAACGATAAGAAAACAGAATAATGTGAACCCCCGTAAATTCTCCGCACTATCCGCAAAAACCGTTTTGTATGTTACAATAGATGCTACATGCTCATGGGTCTGGCGCGCCGGGGGCGTAGCGTGCTGGCATGATTACCTGGGCCTGGGAGGATTCTTTGTATGCCATTCACGGCACACGATTTACGGTATCATTTAGAGCAAAATTATGCACATCTCTGTGTTTATCTGCAACAACGAGCGCAGCGTTTTTTAGGCCCGCTGGCCTATGATGCCATTGAGGTCGATCAGGTGGTTGGGCATGTGATTGAGCAACTGGCACACCTGCATATGCTGGGAGGAGGCGATGCCGCTCCTGAAACTGTGCTTGACCGGCTGACCAACGCGCAATTTTATGCTTTCCTGAATCGCTGCACGCGCAATAAAGCAATTGACCGCCTGCGCAGGCATCGCGTTCCAACCAGCACGCTCGCGGAACTCGAAAGGCCAGGAGCGCAGGATGACGACATCCCACTAATGGAGGGAATTGTCGAAACATTGTGGGGGACTATCCCTTTTGCCACGCCCGAAGAAACCGCGCTTGAGGCTGCTTCCCGGCAGGTGACGCGCCAGTTGCTCATACATTGCATCAAGGCGCTGAGCGCGGCTCCTCACCAGTTAGAAGCGGTCTTGCAGGAAATAGAAGAGTTCGATGCGCCCGAACTGGTGCGAGAGCTTCGCCAGGAATGTGGCATTCCTACCACCGGCCAACCCCTGGCCCACGCCAGCCAGCACAAAGACCATGCCCACAAGAAATTGCGTCATTGCCTGCAACAAAATAGTACCAATTTGGCAGTTGTGCTAGCTTTACGTTTGTCTGAGTATGAAACGAATTCCGCCGACGCAGATGTTATTCTGGTGAATATTAAGACCCTGGCACAGGATAATATTTCCGTGAGGGAGGTGCAGACGGGTCTAAGACATCTGGCTGCTGAAGGTCTACTTGATTGGCACGGAGAGGAGGTACTGCATCTTCTCCCGGCACAATGCAAGCGCCTGGCGCGCTTCTACGAAGAAGGTGAGTAGACACTTTGTAAGGACCCGATTTATCGCGTCCGAGGAGAGTATACATGGATAAACGCGAACAATTCGAGGGCACACCCGATCCTCGACAGGCTTACTTACCGCTGGCGCAGTGGTTACAAATGCTACTTACCATTCCATCGCCATCATTACCGCCGCAGACGGCCTCACCACTTCTGGATGGTAGTGAAAAATCCACTCGTTCCTATCATCTTCCCTATTATCAACAACTTCCCGACTTCGCGATGGCTTTGCTGAACAATGATTCCCAGGCGAGTGCGCGCTACGCGCCGCTGATCTATCACTTAATAGGCTGCGCGCCCTGTCACCAGGCCTATCTGGAGATATATGATGCTTTGCGCGCCGCCCTTACTGACGATAATCAACCGATCGTACCCGATACGAACCAGCATGCCCTGGCTCTCACGCCTGCTCGCATGATCGTCCACCTGTGCCAGTTGCTTATAAACCAGGCTCAGGAGGTGCTGCTTATGGGTCGCCGCAATGATGTTGATAACGATGCCTGGGCGCGCGTCCTCTTGCAGCAGAGCTTGCTGATGAGTACGCATATCATGCAAAGCGTAATGCGACAACGCGCCTTGCAGAACCTGGTTGATGTAGCTATGCTGGCTACAGAGAGTACCAGCGATGAGCAAGGGCCAGCGATACGAACTTATTCGTCTCTGGTGCTGGCGGGAAGTGGCGCTCGCAAGGGAAAGACGAGACGCCGGGCGGAATTAGTCGAGCGTCCCGCCGGGGAGCCGGCCATCGAGTTGCAATCCGGCACGTTGGAGGGTCTGGTCACGCAGCACGATGACATCCTTGAACTGCGGCTGCGCAACCTTGATGAGTCGTTGCGCGGTCGTTATGTCCTGGTAGCCGTTCCCCTGGGGTCAATCATAGAACCCGTGCGCTGGCTTGGAGGAAATCCACGCGCCATTCGCAGCCAGTCCCCGGTGAGCGCGCAGGGCGACCTGGCAACACCGCTCGGCAGGACCGATTTGCGCCTGACTTCCGCCGAGGACCGCAACTTGTTGGAGGCCATGTTCAAAAAGCTGGATATACGCCCCCTCGACCTGTAGATGCTACTCTCCGCCGGGTCTAAACATGCGTTGTCGGCTGTCGTAGGCTTTCTTCCAGTACAATACGGCCCGGTTGACATTGCCGTGATTCTCCAGCAATTGAGCGTATTCAGCGGCATAGTCGGCCAGGTCTTCGAGCCTGTTAAGTTTCTCAAGTATATCCAGACCTGCATCAAAGTGTGAATCGCCCGCCTTATAACGCTTTTGCGCGTATTCAATTTTACCCAGTATAATGCGCGCGTCGGCAGCGATCATACTGTGATCTTCGGATGAGAGCAGCGCGAGCGCCTTTTGCGCCTGTTTTTTTGCCTCGGCCACTTCCTCGTGTTCAAGAAACCATGCAGCCAGGTGGAGATGCGCGCTGGCCTGCATCTGGCGATCACGCAGCACTTCTGGCTGCTCAAGCGCATTCTCCAGGTAGGCGCGGGTTTCAGGATCATGCATAGCCAGCATGGCACGCCCAAGCGCGTGGAATATTTCACTCTTGCTCGTTTGTTCCTCTGCCACGGTCAGCAAGTGCAGGCATTTATAAGCATCCAGGGTGGACTGTAAATAATCACCTGACTCTACCAATTGCTGGCAGCTTTGCCAGTACACGGCAATATGTTGTGTGGAAGTCAGCCCATCCGTCAGTTTGAGCGCCTCTAAAAACATGGCCTGCGCTTCTTTAGGTCTATTCAGACGGAGGTTATGGAGGCCCAACTGGCTATATATGTCGCCTTTGAAGAAGGCATCCTGGTTCTTGTGCGCTTCCAGCAACTCCAGACTGCGCTCGTGGAGCACGAGACCCTGACTATGATCTTGCAGGGCAGATTGCGTAATACCCTGTAAATAGAGCAATTGCGCGTAGAGATAGCTTTGTTCGTCTTTTGCCAGGCGAAAAGCTTCTAAAAGCGCGTTTTCGCTTTCGTGCCACTGGTTGCTCTTACTGAAAGCCAGTGCGAGCAGGTAATGCACAATTATTTCTTGTGCATTCGTTAATTTGTGGGATGCCAGTTCCTGTAACTGTCGAATCGCCTGTTGATATTTATCCTGCTCTATCGCTACCCGCGCTGCCAGGAGTTGCCAATCGACCTCTTCCGCGTTGCTCGAGCCTTTCCTGGTCGGCGTGACGGCTCCTCCCGCCGAAGTCTGCGGTACCAAGAGGTCCTTTGAGGATAGTCCCAGGCGCATAGCAAAAATTTCTAAAGCCCGTAAAGATGGATGTATTTGTCCACGCTCAATTGCTGAAATATAGCTTACCGAGAAGTCGTCACCTGCCAGTTGACTCTGGGTATACTTTTTTGCCAGCCGCGCCTCTTTTAATTTTGCTCCAACAGACCGCCCCATCTGCTGGTGTGGTGGGTCATATGGCATAGCATATTCTCCTGCTTGCAACATGTTGTAAAAAAATGAAATCAATAAATAACAAAATGAGCTTCGTATGCATTGTAAAATATACAGATGATTTTTGTCAATGTCTTTCCAGCATATCCACTAAAGACATATACTCGCATTTATCTTGTGTAAGTTGACGATAGTACTCTTAGTAAATACGCGAGTGTCCATAGACAGCAACATGTTATAATTACCAAAGTCAGTTTTCGTATTTTGTAAAGATGAGTAATAGACTTTTGCCGGAAAAGCGCTGAAAAATTATGGTTTTCCACCTGGATATGAGGAAATAGCGTGAATATAACGACGAGCATACGCAGATTAAGTATCGTGTTTATCGTGCTCTTTATCGCGGCCAGCGCCGGGCTGGTCTACTGGCAGGTGGTGGTTGCCCAGCAGGTTGCGAGCAATCCCGTCCTGACGTTGTCGCGTAATTGTTTGCCCGATGCAACTCCGAAACGCGGGAACATCTACGACCGCAATGGTGTGTTGCTTGCCTATTCCGAACTCATTCCAACCAATGTAAAAAACCCGAACGGGGGCAATCTCTGTGTCTACCAGCGCGTGTATACGCACCCGTCGATGGCCTCGGTGCTTGGTTACTATGTCAGTTCCACTTTTTGCGCTATCAGTCCCTACTGTGAGACGGGCATTGAAAAGCAATACGATGACTACCTGAGCGGACGCATCGGCGTAACAGGCTTGAACAATACCGTGAACAAGCTGCTGCATCAGCCTCCGGTAGGAGATAACATTTACCTCACCATCGATGTGCGAATTCAGGATATCGTGGATAAATACTTTAATGAAGAAGCTCCGAATATTGGACTCAACGATGTCTTCACGTCTAATCGCGGCTCGGTCATTGTGACAGACCCCCATACGGGTGAAATCCTGGCTATGGTAAGTCATCCCGAATACGATAATAACCGCATCGCGAGTGGCGATACGGCTTATCTACAACAGCTTCTTTCAAATCCCCAACAGCCTCTGGTTAACCGCGCCATCAATGAATGTTATGTGCCTGGCTCGATTTATAAAACAATGACATTGATGGCGGGCCTGGATTCTGGCAAGTTTACACTCAATACGCCGTTTTATGACGACAACAACCCGAATCATTTGCAGGCCAGAGGCCCGGTAACGCTTGGTTCAAATGGTAGTACGGAGACATTCACTCCCAGTGAAGATAATATTGAAAACTACACCTATCACTATCCAGTCTCCCTGGAATATGGGTATTCTCACTCGGATAACGTCATTTACGCCCAGACTGGCGCCGTTACAGGAGCCAGCACCTGGCTTAAATATAATTCAGCTTTCTATGTAGGCAAACAGATTCCCTTCGATTTGCCGGTAAATGTCAGTACCGTGACGCCGCAGCCGCAGCAAAACCTCTGCGCAACAACGCCTCCATCACAAACGCCGCTCAGCGTCGTGCAACTGGCGGAAAATTCTTTCGGGCAGGGTGTTGACTTCGTAACGCCCTTGCAGATGTCTCTGATTGATGACGCCGCCGCCAATAATGGGGCATTGATGCGTCCTACCTTGATTGAAAAGATCGTAGACCCTTCGCAATCCGTGCTCAAATCATTCAATGCGGTAACGTTGGGTAATCCCATTTCACAGCAAACGGCTACTGAGGTGCGCGATGCTATGTACGGCGTGGTGGCCTGCGGCTCCGGCTCGTTGAATAGAGTCCAGTTAAGTTACCCGTATTCCCCCTGGTCGGTGATTGGGAAGACTGGTACCGGTCAAGTAAATAGAACAGGAACGCCCGCGCAGTCCTGGTTTATCACGGCAGCGCCCTATGTGTATCAATCAGGTGCCATGCCGGCTATAACCATTACCGCTATGAAAGAAAATGCCGGTGAAGGGTCTTATGCCAATGGCCCCATGCTGCGCGATATCTACCGGGATATCTTTACAAAGGTGATGACGAATGTGCAGCAACCCACGCCGCCCGATCCGAATTTCTGCTTTACCACTGGCTTGCTACAAACAAAGTGACAACTCCCCATGCGTAAACGCAGGGGCTTCTCAGGAAACGTAGATTTGATGGCCCTATTCAGGTTTTTCGTCTTGTTGCAAAATCTGCCAGCAAGTATCGCAGTAGCCGGCAGCGACGAGGTCGAGATTGAGGTTATGAAAGTGGTACTGCTCTTGTAGCTGTTCATTGAGGTTGCCCAGCAGGGCTTCGTCCAGGTGGATGATGGCCCGGCAGCGGCGGCAGACGAGGTGATGATGCGCCTGCCCCTCGGCGGCTTCATAGCGTGGCTGCTCGCCGGGCAGGTGATTTTCGCGCACAAGGCCCAGTTCCCGCAGCAATTCTAGCGTGCGGTAAATCGTTGACAAACTGACGTATGGATTGCGCTTCTGAACTCGTTTCATAATCTGCTCGACGCTCAGATGCTCGTCTGCTTCCTGGATTACACTTAGAATCATGTAACGCTGCGGCGTCAGCCGATATCCACGCTTGCGCAGCATCTCATTGCTAGTATGAACATAATGATGCATCCTCATCCCCTATTCGATAGTATGTGTGCTTGCCCATATCCTAACATTGCCTGCAAGGGGCGTCAATATATACAACATTTCCAGCGGTTCGCGTTGATTTCTCTTAGGGAGTTGTCGCCTTTGCAATATACGCGTGTTACGCTACAATAATGAGACAGGGTAACGCGCCCTGAAAGGATAGGTCACGATGGTTCGTTGGGAACATCGCTATTTACTCGGTACGATGATTTTTACTATCGCCGGTGATGTGGTGCGCGATTTTGACGAAGAATACGAGGCATGGAGCTGGTTAGAGCAGGAAGGATGGGGGCTGGTAGCTATCGAGCCGCCAGACCCCGTGAGGCCAGGAGCCTGTAAGTATTACTTCAAGCGGCAGAATGTGCAGTCATCGTCTTTGCGTTCGATCAGCACGCAATCTCTCCCGGCCTATGAGCAACGAGGAAGGCGTTAAAATGACAGCCCCAGGCTACTGGCGCTCGCCGCTCGATCCACAGCGCGTGATGCAACTGCCGGTTGTCCACTGGCAGGATACTGAGCAGCAAGAGCGTGAAGAACAACTGACGGTTGAGGAGCCACTTGAGATTCGCCTTGACCGGCGCAGCCTGGCAGTTATCATGCGCACGCCCGGCCACGATCACGAACTGGCCTGCGGCTTTCTCTTTACCGAGGGCATTATCAAGACACCGGATGACGTGCTTTCGATCGAAGACGCGGTCGATGCCGATGGCCTGCCTCTGGCAAACGTCGTTGATGTGATGCTGAGAACATCTCCCACGGATGCTGTCGATGCGTCTAATGCTCCGGCTTTTCAGCGCCATTTCGCGGTCTCGGCCAGCTGCGGCCTGTGCGGAAAAAATAGTATCGCCGATCTGATGTGTGATGTTCCCCCACTGCCGACAGATGACACGCGTATCCCTGCCTCTACCATTTACAATCTCCCGGCTCAGTTGCGCGCGCGGCAGGACGTGTTTTCGCATACAGGCGGGCTGCATGCCGCCGGCCTCTTTACCACCGGTGGAGAATTTTACCTGCTGCGCGAAGACGTGGGCCGTCATAATGCCGTGGATAAGCTGATCGGGCATGGCCTGTTGCATCACACTCTTCCTTACTCGCGTCATATCCTGCTGGTCAGCGGGCGCACCTCGTTCGAGATCATCCAGAAAGCGCTGCTGGCGCGCATTCCCTGTATCGCCGCTATTTCCGCTCCGTCCAGCCTGGCTGTCGAACTGGCAGGTGACGGCGGCATCACCTTGATCGGCTTCCTGCGCGACCGTGCCATGAACGTATATACGCACCCCGAACGTATTGTGTAGCCAAAACTCTTGTCACATCACACACACTCCGATATAATCCGCTTATGCAGAACATCAGAAGCGATACAATTGCAGCGATAGCCACGCCGCCGGGATATGGCGGCATCGGCGTAGTGCGTGTGAGCGGTCCCGACGCCTTTGGCCTGGTATTACCGCTTTTAAGACAGCCCGGCGGAAATACGGAACTGCCGCCGTCGCACATGCTGACCTACGGGCATATTGTCGCGCCGGATACGCGAGAAATACTTGACGAAACCCTGGTCGCCTTCATGCGCGCGCCGCGCACTTACACTCGCGAGGATGTCGTTGAGATACAGGGACACGGCGGCCCGCTCATCCTGCAGCGCGTGCTGCGCCTGGTGCTGGCGCAGGGGGCGCGTATGGCGAATCCCGGCGAGTTCACCTTGCGCGCCTTTCTGAATGGTCGGCTTGATCTGGCCCAGGCCGAGGCGGTGATGGACCTGATTAGCGCGCAGACCGAGATCGGTCAGAGGCTCGCCATGCAACAACTGCGCGGGCGCATCTCGCAACAGGTGCAGGACGTCCGGCATGCCTTGCTCGGCGTGATTGCGCGCATCGAGGCCAGTATCGACTTTCCCGAAGAAGACGTGCCGACCCCGCGACCTGACGAGCTACAACCATTGATACAGGACGCGCTGCGGCAAGTTGAGACCTTGCTGGCCGACTCCGAGCAGGGGCGGCTCTATCGCCAGGGACTGCGCACCGTCATTATCGGGCGTCCCAATGTTGGCAAGTCCAGCTTGCTCAACGCTTTGCTGCGCTCCGAGCGTGCCATCGTAACGTCCGTCGCCGGCACCACGCGCGACACGGTTGAAGAGGTAGCGAACGTGCGCGGCATTCCCTTGCATCTCATCGATACCGCCGGTATCACGCCGACCAGCGATCCTGTAGAGCAAATTGGTGTCGAACGAAGCCGGGCCGCCGCCGAAAGCGCCGACCTGCTCTTGCTCGTTTTTGACGGCTCGGAGCCTTTGACCGGGCAGGACCGGGCAGTTTCAGAAGAATTATGGGACATGGGCTTTGGTGGGCAGCATGAACAGGAAGAAGGCCGGCGCTCATCGATAGAGCCGCAAGAGACGGGAAGACGACCCGTCATCCTCATTATCAATAAGTCGGACCATCCACAGAGCGTGGAGATTGACCGGCTCAGGCAAATGTGGCCGCGTGCCCCGTTGATATATACATCTATGCTGACGGGCGCTGGCCTCTCAGAACTGGAAGAGAGTATCGCGGAAGAAGCCCTGGCGGGGAAGACCCCGCAAAGCGAGGGCGCGCTCGTTACCAGTGCCCGTCACCAGGAGAGCCTGCGCCGCGCATCCGAACATATGCGAGCCTCGTTCATCCCATTGCTCGATGGCCTGCCCCTGGACTTCGTTTCGATTGATTTGCGCGCCGCCTATGATGCGCTGGGTGAAGTCACCGGCGAGACGGCCAGTGATGATCTGCTGGAAAGAATCTTCCACGAATTTTGCATCGGAAAGTAGGAACGCGGGTGGTGAGTGGATGGGTTTGTCAACGCAAAAATCGTTTTGAACGGTAGTATAATGAAATATGAAGCAAATACAACATTTGAGGAGACATTATGCTGCCCCGAAATTCAATAGCCAGAAAATTTATGTTGCTCGCTGCGCTTGTGCTGGTAGCCAGCCTGGTCGTAGTGCTGGTAGCTTATCATATAGCTGTTCCCGCGCAAAATACACAGGCCTCGAAAAATCAACTTTCCGCGACGGCATTAACGTCTAGCCCGACGCCGACTGTGCCAACCCATGACGCGGCCTCACCCTCACCCTCACCTACACCGACAACTCCTCCAGCGATCAACCCGGCTACCGTGCTGGGAATCGACTCTAATCCGGGACGATATTTCACTGGTATTAACTGGGTGCGCCTGGGTTATCCAAGTTGCGGATTTGGCGATTTGACCGGGGAGCATTTGCGTACAACCATACAAAATTATCATAGCATGGGTTTGCGCGTCCTGTTGATCGTGTGCCAACCGGCCAGTTCAGGCTCGCGCCTGCTCAACCCGCAGCTCTTCGCCGATATCGCGCAGGGCAATGCTGACGCGGTGCAGTGTGGCAACGAGGAGATGAAACAGAATGCCTTGACCACTTATGTCACTCCGGTGAATTTCGCGCGCTATTTTGATATGTGCGTGCGCGCTGTCCACGCGGTGCAACCCACTACCCCTGTAATTCTGGGCGCGCTCGATCCCCAGGTTGTCGGTAGCGATAATAGCCCGTTGTACTACCAGGTGAATTACCTGAACCAGATGCAAACGGCCATGAATACGCAGGTGCATCCCGGCGGCAACTGGTCATGGCGCGCTCAGATCGTGGGCATGATCGATAGCTGGCACAACGGATATCCCAGCCAGTATATCAATAACCTCTACGCGCTGTTTGCTTTCTGGGCACAGCAGTTCCAGGTCAATTTGAACAATGGCGACCTGGGGAAACATCTCTGGGTCGTCGAAGGTACTGGCTGCTTCAAGGGCTGTGGTATCGACCAGTATAGCTCCTACCAGGTAGCAGTCTCGCATATCTTGACGTTGATCAGCGATGCGCAGACAACCATGCGCTACAAGGTACCTTACTTCTACTTCAGCGATCGCGATTTTGTGTTGAGTGGAGTCTACTGGCCGATCGGCATTCTCGATACGCAGGGACGAGCCAAACCTATTCGCCAGGATCTCAGTATGGGCGCGCGCGTCCTGAATATGCGATGCGCCAGCGGACAGGTCAACGTCGTTAGCCAGGAGCAACTTCTGGCAAAGCTCTACCAGGGCTGCTCTCTGCCATCTAACTACCTGAGCATCCTCACAAACTAAAACAAAATTGAATTTTTATACTTTTGTAAAAACTCGCCCAAAACCTATTGACAAGTAATTAAGGCTGTGGCATAATACCGATGTTGCCAAAAGCGACGGGGAACAACTTCTGTAAGTGAACCACTAAAAAGGTTTTCTCTCAAGAAATTAACGAACCCAGGGTCGTCTTGTCCCTATCGAGGAAAGATGCTTCTGGTTTTTATCTCTGTCTTCAAAGCAACAACATGCGAGCAACACGATTGCTCTAAGGCGTACCTTGACAATTGAAGAGTGGAAGCAGAACAGCAACTGTTAAAGGAAGAGTAAGCAAACAGTTTCTGTCAATTTCTGAAGAAGAATCTGCGAACATGCCAGGTAATTTAGAATCATCTGGCCTGGATCGCTCAAGAGCT
>DATLSI010000313.1:0-5936 GCA_035534255.1 Ktedonobacteraceae bacterium | reverse complement strand
GCAGTCTACGAGAAAACTCGACCAGGAAGACATGAGAAACTTCAGAAGATTCCATTTATCGCACAGGGTTTCCAATGGCGCAATTATAAGATTGGAACTGGACGATAATCATGAATGGCAAATACAGGAGAAGATAACGTCACATCTTAGCGGGTTGCGCAACACAGACGAGTGCCAGCAGCATGAGGAGAAAACTTCTCACCTGGATGATTTGCGCAATATACATGAACACCAGCAATACGTGATAATTACGTCTCCGGTAGAAGAACTGCAAGAACTCCGGGCGGGCAGGTGATGTCAAACAAGCTGATACATCACCGCCCTCCCAGAGCTGGTCTTAATTCATGTCACACTACATGCTACACTACAGGCACACATTAGTAATCGTAGCGTCGATTGTACGAACCTGAATAACGTCGCGGTCGCATCAGAGATATGCCTATGATGATACCTCCGATTAATGAAATCAGGTCGCAAACGACTACCCAATCAGTACCAATAATCATGTCGGGCTCCTTCCGTATATGATATGCGAGACAACGGGATGTATCTCAACAGTACTACCTTGTCAATACAACATGTACCGGTCTTCTGAACCTCAAGTGGCCGTTCGCGCTTAGCGCGAACGCAGCATCATGATGCCAATCATGAGGCCTACCAGTAAAAAGATCAGCATCGATATAAGAGTAACCACTATTGACATATGCAGCCTCCTTTTATCTCAAAGAAATGAGTACCTACGCGCATACATTTACAATTGTGATTGTACCTGCTTTTTTCTGCCAAACATCTACTGTACGCTGTCAGAACTGTGCCAATGTGTATCATCGTGTAATCCCTTGTAGCAAGGCTGTTATATAAACGCTGAGCGCTCTTCATCTTTTTTTTACACTTTCTTACAGTTAATTTACACATCTCTGCGCTTTATTTGATTGGCATACGCTATTCTATTGATATAAAGACGTGGCAGACACATGTATAGCAAAAAATAGTATGCTGCAAGATAGAGCAAAGGACAACGAAAATGCTGCAAGAAGAGTATGGATTATATGAACCTTATCAGTCACCATCTTACTATTCGCCATCCTCACCAGTAGGGACGTTAGATAAATATCCAGTCACACAAGTGCCGTCAGAACAGGTCGCGTTCCAGCCGCCCAGATTTCCGACGGGGCCGCTGCCAACGCCAACAGCGCCACCTGAGCCACCTAAGCGCAGGCGCGCGGGGGCGCTCATGCTCCTTACGCTGGTGCTCACTATGGTTCTGGGCGTGGGTCTATTTGCCGGCTGGGAATTTGCGAGCAACAGCAGTAAGACAGGCACAACAACGCAGGCGGTAACGACATCCCAGACACAATCAACCACTTCCTCATCCAGCGGAAATAATGTGCAAACGCAGCAAGAAGCGGCCATTGCAAAGATCGAGCCAGCCGTGGTAGAACTACAGGTGACGACGGCGCAGGGGCAGCAAATCGGTTCAGGAGTCATTATTGATAGCAAAGGCGACATCGTGACCAATAACCATGTCGTCAGCGGCGCGCAGACCATCAACGTCGTCCTGAAAGATGGAACCTCGTTAACAGGACAGCTTGTAGGAACGTCGCCTGCCAATGACCTGGCCGTCGTGCGTATCACGCCATTCGCGCATATGACGGTAGCGCAGATCGGCGACTCATTGAAACTGAGCGTGGGTCAAGAGGTACTGGCTATTGGCAACCCGCTCGGTATCACAGAGACGGCAACGCAGGGTATTGTGAGCGCGCTAAACCGCAGTGTGACGGAGTCAACGGGAGTGACAATCACCAATGCTATCCAGACCGATGCCGCCATTAATCCTGGCAATAGCGGCGGCGCGCTGATCAACTTGCAGGGACAGCTTGTTGGTATCCCGACATTGACAGCCATTAATACGGAATCCAATACCCCTGCTAGTGGCGTCGGTTTTGCAATTCCATCGAATCTTGTAGCAGCAGTCTTACAACAGATCATCAAGTAGACCAACCAGTAAAGAGAAGTTTTTGAGGGTTCGTCGCCATCTTCTGTGGCGACGAACCCTCAATTTTATGCTTCGAAGTTTGATAGAATCTACAGGGTATTGTATGCTACTGAAAGGAAGGAAAGCCATCTTATGATACAGCCATCTGAATTGGAGCAGGTACGCGCTGCCGCGGCGAAACGGACTGAAGCGGTCGCTGAACTCGCGCAGCGCATCTGCGAGGTGCCAGCGCCAACGGGAAAAGAGCGGGAGCGCGCGGAACTGGTAGCCTCGCTCTGGCGGGAGCGGGGCTATAGGCCGGAAATCGATGCGGTCAGCAATGTCTACATCAGGCGTGGTAAGCGCGAGAATGGGCCGGCGTTGATGTTACTGGCACACATTGACACGGTATTCCCACAAACGACGCCCATTCCCGTCGAACGCCAGGGAGACATCTTGCGCGGACCCGGTATTGGTGATAACAGCGTGCATGTGGCGGCTATGCTAAGCATGCTGGACGTACTCGACGAGTTGAAGATAGAGACCGGGGCCGATATCATCGCGGTCGCAGATGTGGGCGAGGAGGGACTGGGAAACCTGCTCGGCGCGCGCACTGCCGTTGAGCGTTACCGGTCGCAATTGGGCGCGGTCATCGCAATCGATGGCAAGCTTGGCACAATCACTCACGGCGCGGTCGGCTCCAAACGCTGGCGCATTACTGTACGCGGTCCCGGTGGTCATTCCTATGGAGCGTTCGGAACGCCGAGCGCGATCCACGGGTTGGGACGCATCATCGCCGCCATCGCAGAACTTAAAGTTCCACAACAGCCAAAGACCACCTTCAACGTGGGCATCATCGAAGGTGGCACCAGCGTCAACACTATCGCGCCGCGCGCATCGGCCCTGCTTGATTTGCGTTCAACTGACATGGCTGCCCTTGAACGTATTGCCGACAAGGTGAGAATAATCGTTGAGAGGCGCGCTGGCCCTGGCCTGCAAACAGAGATTGAAGTACTTGGCGAGCGCCCGGCTGGAGAGCGCAGCCAGGCGGATCCACTCGTGCAACTGGCAAGCGGAGCAATTTCATGGATCGGGTTGAAACCAGAGTATGAAGCCTCCAGCACCGATGCGAATATCCCCATCAGTCTCAATATTCCAGCGGTGTGTATCGGCATCACGCGGGTAGAACGATTCCACACGCTTGAAGAGTTTCTCTACGTGCCGCCAATTGGCGACGGATTGGCACAGCTTACGCGCCTCTGTATCGAGGCATGCTCGTTGATTGCGCGCTAATTTCATCTTCGTCCCTGTCCGCAGAGACATGGTGCTTCCGGGTAGATTGTAGGGACGCGATCGATCGCGTCCGCTCACGCCGATCCTCGCCCACGCGGACGCGATTGATCGCGTCCCTACAATCTACTGTATCTTTCACCCCGAAGAATAGAGACCCCCTTAAGCGCTTCTACATACAAGCAGACGGATATAGTACTTATGTCTTAGAGAAGCCATCTTAAAGCAGAATGGAAGTATGCTTCTGTATACTGTTATCTGTGAAGCATATCAAGGGGGAAAATAGTTCACTTCGCTTCATAACTCCAGGCTTTTGCTAGCCGCACAAAAGTGAACTGCAAAGAAAGGATCGCTATGATTTCACGCAAATTATTTTTGCGGCTCCTCGCTGCGCTCAGCGTAGTAATGATCGCGGCGCTGGCATTCAGCGTATTTTCGACAACAGCAGCGCCAACCCACGCCGCGGGTACTTCTGCCGGTAGCAAACCGCAATACTACTACTTCCACCATAATTTTAGCGGCACAGCAAAATCGGCTAAAGCGAATGCCTCGCTCGCAAGCTGGTCATCATCATTTACGTATGGTGGAAAGACATACTCCTATTCAATGGTTGGAACGAACCCGGCCAATGGTTCTGCCACCTCCACTATTCCCGTCACCATCGTTCCACTCATTTTGACCTTTTCTAATGGTACGAGCTTTAGTGGAGTAAAGAAGGTAGCGAATACAACCGGCTCTCCAATTTTCAAAAATGCGAAGTTCTTGAGCGGCACAACTCAGTATGGGGATGCCATTCAACGCGCGGAGTTCTGGAAATATGCCTCCACAACCGCTACAAATTACCACGTATATATGGGGGTACCCACCGTTCATGCTGCTGTTACCATCAAAATTCCGGCAGTCGATGGCAAAACGGTGAAAGATACCAGTTCCGGCAAGACCATTGGTATCGTCAATGTCAACTGGTTCGACCCCACGCTCCAGAAATTGCTGATTTCGTTGAAATTTACGCCCAATATGCTGCCGATTTTCCTGTCTGACAATGTCTACCTGTCATCGGGCGCGCCCAGCCTCGGCAATTGCTGCATCGGCGGCTATCATAACGCCGTGCAAAATAGCGCCGGGCTGCAAACCTACATCTGGTCAGTAAACGCCGACGCGGGAGTACTGGGCAACTTTGGCGAAGATGTCAGCGCGCTGAGCCACGAGTTGGCCGAATGGCTGAACGATCCTTTCACCAACAACGTCGTTCCCAACTGGACTTCTCCGATTGCGCCGCAGTACGGGTGCAATAACCTTCTTGAGGTCGGGGATCCCCTGGTTGGTGTGGTCTTCACCGTCACTGGCTTTACCCAGCACATGCAGGACGAGGCGTTCTATTCCTGGTTCGCACGCCAGGCACCATCTATTGGCTATAAGGCCCGCTATACCTACCTGGGAACATTCAGCACGCTATCGCAGAACTGTTAAGCCAGGTTAGACGTACAAAAAGAGGAAGGGTTCTGTACAGAACCCCTCCTCTTTTTGTACGTCTAACCTTCCTCCAGCACCTTCTCGACCACCTGCTGGAGTACTTCATAGGGCTGTGCGCCTACGACAAGGTACTTATCAACGAAGACGAGCGCGGGTACGGCGCTGATGCCATATTCACGCGCCATCTCGACATCGGCGGAGACTTGCGCGTCATATTCCGCGTTCGCCAGGGCCGCGTCGAAATGTTCGGTGTCGAGGCCAACCTCTTGCGCGATTTCTTTTAGCACCTGCGGGTCGTCGATCGATTGGGCTTGCTGCCAGTAGGCGTGCATGACAGCTTTGTGGAAGGCATTGCCCAGGCCCTGGGACTCGGCGAATTTTGCCGCGATCAGCGCGGGGCGGCTGTTAATGCCCGATGGCCCGACGTTCAACTCCAGGCCGTACTGCTCACGCGCGCTTTTTTCTAGCACCGGTCGCCCGGCTTCTATGCGGGCTTTATACTCCGGCGGCATAGGGGGAGAACCAGCCGGTCGCAATTCAAATGAGCGCCAGTGAATGGCAACATCATACGTATCTTCAAGCTTCTCCAGACTGGAGGAGACTAAAAAGCAAAAGGGTCAAACGAAGTCCGACCAGACATCAATGCGAATTGCCAAAGTAGAAACCTGCTTTCCTTTGTGAAGTGTGAACCCATTTAGTATACAACACCCGTCATTACTTGACCACCGTCGCGATCAATATGGCCGCCGCCAGCACGACGCAGAATTGCAAGTGCAGGAGCGAGGTGCGTTTGATGCCTATGGCATAGACTGTGCGTTCGGTGGCTGATAGCACCGAGCGCACATTGCTAAAGGCGAGAGGGAAGGTAAGCCACACAAGCAGGCTATACCAGGGCAACAGCCGGACCAGCACGAAAACGGTTATAGCCACGTAGCTACCGATGAGCAGGAAAGCGTGAAAACGCCGTCCGAAGGGCAGGCCGAAACGAACCGGCAGCGTGCGTTTATGCACCGCCAGGTCGTCCTGGTAATCGCGCACGTTGTTCATATTGAGGATAGCAGTCACGATGAAGCCAACCGGCACACTGGCCGCGAAGGCCGCCCACGACCAGCGCGGTACCTGCACGTAGTACGCGCCCCATGTCATCAGAAAGCCCATGGCGATATAGACCAGGATGTCGCCGAGTCCGCGCGTGGCG
>DATLSI010000312.1:0-29563 GCA_035534255.1 Ktedonobacteraceae bacterium | reverse complement strand
AAAATCCCGGTAAAATTGATGATCTAATTTTCTCTCCCCCCATTTGCTTCCTGTCGTGTCATCAATTGCATCAATCAAATTATCGATGATATTGCTCGTGAAATTGAGCAAAGGATGCTGTTTGCCTATAAATTCCTGTTGAATACTGTGGGTGAGATGGGCGGTCACACTAATTTCCTCGGTCGCTTCCACCACATCGTCTCCGAGCCCTCTTTTTATTGCTGCGATACGGTCCATTTGCCAGCGTGATCCGATAAAACCGCGCGTATTCCCATCGCCGCTGAAAGTGACCAATCCCTTTTGCGGACTTCCCGCAGCCCGATTAAAATAGCTCCCTTGCTGGTCAATGTCTTGCAGTATCAATTTCTCCACACCCCGTCTTGTTTCTACTGCCTGTAAGCGGCTGATTCTTTTGCTGAGCGGAGTTAAACCGAGGTCATAGTGAAACCCCGTCGTTTCCAGATACCCTTGCTCCCCGTCAGGGAAAACAAAATCATAACTGGTATTCACCGCTACACGCTGATTTCTTCTCATGACATTTCGTTCAACGACCGGCAGGTGAACGACGCTTCGAGCACGAACCGAGAGATTGTTTGAAGAAACGATATATTGATCAAGACCTTCACGGATTTGGCCTTCTGATTCTTGCGGACCATACCGAAAAATAATGACTTCATCTCCAAAAACATCTTCAAGAAGCCTTGTCATACCCGCGCTGTTTTTTCTTACGGTGCCTGCTTCCTGAAAATGCATGACAAAAGCGACCCCATTCCGTTGAGCGCGCTGCCTCATTGCTTTAAGAATATTGGCCGTTGGGATATCACCCCGGAGTAATTGTCCTGCATTCCCGGAGAAAACCATGAGTGCGGGAGAACTCTCTGTTGGGTGTTCGATGGTCAATATCCTACCCTGAATCTCTTGATTACGTACTGCCATGTTGCAAGAACCTTTTGTTTAGCAAGAAGTGCTTCTTAAAAGAGCAAAATTCCCTCATAGGTATTTTCATGTGTTTCATCCCCCTGCTATTGCAGCAAGTGTAGAATAAAAGAGTCTCAACCGTTTCACAAAATGAATCACCCTTCTCACAAAATACTAACAGAAACGCGAGAAAAACTCGGAATGCTTTATCAGGCGCTTTTCCAGAGCTGAGGCTGCCGGACATCCATGAAAGTTGTTTTTCAAGCAGCAGAATGCAGCGCTTTTGATGGCATTGCCTGGATTCGGCAGGTACAATAGACGTAGGGTGTGACAGAATGGAGGGAGGAACGATTGCAGCAAAAGAGAGCCAGGGCCATGCCTCAAGGCAACAATACGAGATGCTATATCACTGCTGTGATGAGGACACTTCGCTATGCTATCTGATGAGCAGAAAAAGACAACTGAAATCGGGCCTGGCGATGCCGGAACTATTCGCGCTGCCACCGAGGTTCTCAGTGGGAAGAGCAAAAAAGGATTCATGCGCCGCCTCCTGCCTTTCCTCGGCCCAGCATTTATCGCCAGTATCGCCTACATCGACCCGGGCAACTTCGCCACGAATATTCAGGGTGGCGCGAGCTTTGGGTATATGCTGGTCTGGGTCATTGTGGCGAGCAATCTGATGGCTATGCTCATTCAGATGCTTTCGGCAAAGCTCGGTATTGCCACGGGCCACAACCTTGCCGAGTTGTGCCGTGAGCACTTTCCCCAGCCGGTTGTCTGGGGGATGTGGGTCCTGGCGGAAATCGTGGCTATCGCAACGGACCTGGCTGAGTTCCTGGGCGCAGCTCTTGGTTTCCAGTTACTCTTCCATATCCCGCTGCTCTGGGGCGGTATCCTGACGGCTCTCGTGACGTTCGTGATCCTGGGATTGGATCGCTACGGCTTCCGTCCGATGGAGGTGGTGATCGCTGCCATGGTCGGAGTGATCGCGCTTTGCTATGTGATTGAGACGCTGCTTGATCGGCCTGCGTGGGGAATAATAGCATACCATGCCGTTATTCCGCAATTCAACGGCACGGAGAGCATCCTGCTGGCATCGGGAATTCTCGGTGCAACCGTGATGCCGCACGTCATCTTCCTGCACTCCGCTCTGACACAGGGGCGCATCGTCACTCGCACTCCGGCTCTCCTCAAAAAGTTACTGCGTTTCGAGAAAGCTGACGTTGTCATTGCGATGAGCCTCGCAGGATGTGTCAACGCGGCCATGCTGATCATGGCGGCCTCGACATTCTACGTCGCGGGCTTGAGCCACGTCGGCACGATAGAGGAGGCGTACAGGACGCTTGCCCCTTTACTGGGGCCGGCAGCAAGCTGGGTGTTCGCTATCTCGCTGCTGGCATCTGGCCTGTCATCCACGACGGTCGGGACGATGGCGGGCCAGGTTATTATGCAGGGCTTTCTCCGCCGGAGCATTCCGGTCTGGATACGGCGCTCAATCACCATGCTCCCATCGCTATTGGTCATCCTCGTGGGATTTGATCTCACACGCACGCTCGTCATGAGCCAGGTGATCCTCAGCTTTGGTATTCCTTTTGCCCTTGTCCCTCTGGTAATGTTCACCCGGCGCAGGGATGTGATGGGGGAGTTGGTGAACTACCGGTTGACGACGGTACTTGCTGGAATGGTCGCAGGGCTCATCATCGCGCTCAACATTTTCCTCCTCTACCATGTATTCTTTGGAGGGTAAAGGCAATGGAACAACAAGCGAAACAGGGCAATCTCCGTTTTCTTGTCCCGCTCGATGGCTCGCGCCTCGCGGAGTCGGTGCTTCCCGTCGTCCAGCAAGTGGCAGGCCGCTTCCAGGCGCAGGTGATCTTATTGCATATCCTGGAAGAGCATCCTCCAGCAGCCGTTCATGGAGAGCCGCACCTGCATGGCGTTGTCCAGGCGCAGGCCTACCTCGAGGAGGTCGCAAGAGAGTTGCGATCCTCTGCTATCCCGGTTGAAATACATGTACACACGGACAAGGAAGACAATGTCGCGCGAAGCATCGTGCAGCATGCCCAGGAGACGAACGCGGACCTGGTCATCATGTGTACGCATGGTCACGGTGGACTACGTGAGTTCCTTTTTGGCAGCAACGCGCAGCAGGCGCTTCAGCGAGGCACCCAATCAATCCTACTTTTGTTTCCGCGAGAGGATGGTTCTCTCTCCCCTTTCAATCTCCAGCGTATCCTCGTCCCGCTCGATGGCACAGTTGCTCACGAACCCGCGCTCCCTGTAGCCATTACAATAGCCCGAGCTTTTGGCGCGCAACTACACCTGGTGCTGGTGATTCCAACCCTGGCAACGCTCTCGGGGGAACGAGCAGTATCGGGCTTACTTCTCCCTACTACCATGCGGGCAATCCTTGACCTGTCGCAACAGGGCGCTGAGGACTACCTGGAACAGGCTGTCGCCCGCTGCCGCGCGGAGGGAGTAGTGGCCCAGGCTGAAGTCTTGCGAGGCGATATCGTACCCGTTGTACTCGGTCTCGCCGAGCGCCTGAACGTTGACCTGATCGTGATGGCCAGCCATGGGCGAACAGGTCTGGCTGCTCTTTTGACAGGGAGCGTCGCGCCGCTCATTACAGGACGAAGGATTCGCCCGCTGTTACTGGTTCGGGCGGAGAATTCTGCGGGCGGGAGCAGTTGATAGATAGTCTTGCAGCTTGATCGTCGGTGCCGAATGGGTCTATCAGCGTCACAAAGTGTGAATGCGCTTGTGGTCGATTCCACCAAACGCAACATGGCTCACTTCTTGTATGGCCCGAAAGCGTCCTTGAACATGGCCCGGTGATGCTTTTCGCGCTCGAGCGCCAGGCGGAAGCTGGCGGCGGCGTCAGCGCGCCCCTCCTCCTCGGCCTCGCGGATGAAGCGCGGATACATTTCCTCGATCTCGTCGTCTTCTCCGTTGGCCGCCTCGTCCAGGTGCGCCAGTGTCGTGGTGATACCCCCTGCGACCCGCAGGTGGCTGATGCCGTGGATCGTTTCGGCACCGGCAGCCTCCAGGAAGAGTTGCGCAATCTCGGGATGCCCCTCCTGCATGGCCTGCATCGCGAAAGCGGTATACTTCAGGCGCGCTCTCGCCTCGCCCGTTATGGCCTCTTGTAGATTGGTTTCGGTTTTGTTCATGGTCTTTCTCTCTTTCCTCTGTTTCTCTTGTCACGCATACAGTTTCGCTACTGCTCATTATAGACCTGTCCCGTCAGTTTCCCTTTCGATTACGTGTTCTTGCTTCCCTTGTGCAGCGCCTCTTGCGCTATTGATGCTGTCTGGCGGAAAAGCGGCACCGTCACATGGCGGCACCGCTCTAACCCTTATGCTCAGCTCACAATTCTACGTGGCTGGCTTCTCATCCCCAATTTGAGGATGATGGCTGTTTCATCAGCTCGTCGCAACCCTCGCTTAAATGTGCAATGTGTTGAGGTAGATCTTGTTATCCGTGCCGTGAGCGAACACGTACAACTTGTCAACATAGCTGCTTGCAGCCAGGGCGGAGTAGGTGCGCCCGCCGCCGGGAACCTCGCTCCATCCGCTCCACTTACTACTCGTGGCGTTAAAGCGGTCGACGTAGATCTTGTTGTCCGTCCCCCGAACGAATATGTACATGTTGCTTTCGTAGGTTGTCGCAGCCAGGGCGGAGTAGGTGCGCCCGCCACCGGGAACCACGCTCCATCCGCTCCACGTATTCGATATGGCGTTGAAGCGGTTGAGGTAGATCTTGTTGTCGGTGCCGTGAGCAAATACGTACAACTTGCCTGCGTAGTTGGTGGTCGCCAGGGCGGAGTAGGTGCGCCCACCACCAGGAACCTCGCTCCATCCGCTCCACTTACCACTCGTGGCGTTAAAGCTATTGACATAGATCTTATTGTCGGTACCTCGGGCGAAAACGTAATCCCTCCCGTTATAATTGGTGGTCGCCAGGGCGGAATAGGTTAATCCTTTCCCACTTACCTCGCTCCATCCACTCCATCGAACCGCGGCGGAGACGCTACTCCCGGTTGTTTGAGTAGTAGGAGCAAATGTGAATGCAGAACTGGCTAGCACGAGGAAGAGCATTACCACTGTCGATAAGGCTAAACGTTTCTTCATCGTTGAACAAACCTTCTTTCCTTGAATTTATTTGATGGTCATTGACACACCATCGGTTCCCTTCCTGGGAACTATTCATAAAATACATTTATATTACAGATTATACAATAGAAATTAGTCACAAATAGAGCACATTTATATCACAATTATATCTCAATAACATGCTATATTAAACTGAAACTGTGGCTCCCGCAGGCTAATGTGAAGTAATTCATTTCCCACAAAGGGCATTTATGATAGGGTGATGACCCCTCGATTATGTCGCCATTTGTTGTTTTTTTTCTCATAACACTCATACCCTCTCAGAGACTGTGAGGATGGGGTCAAGAAGCCGATAAAGAGAAGGAGAACAAGCACATCCCTGGAGGAACGAGATGCCAAAACGAAACGCCTATCTATCGGACCTGACCGATGCACAATGGGAGATATTGAAGCCTTTGATTCCTGCAGTCGCCGCAGATGCCGCCAACGTGAGCTATGAATGGCGCTCGTTCTTGCGAAATTGATCAGGCGTATGGTAATGCTCAAGCTCCGACAGAGGCAGGGTACCCTTGTGAGCGTTTTGTGAGTAGGATGTTCCGGCGTGTGATGCGCATGTGACCTGCAAAGCCTATGCTACAAGGAGGAAATACCTGAACACGTTGCTGATGCACGTGCCAATACGCGACATCGGCAAACGTACAGACGCAATTCGTCTGATCGCGGGAGGTGTTCTGGCAGGGATGGAGATCGTTGAGGAAGCTATCGGCGATCGACAAAGGAGAGTTACGATGTTTAAACGAATACTGGTTCCTCTGGATGGTTCTGTTCGTGCAGAGTATGCCCTGCCAATTGCGGCGCGCATCGCGCGGGCCTCGGGCGGCTCTATTCATCTCCTGGAGGTGGTCAGCCCCCTGATTGACTACGGCGGCGGACTTGCTATGGTCCCCCTGATGACCGAGCAACTGATCGAATCCGACATGACCTCGGCGACCGACTACCTCCAAACAATGGCTGCATCCCCCACGCTTGCGGGAATCCAGATAACGACCGAGGTCATCTTTGGGATACCTGCCCAATGCATCCTGGCAGAGGTCAGGTCGGGCGAGGTCGATCTCATCGTGTTGTGCAGCCACGGCAGGACGGGCTTCACACGTTGGGTGCTGGGCAGCGTAGCACATACTCTGGCCCACGAGAGCCTGGTGCCCATCTTCATCCTGCGGGAGAGCGAACCCGCTCCGCGGCTGGCAGACCCGAACGCCGTGCGACCTCTCCGCGCGCTCGTCCCGCTGGATGGCTCGGAGCTTGCCGAGACCGCGCTGGCACCAGCTACCCGCCTCGTGGCAGCGCTGGCTGCTCCCGCAAGGGGAGCGCTGCACCTGGCCCAGGTGGTCAAGCCCTTTGCAACCAGGGCAGAAGAGGGCTTTGTGAGCGAACTGAACCAACAAACGCTCCAGCGGGCGCAGGCGTACCTGGCAAGCGTGAAGGAGCGCCTGCAGGCCACCGAGCAGGAAAGCGAACTCTCACTTACCTATTCGGTCGAACTGGAGTCAGATGTGGCTGACGCGCTGGTGAACCTCGCGGAAAACAGAGGCGAGGGAAAGAAAATGGGGAGCAGCGGTGTCAGCGACCTGATCGCCATCTCCACCCACGGTCGGCACGGGCTGCAGCGCTGGGTGATGGGCAGTGTGACCGAGCGTCTCCTCGAAACGACAAAACTGCCGATCTTGATCGTGCGGCCTGTGAGAGAAGGATGAGGGGAGGCGTGTAATGCCTGGATCACTGCGTCTCGGCAAAATTGCCGGCATTGAGATCTCTATCCACGTGAGCTGGCTCATTATTGTGGTGCTGCTCACCTGGTCGCTGGCGACGGGCTGGTTCCCCGCCATCTACCAGGGCTGGTCGACTCTCACCTACTGGCTCGTCAGCCTGCTTTCCACGTTGCTGCTGTTCGCCTCGGTGCTAGTGCATGAACTGGCGCACTCGCTAGTCGCGCGCTCGCGTGGCTTGCCGGTGAGAAGCATCACTCTGCTCATCTTCGGGGGTGTCTCCAACATCGAGCAGGAGCCAAAGAGCCCGGGCGTGGAGTTTCAGATGGCCTTCGTCGGCCCGCTGACAAGCCTGCTGATAGGCGGCCTGTCTTACCTGCTGTTCATCGCTCTGCAGGGAGGCCCTTCGCAGCTTTCAGCTATTCTGGGAACTCTGGCCGTGTTGAATATACTGCTGGGTATCTTCAATCTGGTGCCGGCTTTCCCACTTGATGGCGGGCGCGTCTTGCGCTCGATCGTCTGGAAGATCAGCGGTAATGTGCGAACCGCCACGCGCGTGGCCACGTTCGCAGGCCAGGGGATCGCCTATCTCCTGATATTCGTGGGCTTCTATCTGATCTTTGGCGGGTACATCTTAGATGGTGTCTGGCTCGGCCTGATGGGCTGGTTCCTGTTGAGTGGGGCGCAGTCGGCCAACTCCCAGGCGATGTTCGAGGCAGTGTTCAAGGGGGTGACGGTGAGCAGGGTCATGAACACCAGCCCCAACACGGTTCCTGCTAACATTTCCCTGCAAAAGCTGGTAGATGAGCTGCTGCTGCCCCATGGATGGCGCAGCGCGTTCGTGATGCAGGGCGAGTTCCTCGCCGGCCTGATCACACTGGGTGACATCCGCCATATTCCGCGTGATGAGTGGGCGCAGACTCCCGTTGGATTCGCGATGACCCCCCTGGAACGCCTACACGCTGCTACTCCGCAGCAAAGCTTGAACGAGGCCTTGCCGCTCATGGTTGGCCAGGATGTGAACCAGATACCCGTCGTAGAGGATGGTCGCCTGGTTGGTGTGTTGAGCCGCGAGGACATCGTGCGTTTCCTGGAAATCAGGCGCGGACTTGGACTGGACGGGGGAAGCAGGTGAAGAGACGGGAAATCTGATTCTGATAAAATGATAGGAGAGAAAGAGGGTGGCTACTTGGCGCACAGATATACCCCTGCTCATCTGAAAAGATATCGTCAGATCGCGGAAGTGCTTGTTCGACACGGCTTCAGTTCCCTCGTGGGTGTCTTCGGACTCGAACGTTTTGTGCCTTTCGCGCGTGGTTTGCATAGCTCACCGCATCGTTCATCCTCCTCTCGCACGCCGGAGCACCTGCGGAAAGCACTCGAGGAACTGGGTGCGACCTTTATCAAGCTGGGACAAATCCTTTCCACGCGTGCTGACCTGCTCCCCTCCGCTTATCAAGTTGAACTCGCCAGGTTGCAGGACCAGGTCACACCTTTACCGGGCAACGTCATTGAAGAGGTCGTGCAAACAGCGCTGGGGCGTCCACTTCACGAGGTGTTCGCCTCCTTCGATCATGAGCCTCTCGCAGCAGCCTCAATTGGGCAGGTTCATGCGGCGACACTCCACGGCGGCGTTGAAGTTATTGTCAAAGTGCGTAGGCCGGGCGTCGTCGAATGTATTGAGGAGGACCTGGAGATCATGCAGTCGCTGGCCGTGGCTGCCAGTCGGCGCTGGGCTATCGCCCAACAGTACGATCTTCCGTCGCTTGTTCAGGAGTTTGCCGAGACACTCCGTTCAGAACTGGATTACATTCGTGAGGGGCACAACGCCGAGCGCTTTGCCGCCAATTTCGCGGGGAATCCCTCTCTCCACATTCCGAAGGTATACTGGGAAACGACGACGGAACGGGTGCTCACCCTTGAACGCATACGGGGGATCAAGATCAGCGACCTGGCTGCTCTCGATGATGCTGGCATCGCTCGTCCTGCACTGGCCGAGCGAGCAACGCGCGTGCTGCTCAAAATGGTGTTCGAGGACGGTTTCTATCACGCCGATCCTCATGCCGGGAACTTCTTTATCGAGTCGGATGGACGCATCGGCTTGATCGACTATGGGATGGTAGGTACGGTTGGCGCAGATACCCAGGAACAATTGATCGATCTCCTGCTGGCCATCACGAGCCATCAAAGCGAGCGGCTCGTCGATACACTCCTTCGCCTCGGCATCTCGCGACAGCGTATCGACCGCGTGCAGTTGCGCGGCGACATGGAGCGCGTGCTGGGAAAATACTATGATCGGCCACTGGGTGAGGTCACACTTGGTCCATTCCTGAGCGACTTCTTTGCGATCATCCGGCAGCATTACCTGCGTATGCCCCCCGAACTGGCATTACTCTGTAAAACACTGGTGATGGATGAGGGACTGGGAACGCAGTTAGATCCCTCCTTCAACCTGGCCAAACTGCTGGCACCCTATACCCGGCTGCTGCTCATTCAGCAATACAACCCTTTCTTCTGGCTGCCCCGCATAGGCCAGGTGAGCAGAGATGCCGCCCGGCTGGGCCTAGAATTGCCGCAACAACTGCGCCGTATCCTCGGAGATGTGGAGCGCGGCGACCTGGAAATCGGGATGCATCCCACAGCGTTTGAACCATTGATCAACCGCCTCGAGCGACTGGTCAATCGCCTGGTACTCGGCATCATCGCGGCAGCGTTCATCATTGGACTGGCCATCCTGACTCTGGCCTATTTTGTCCACCCGATCAACGGCCTGACCTGGATCGGCGCGCTCTTTATCACCGGCTTCGTCATCGTGTCGGTGCTCGGCGTATTCCTCGCCTGGAGTATCCTACGCACCAGGCGGCATAGCTGATCAGGAACCGGTCGCTCCCGTTTGCTCCTCTCCATCGTCACTCTTCCCTCCAATCCAGTTGCAGGAAGCGCTCGAGAAGCCGGACGCGCCATATCCAGCGCAGCACCAGTAGCCAGGCCAGGGCCGCCAGTCCGATCAACAGGTAACTGCGGGCGTCGAGCGCTGTCAGTTCGAAGAAAGCGCGCAAGGGTGGAATGGCGAGCAGCGCCGCGTAGCCGGCCAGCAGCCCAAATGCTAGCAGCGTTGGACGCCAGTCGTCTCCAAGGCTGCTCCCACCGACCCAGACCTTCACAGGCGGAACAACGAAGGGGATCAGCATTAGTCCGCTTGTGATGGTAAAAGAAGTGAGCGCGCTCTGTGCGACCGGCAGTTGCGCATCGTTTGTGAAAGCCACCATGAAGACGCCCAGCGCGGCCAGGCTCAACGTCGCTGCCGCCGGGATAACGAAGTGCAACAGCGAAGGAAGCGCGCGTTTCGGCTCGAATGCGCGAGGCTTCGCCCACGATGCCAGCGCCAGGGCCGGAATACCCTCCGTCAACAAGGTCAAGATGGCGTTCTGCCTGGGAACGAAAGGAAAACCGTCCACGATCATGATCGTTACCAGTAAGCACATCATGTAGAGGACGCGGGTCAGGAAGAGCTTCAAGATATTGTGCATACCTTGACGGATGCGCTGCCCCTCGCGAAACACCTGGGGCAGGGCGGCGAAGGAGTCCTGTAGCAGTACGATATCAGCGACGCCGCGCGTTGCTGCGCTACCGCTCTGCATGGCGATACCCAGGGTGGCCTGCTTGAGCGAAAGCACGTCGTTGACGCCGTCGCCGATCATCGCCACGCTATGGCCGTGTTCGCGCAGAGCTTGCACCAGCCGCGCTTTTTGCTGCGGCGTGATGCGGCCAAATATGGCATACTCTTCCGCCGCCTGTGCCAGTTGCATTGAGTCCATGCCGGCCAGGTCCTCCCCAGAGATAGTACTCCCGCTTGCCGCGAAGCCCGCCTGTTTCGCCAGGGCCGCCACGGTCTCCGGATGATCGCCGGAGATCACCTTGAGCTGGATGCCAGATTCCGCGAAACCGCCCAAAGTTGTCCGGGCCTCCGGGCGGAGCTGATCGCTCAGGCTGACGATGCCAAGCGGATCGAGAGCGTGTGGCAATAGCGGATCGCCGCGGCTGTCGTGTAAGGGATCGACTGCTGAGCAGGAGGCAAAAAGCAGCACTCGCCTCCCCTGGTTGGTTTCCGCCTGTATGAGAGCCTTCCCGTCCTTGTCCAGCCCCTCGCGCAGGTGCGGCTGGAGGATATCCGGCGCGCCCAGCACATAGCTTCCATGCAGCCGCTCATCGTCGAAGGAGAGCGCGCTCCATTTGCGCGCCGAGGAGAACGCCACCTCCTCACACACGTGTAGGGGTTGGCCTGGACATGCCGTGCCGATAGCTGCGCTGGTAAGATTGCCGACCGATGTGCTCGCGACATAGTTGCCCAGCAGGCGTCGCAGCCAGGCTTCTTCAATGCGTAGGGGATAGAGGTGTTCAAGCACCAGCGCATTTGCGGTGAGTGTGCCGGTCTTATCGAGACAGAGCACATCAATATTGCTCAACGCTTCTATAGCGTTGGCCTGCTGTACCAGGGCACCTTTGCCGACGATGCGCACGGCTCCCAGGGCGTAGGCCACGCTCGTCGCCAGCAACAAACCCTTTGGGACGATGCCGATGACGACCACCGCCATCTTCACGCTGTTTACGAGGGAGACGCGGTTGTCATGCACGGCGAGCGCCAGCAGGATCTCAAAGAAGATGGCGACCAGCAGCATAACTTGCAGGATCAGGTTGATCTGCCTCTGCAGGGGTGTATAGACGCGGCGGAATGCCCTGGCTCCCATGGCGAGCTGACCGGCGACGCTCTCGGACCCAACCTTTTCGGCCAGGTAGTAGGCGCTGCCGCTTGCGCAGAAACTGCCCGAATACAGCCAGTCGTGCTGCTGTTTCACCACGGGTTCCGACTCACCGGACAGGAGCGATTCGTCCACTTCCAGTCGCGCATCATTCACCACTCGCCCATCAACGACGACCTGGTCGCCCGGGCGAAGGAGCAGGAGGTCCCCGATCACTATGTCGCTCGGATCGACGACCTGCTCCTGCCCGTCGCGTATGACGGTCACTTTGGGACGGGTCAGCAGCGTGATGCGGTCGAGGATGCGCTTCGCCCGGATTTCCTGCACCGTGCCCACCAACACGTTGAAGAACGCTACTCCGACAGAGATCAGCGCGTCCGAGACCTGTCCCAGGATCATCAGGGCCAATCCCAACACGAACATGATGATGTTGACGGGTACAAGCACATTCTCACGGAGTATCTGCGCGTAGGTACGGGTGGTCTTTACGGGCAACACGTTGCCCAGGCCGCGCCTGCGTCGATCCGCGACCTCGCGTTCCGCCAGACCCTGTACCTCAACTGTTGCGTTTAGCTCTTGCGCGTTCAATAATCGTTGTTCTCACCTTCCCATGTCGTAATCCTGGTGAGCGCCTCGGAAGGCGCGAATGGTGCCGAAATCGTTCTTGACCGCGATATGGAGATGCTCACCCACCACGAAGCGACGCGTCCCTATCTGTGCGGCCATTGTCCTATCCTTTCCACTGTCAATGTAGGCTTTTTCTTTCTATTCAGCAATATTATTATACAATGCGAATGATCGCCACCGGTGTGGCTCCTCAACAGGTCTGCTTGCGAAACAACGCGAGATCCAGCAGGAAAATCGATCTCCCTGACCTCCCAGGGATTAGAGCTATCGTCGAACATCGTACACTCCTTTCCGGTTGCCTCGTTTGAGAGGCAGGCGTTGATCCAGGCTCTTCTCATAGCCCGACTTCAAAAGCGACATACCATTCGTATTGTATGCCTCTCGTATCACGGAACAGTCACAGGGATGCGCAGGTTCTCACGCAAAGGTCACATTCGGGCAAGCCTCCGGTAGAGAATCTGGACCACGCTTTTCATCTCCGTTGCCTGCGCGGACAAGCGTTTTGTAGTTGGAGCGCTGTAGGGGCGTATCGGCCTCACCAGGGCATCAGGTTATGGATGGGGCGTACGCCTGCGCAGACGCTGCGCGATGAGCTTGATGCCCGAGGTATACAGGGTTAGGACATGCCCGATCATCATTTCCCACACCTGCGTGAGTTCTTCCCAGGCCCGCCAGCGATGCACGAGCCAGGGCGGCGGCGATCCCTTCATGCGCGAGGAGATAGCGAGGGCAATTTCGCGCGTCGCGATCTCACGCCGCGACTGCTGGTGCAAGTAGACCGGAATGGCAGGGTACGTCGCGATCTCGTAGCTCGCGCCGGGTAAGGCATCGTACCAGTCATTGGGCACGTATTCTTTAGCCGGATCGAGCAACTGCGTGCAGCCGTAGGTATGCAGGACCTCGTAGGTCACGTCACAGCAGTTATGATGCACGAAGGAGTAGGGCTGCTGGCTTTCCCAGATGACCGTCTTCCAGGCATCTTTCGGGCAGGGCTGTGTCACAAAGAAGAGCTTGTACTCATCGTAGGGATACTCCCGCTTCTGTATCGTCGCCATGGGGTCCAGGGTATGCGTACACCAGAAGTCCATGTCTTCCGGGTTCGCAAAGGGTTTGCTTTTGATGTTTTCGACCGATCCCACGTTAAACCAGCCGTTCATCCATTCAAAGCCCCAGGCGATGTGTCCTAATCCGTCTGCCGCCGCTCGCCGGACGAAGACCACGACGCGGCGTGTTGAGGGGGAAAGATCATCGCTTAGACCAGGGGGAGCCTGGGATGGTTGAGAGGGTGAGGCAGGAAGGCTGCTGGACCTGAAGCGGAGGGAGAGACCTCTCAGCAACAAAAAAAGTCCGGCAACAAACATATAGCCGCCGAGAAAGTCGACCAGCAGGGTAATAGCGAGCAGAGGAAGCAACAATAGAAAGAGGCTCAGCAGCACTAAGAAACCGCTGTAGGCCCAGGGAAGAAAGATAGAGGGGCCGCGTGCCCGTCGAGCGATCCGCATCTCTGAAAAGCTCCTGATGACGAGGCGCACCGCGATGATACCCACAAGCAAGAACAGGGTAACGGTGGGGAAAATGAGGCTGAGCAGTCCCGTGAGGAGACTCATGGCTCCCCCGACATAATCAAGGGGCCTGAACTGAGAGATACCTTTCCTTCTGCGCACATCATAGAGTTCAAGCAGGCCACCGATGACCAGATACACACCAAGGCTATAAATGAAGAGACGAGGGGCGAGGGACCTGGCGATGAGGAAGAGCAGGCCGAATGCGAAGGTAATGAGGCCTCGTGTCAACTCCATCCACCAGAGACGCTGGTGGGGCGCTCGCATCATACTCACCCTTTTCTGTCTACTCGTTCTATCGTTAATGGTACCTGCCTCCATACCTGCCTCGATCGTTTCCTGATGGGAGTCGCTACGGCATAAGATGGTGTGTTCAGCGTCTCTCTTACCCCAGGCGACCGCCGACCAGCCAGCCTAAGGCGAAGGTGATCGCAGAAGCTGCCACACCGAGCAATACCTGTCTGCCACCTGATTTCAGCAGGGGCGCTCCGGTTGTCAAGGTGATCCCTACACCGATGATGAACAAGCCGAGGATGCCCAGGAGTAGACTGGCGAGCACTGCCAGCCACCCGCTGCCGAACACGAACGGGATCACCGGGATGATAGCTCCAACAGCAAAAAGCAGGAATGAGGTGAGCGAGGCTTCCCAGGCAGAGCCGCCAAGCTCTTTGGGGTCGATGCCGAGTTCCTCGCGCACGAGGGTATCCAGCGCGGCTGCGTGCGCGCCACCCTGGGTCTGCCCCCCAATGATGCTTTCGGCCATCTTCCCGGCGGTTTCCGGGTCGATGCCCTTAGCCTGGTAAATGAGCGACAGTTCCTCTTGTTCCTCTTCTGGAACATCGGCTAGCTCTTGTCGCTCGACAGCAATCTGGTGGATATATAACTCGCGGGCGCTTTGCACCGAGAGCCATTCGCCGATCGACATCGAAAGTGCTCCGGCCAGCATACCTGCCAGACCGGTGAACAGGATCGTATGTCCCGGGAGGTTAGCCCCGGCTACGCCCATTACCAGGCTCAGGTTCGTCGTCAGCCCATCACTCGCACCCAGAACGGCTGCGCGTAAAGCATTTCCGCCAGTGTTGCGGTGCCTGCCTTCGAAGCGCGCTAACACCGGCCCGGCGATCCCTCCTGGCGTAGACGTTTGTATGGCGCGAAACAGGCGCGCGTGCGAACGCTCCTCCGCAGGCATCCCGGCAGCCCGCGCCTCAGGTTGCTCGTCGTACTGGCGGCTGGCATCGCTTTCCAGCGTGGAGACCGTCGGCAGCACCGCACTGACCCCGAAGCGTTTTGCCATCCAGACGAGCGCGCGGATGCGCCAGCCAGGCGTATAAGCCGACGCGGATTGTCCGGCGCTGCGCAGGCGCTCGGCCCACACCGCCGCGTGACGCTGCTCGGCTTCGGCCATACGGCGGTACAGTTCTGCCAGGTGGGCATCCGTTTCCACCTTCGCCAGTTCCTGGTAGAGCAGCGCTCCCTCTTGTTCGGCACGATAATTGATACGATAGCGCTCGAGATCACTTTTGACTGCCATGATACCTCCTTTGAATGAAGCATATAAGATAAAAAGAAATGCTCGTCTTGAAGCAAGTTCGTCGTGTTCATACAGGCCACATGTAGAGTCTACATTGAGGGTGTGACAAAACCATCACAATTCCTGGCGATGATATCACGATCAGTTCACATGATTCTTCATGGGCTACCAGATCTGTATCATTCCATCTGTGCCTGCCGAGGCGACGCGCTTGCTATCGGGCGACCACGCTACGGCTAAGACAACAGCATGATGACCACGATAGACAAAAACGGTACTGGCAGTCTTCGCATCCCAGACCTGTACCGTTGTATCCGCTCCTGCCGATGCAATATAACGGCCATTGGGCGACCAGGCTACCGCCATGACCACGCCCGTATGCTTGCGATAGGTCAGTATAAGCTTACCGTGAATCGCATCCCAGACGCGAACCGTCCCATCTTCACTGCTGGAGGCGACGTACCTGCCATCGGGCGACCAGACCACCGCCGTCACCGCTCCCGTGTAGCCGCTCAAAGTGAGCGCTCTCTTTCCGCTTGCTGCATCCCAAATCTGGACGGTCTTATCAGCACTCGCGGAAGCGATGTATTTGCCATCAGGCGACCAGGCCACCGCCGTCACCGCATCAGTATGACCCCGGTAGATGAGCAGATTTTTCTGGTGGGCAACATCATAGATCAAAACGGTTTTATCCAGGCTGGCAGAGGCTATACGCTTGCTATCGGGCGACCAGGCGAGAGCGGTGATCGGTGCCGTATGGCTCCCGCCAGACATAGGACAACTATCATCCAGGCCACACATGGCTGGAGAGTTGCCCCAGACATAGACCTGCTGTGTGGGTGAGCCATACGTGAAACTGGGGGTCCAACCGGCAGCAACGTGCGCGCCATCAGGCGACCAGGCAACGGCGGTAGCGTTTCTATAATTGAATAGGCTGAACACGTCCTCATGATAGAATTGGAGATCACCAAAACTATCGCCAGTGGTGGCATCCCAGAAGCCGACATTCAGGTTTGCGCCATCCTCGGCTGCGATCTGTTTGCCATCGGGCGACCAGGCTATCGCGTGTTCCGCCTGGGGATGTGCCGCAATAGAAGCAATGCGGTGATCTGCGCCGGCTTCCCAGATCGTCGTTCCCTCTGCGCCCACGCTGGCAAGATGCTCCCCATCTGGAGACCAGGTGACGCTACGCTGGTTGGCTGCCTCTTGATAGGTGAGAAGTGTTTGGCCAGTGGCTGCATCCAATATATGCATGTTCGTCTGCTGATCCGCTAGAGCGATTTGTCCGCCATCAGGCGACCAGGCAACAGAGATGACGCCCTGGTCTGCCGTATTGTACAACAGTTTACCAGTCGCAGCATCCCAGACCTGCGCTGCCTGCTCTGAAGAGAAATTATACCAGGATGCGATACGCGCCCCATCAGGCGACCAGGCAAGGCCGGAAGACTGCCCGGTAGCAATTTGCAGAGAATAAATGGGCATTCCATCAGTCACATCCCAGACCCGTCCGATGACCGCATTAGTACCCGCTCCCAGATCCTCTGTAGAAGCGATGCGCCTGTTATCGGGCGACCATGTGAGATTGTAGATATGGTTATGAGCAGGAGGCTGATAGGTGGAGATATGCTGGCCGGTCGCAACCCTCCAGACCTGGATGGTAAAGTCGGTTGCGCCATTAGCTGTTTGCTGTGTATTTGTGGTGGCGAGCAGACTACCATCGGGGGACCAGGCAAGCTGATCCACGTGGTCGGTAGCTGTGCTAAAGCTGAAAATCTGCTGGCCAGTGGACGTATCCCAGATTTGTACGCTGCTGCCGCTGCCTACTGCTACGAGCTTCCCATCGGGCGAAACGGCCACAGGATACGAATTGCTAAAGATAACGAGCGTGTTGCCGGTGGCAGCATCCCAGACTTGCACGGTCGTGCCGGGGCCAAGAATGGTTGAGATGATGCGCTTCCCATCAGCCGACCATCCAAGAATGGAGATCTTTGTTGCACGCGCGCGATCATCATGGGTTGAGATGAGCCGACCAGTCGCGGCCTCCCAGACCTGAAAGATGCCATCCGCGTTGGCTATGGCGACGCGCTTCCCATCTGGCGACCAGGCGACACTATTGACGGCAAACAACGGAGGTTGAATAACCAGGGGTGTAGTTTCTGTGAAAGAAGGACCGCCTGTAGAAGTAGCAGTAGGATTGGGAGGTGCCTGAACGGTCGCGCAACCGGCGAGGAGCAAGAGCAAACCATAAACCGGGAATAACAAAGGTAAAGCATATCGTTTCTGCATCGTTTTCGCTCCTTATAGAGCAACCAGGGACGTAGCATCATTCATCAATACAACGTTGGTCTATCTGGGTACAAAACATCCCTCTTCTTCTCTATAACTCTACCAGGTCCCTGTCACCATTGGCTCACAAGTCGAGCGGTTCATCTCACAATTCTGTATCTTTTTACACCGCCCCGGATTGAAAGATGTGAACCTTCTGTGAGAAGAACCCTGCCAACTGTGCCCCGGGTGTGATACTTGCGTTCTATGCTCATATTGCATGAATCTCCTTTGAAGGAGTCTTTACAAGGAAGTGAAGTATGGTCAAGGGAGAGGAGGAACGCTATGAAAACACGAAAGTACTTTGAACAACATCGTTTGAGCGTGATCGTAGGAATTGTGATGACGGCGGCGCTGGTGATTGGGCTTGCGATCATGATACCTCTGAGTCTGCGCGGTAGCTCACCAGCCACGACGCAAACTCCAACACCTACCACAGGCGTCGTAACGCCGACAGCTACTACTGGTGTAGAGACACCCACACCTTCTCCGGCGACGACGCCCACACCATCAGCATCTCCTGGTGAAGGCATCCCCACTCCTGTACCAGGAGTGGTCTGGGGGCCGCAGGCGTGTCCATCAGGGATAGGGGACCCTGCGCATTGGGATGCCATCCTTGGTACCGGAGGGAGTGATAGCAAAGTAGAGGGGGTAAGCTGCGCCAACGTTCTGGGCAATCCCTCTTTGCAGGCGCTGGTGACGGTTCGTCATCGCGACGCGAACAGCACACTGGATGTCTACGTGTTTAACCTCATTACCAGTGCAAAGCCAACGCAGCTCTTCAAGTTGCAGGGCCTGGTCAAAGGTGATGCGAAGATCAGTGGCTACAACACCGTCATGATGGCTCAAGTCGATCCAAACTCCAGCGCGAACGCTGGCAAACCCAGTTCGCAGTGGACGAGAGATCTCTTCCGCGAATTCAAGTGGAACGCCGGCAAAGGGACACTGGTACAGGTCGTCTTCCCAGGCATCTTCCCCGACCTGACACGCTACCAGGCCGAGGCCGACCAGGCCCTGGTTAAACAGGGCAAGGATACCTGGAAGAATGATCCGGTACAAGTGGCGAAAAAACTGGGCGCGAAGTTCTTCGGCTGGACTCTGCCGTCAACGGCAACACTGATCAAAGGCGGAGGGGCGAAGGATGTCTACGCGACCGTTACAGTCGTCGAGAACGCCCCGGGTACCAAACCGCCGTCTATCACCGTGACGCTCACCCGTCTCGAAGGGAATACCCACAATATGTGGGTAGTCATCGGGGTTGAGAGCGGCTCCGGTGTGCTTACCTCCGTCGGGTCGCGCAGCCTGGCCGCCAGCCCGGTGAAGATCGAAGGCAAGGGTAGCGCTTTTGAGGGAGATATCGGCGAAGCGTACATCCTGGATCACCTGTACACCATCGTTGGACATACTCACCTGACCGCGATTCCTGGTCTCGGCATGGGGATATCACCCTACTCGGTGCAGGTCAGCTACGACACGAGCTTCAAGCAAGGCCCCCAGGAAGGCGTGGTAGAGGTCCAGTTGACGAATCCAATAGGAATCGGGCCTCATGCCACAGTGATGGTGAAGGTATTGCTTGACCCACAGCCGCGCGTAGTGTCGGGGCCGGTATCCTGCCCGGTCGCCATACAACAAGCGGGGTACTGGGATTCGATCGTTGGCATAGACAAGAACGTCTCTTCGATCGGGACGGTCAGTTGCGCCAACTTGAAAGGCGATCCATCGTTGCAGGCGCTGGTGCCTGTGTACCACACCGACAGCCAGACGGTAGATGTATACGCGTATGACCACATCACCGATGCTCACCCCGTGCAACTCTTCAAGCTGCCAGGTCTCACCAGGGGCAGTGCGATGATCAGTGGCGTTAGCACGGTACTGACGGGCCAGGTAGATCCGAACTCCAGTATCAACAAAGGCAAGAGCAGCGATCAGTTGACGGTAGACCTATATCGCGAGTTCCAGTGGAACGGGAAATCGGGAACCTTCGTTCAGGTCGTGTTCCCTGGCATGTATCCCGATTTGACGCGCTGGCAGGCTGAGGTTGCCCAGAACAAGATTGCGCTTCAGCAAGATACCTGGAAGCTCGATGCGATGAAGACAGCCCAAAAATTTGTCGCACAATTCCTGCCCTCTGCTCCCACCAATCCACCTGCTCAACTGCAACTAGTGAGCGGTGGCGGCGCTCATGATCTTACGGCACAGGTCAATGCGGCTTTCCCTAACGGAGCAAAATTTGGCCCTACTACCAGGATCACACTCAAGCGACTCGAGGGAAATGTCAACGGCGTCTGGGAAGTGACGGCGGTCCAGGCCGATTGGATGTACATTTCGTCTCCGCTGAGCGGACCGAGCACGCACATCAGCAATCCGGTGACGGTCTCCGGGTACGGGCAGCAGTTTGAGTCACAGGTTGGGACCGTTTATATCCTGGATCACCTGTATACCGCTATCGGTAGCGCCTATGGCATGGGGACCGCCGGCTTTGGTCCTGGTCCATTCACCGTCAAGGTACCCTATCAGGCCAGTTTCCAGGCAGGGGCACAGGAAGGGATCGTGGAACTTGTCCACACCGGAGGCGCGTCATTTGACGTTGGAGTAGTGATGGTAAAAGTGCTGGTGAACCCGTAATCAGCGCCGCGCGGCTTTGCCTGCGCCTGTTACAATAAACTGATCTCCTGGACAGGGGGCCTGGCCCTCGCCAGGAGATCAGTTTATCCTTATGCCGCAGCCACACAACTGATTACCGCCTGCTTACCTGGTGGCATCTATCAGATAAAGTGTTCGCCTGTGATCATTTTATGAGCCGACGGGACTGCGTAAAATGATACTGTATTGTGAGATGAAACGCACACCTTGTGAGCCGATGGTGAGAGGGGCCTGATAGCATTATTCATGTGAGGAGAAATGCCTGGTGGAAGAGCAAGCAAACATCCTTTTTCACCGGACGAGGTCACTCCTCGGTACAGGTACTGCCCTGTGATTGTTGAAAGGCGGGTGCAAGATGTCTAGCAACCTGGAAGACTGGGAGGCCCAGCAAGAGGCCAAGCGCGCGGCCGCTCACAAGGAAGGCCCCCTCACCTTCTTAGCCGGAGGAGGGGCAGCGGCCAGCAGAAGAGATCGTGAAGAACGACGAGTTTCGGACGAACTCACTCTAGAAGCGCTAAAACGTAAGGAGTTGTTCGAAACCACGATAAAAGCCTTACGTAAAGCTAACTTCCCGGATGAGATTACGCACTTCCGAGACATGCTGCTGAAGCTCAACCTGACACCGGCAGAGCACAAGGAGTTGCAAAAGGTGCTCTGGGAAAAGATAGGGTAAAGAAGCTAATCTTGCCTGGGAGCATTCTCTCCAAAGGAGGAGAACGGTGAAAGAGGCAAGTCGAATTCGCGCCTAATCTTTTCTGGGAAGCAGGCGGGGGTAATGGGGTTCCCACATCTGCTCCGTGACGCGCCGCTCCAACTCCTCTGGCGTAGTTTGGTCCGCGACTCCCACCTGTTGAGCCGCGAGGCCAACCGCGAGGGCAACCCTCCGAGACACCTCACGCACATCCTCTATGCGTGGATAGAGCGAAGCAGTCGGGTTCTTGCGCGCAGGTGAACACTCGCTGAGGGCGCGCGCAGCGGCGATGAACATCTCGTTCGTCACGCGCTTTGCCTGGCTGGCAAGCACACCGAGGCCGACGCCGGGGAAGATGAACATGTTGTTGCATTGCCCAATGGCATACGTTTGTCCTTGAGAAGTGACATCGGGGAACGGGCTGCCCGTCGCAATCAGGGCGCGGCCACCTGTCCAGGCCAGCAAGTCCTCCGGCCTGGCTTCACATTTCGAGGTCGGGTTGGAAAGCGGGAAGATGATGGGGCGTGCGACATGTTTTGCCATCTCGCGCACCATGCTTTCCGCGAAGACATTGGCGCAGGCCGCTGTGCCGATCAGAATCGTTGGATGGACCCGGGCCACCACCTCTTCCAGTCCAACAGGTTCCGACGATGAGACGGGTCGCCATGCTGTGATAAGCTCCTGTGGCTGTGCGTAGAGCCATTTTTCCGCGTCGAGATTGCGCCGCCCGGTATGCACCAACCCCTGCGTATCGACGAGCCAGATCAAGCGCCTTGCCTCCTCTGGTGATATTCCTTCGCTCGCCAATACCGCTATGAGTTGTTCAGCGATACCTGTCGCCGCCGAGCCAGCGCCCAGGATCACCACGCGCTGTTCACTCAGCTTCGACCCGATTAGATCTACGGCTGCCAGCAGGCCCGCCAGCGTGACTGCACCCGTCCCCTGGATATCATCGTTGAAGGTACACAGTTTGTCGCGATACCGTTCGAGCAGGCGACGGGCATCCTTTTTGGCGAAATCTTCCCATTGCAGCAGCACCCCGGGGAAGCGCTGCTGCACCGCCCGCACAAATGCCTCGATAAAGGCATCGTAGTCCGCGCCACGCACGCGCTCGTGATGCCAGCCCAGGTAGAGCGGATCATCGAGCAGCGCGCGGTTATCCGTGCCGACATCGAGCATGATGGGCAGCGTCGTGGCCGGATGGATGCCGGCGCAGAGCGTATACAGCGCGAGTTTGCCGACGGGGATATCCATACCGCCAACGCCCAGGTCGCCAAGTCCTAGAATACGCTCGCCATCTGTGACGACAATGACACGTACCTGGTCGTTCGTGACATTCTGGAACAGCATCTCGATTTCATCCCGGTAGGGATACGAGATATACAATCCACGTGGACGACGATAAATATGACTGTAGTTCTGGCACGCCAGCCCGACGACCGGCGTATAGACGATGGGGCTCATCTCCCGGATGTGGTCCAATACCAGGCGGTAGAAGAGCACTTCGTTCCGGTCGTGCAACGACGCGAGATACATGTAGCGCCCCAGGTCTGTGTCCTCGCGGCAATAGTTCTCATATGTGCGCGTAAGTTGCTCTTTCACCGGCGCAACGTGGTAGGGAAGCAGCCCCAACAAACCTAACGCGCGCCGCTCGTCTTCTGGAAAGACGCTGCCTTTGTTCAACAGAGGAGTTTCAAGGAGCATCTGGCCGGTAAGAGAGACTTCTATCGCATCCTTATCACTTTGCAGATTGTATACTTGTGTCAGCATGACGATGCTCCTTCCGTAAAAGAACTTTCTTTTCCCTTTTAAGCAACTCCTGAGACTGCTTTCCAAAGAAAAAGGCTTGGGTCACCACGAGTGAATCACAGTTGGTTTTTTTCTGATAATGCCACACAGAGCAACCGCTTTGCGCGATAGAAATGAGTTTTTGCCGTCGTTTCCGGTATAGCGAGCTTCTGTCCAATAGTAAAAAAGCTCATCCCGTCCATCCAGCGCAGACACACGACAGAGCGGTACCTGGGCGGTAATGCCTGGATGGCCTCATACAGGCATCGTTGCGCCTCCTGGCGTTCTACCAGTTCTTCTGGAAGCGGACTCGTATCGGCGAGCGCATCGAGAATAGGTGGCTCATCCTCCCGGCACGTCGCAGCTAGTTCAGAAAAATAACCAGGCCGCTTCCGCCGCAGTCGATCGATACATCGATTATGTGCCACGCGGGAAAGCCAGGCTTTCAGCGATGCTTCGACGCGAATGGTGTCTAAGGAAAGGTAGAGTTGGAGGAACACGTCCTGTAAGATGTCGTATGTTTCATGGTAATCTCGTAAAAGGGAGTAGACCAGGTGGAAGAGCACGTCGTGATAACGATGCACCAGGATTTCAAAGGCTTCCCGATCACCTGCGAGAGATTGCTGTACCAATAGACCATCTGAAAGAGATGGAGGGACACTTACCGTTCCTGCTTGTGCCTGCATAGTCGTCCTCTTTGTGCATTTTGACGCTCTGGCATTGAATTTCCCGACGGAATGCCTCAACCGTGCTCCCTGATCCCTTAGTAAGGATAGCCAGGAGGCATCACAAACTGATAACAGCAACGAGAGGCGAAATCACAAACGACGCACAGCTCGGCCAGGATACGCCCGGCGTCTGCGATGGCATGGTATTTATGAACTCCCGGCCATCAGCTTCCGCAAGACTCCTTATAATTAACAGAATTTTGTGAATGGTTACGCCATGCTTCGAGACAGGGATTGTTATACTTGTGATGGCTGTGTGAGGCGAAGTCATGCCATGGTGATGTTGTCGTGATAGACATGTGGCATGCTTCATGTGGGAACGAATAATCCCTGACATACATGTGCTAGATGGAGGCTCATATGAGCAAAGCAAACAGTCGCATTTTATACCTGGTCGGAGTGGGAATCTGCCTTGTGGCGACGATCCCGCTCGTCTTCGGCCTCGTCGGGAGTACCACAACCACGACCGCTGTGAATGGGGTGGTTACAACCCAGTTGATATCGTTCGGCAATGCCACGCTGTTCTGGCTGGCGATCGGAATGTATATCGTCGGTGGCATCACCGCTTTCGTAGGCTACATTGGAGCGCTCATCAAAATGGCGCAGCTCGAGCAGTGGCTCTGGCTCATCTTGCTCCTGGTATTCTCCGGCATCACCATGCTGGTCTACATCTTTGCAGGGCCAGAGATTCACGCCGGGTCCCTGCCTCCGACCTATGCCCGGAGCAGTTAAGGGGATAGCCCCAGACATCAAAGAAGAATTAAAGTAGTCTGCATTGAATGGAGGAAATATGAACACATTAGTTGTCTATGATTCACAATTCGGGAACACCGAACGCATTGCCCGGACCATCGCCGACACGTTGCGCGCCTTTGGGCAGGCGCAGGCCGTCCGTATTGACCTGACACATCCTGTCGAGTTCCAGGGGATGGACCTGCTCATTGTGGGATGCCCAACACAGGGATTCAGACCGACCCCGGTAATGCAGTCGTTTCTCAGCAACGTCTCCTTCCAACAGCATCGTGGCCTGGCGGTGGCTTGCTTTGATACCCGCTTCCGCGGACGCCTGTGGAAGCATTCTGCCGCGCCGAGTATGGTTAGGCAACTGCGCGCGATGGGAGTCGAGCCTCTGGTTCCGCCGGAGAGCTTCTTCGTGCAAACCATGAAGAAGGAGGGTCCCCTGCTTGCCGGGGAAGCGGAGCGAGCTGCCAGTTGGGCTTTGGGCATTCGCCAACGGCAAGAGGCACAAGAACCGCATTTCGCCGCGCACTAACCGCGTCAGGGAAGCAGAAGAAGTAAATAAACAAGCCATTTGGCGCAGGGCGTGAGGAGGGTTCCATGGTCCAGCAACGCAAAATTCTCATCCTCATGTCCAAAACGGGAGGGGGCCACATAAGTCTGGCCGAGGCCCTGCGTGACAGGCTTCAATCAGACTATACTATTCACACAGAAGACCTGCTCCCCAGGCTCATTCCCCGCTCGTATCAGTTCATCGTGCAGAAGGCCCGCTGGCTGTGGTCCCTTGCGTTTCACCTGTCGGATACTCCGAGACTGGCGCTCCTGGGGCATCGTGCGATGGGGCCGCTCATCGCGCCTCGTCTTATAGCGCTCTTGCAACAATTTCAGCCCGATCTTGTGCTCTCGGTGCACCCGCTGCTGACACACGCCGTGACGCGCGTGTTAGATCAGCACACACCGCCTATTCCTTTCGCCATGCTCTTTTGCGATCCCATGAGTACACACGCGATGTGGTATACCGAACGGAAGGCAGCGGCTACCTTTGCCCCGACACAGGAGATGTATGCCCAGGCGCTTGCCAGGGGCTTTGACCCCTCTCGCCTGCATTACGTCGGGTGGCCCGTGCGCAGCCAGTTTACCTCTGTCCTCAAACTCCCTCGTGAGCAGGCGATCGAGGAACTGAATCGCAGCCAGCAGTGGGACCTTGACCCCCATCGCCTGACGATCTTCGCCGCAAGCGGTGGAGAGGGAGCAACACACATCGAACGTACTGCCCGGCTCGTTCTCGCCCTGAGTCAGGATGTGCAGGTGATCATGGCGGCAGGTACCAATCGAGCGCTGTATCGACGTTGCCAGGGAGTGAAGCACCTCTATGCTTTTCCCTTTACAAGTGAGGTCGCCAGGTTCATGGCAGTTGCGCATGTGACGATGGGCCGCTGTAGCCCCAATATCCTGTTCGAATCGCTTGCGTTGGGCAAGCCCTTGATCGCTACTTCCTATATGCCCGGCCAGGAGGAGGACAACCTGCGTTTTATCGAAAAGCATGGCCTGGGCTGGTTGGCGCCTGGAAGCGCGCGCTTGCGGGCAATGGTCAGCACCCTGTTGGCCGATTTTTCCTCTGATCGCTCGATGCTCAACACCATGGCAGAAACGGTGCAGGCGTACCAACGCATGAATGCCGAAGCCAATGAAGCCATCGTGCCATCTATTCACGCTCTTCTGAAAGCGACCATGATCCCTGATCGAATGAAAAATGGTGGCAGCGAAACTCTACCAGCAGCAAAAGCTGATCTTTACACAACAATGGCATTCGGTAGGACCCCATTAACTGATGAAAAATGACCACCACACGGCATCGACTTTCTACGTAACGCTACCAATTATCCCTCCTGGACGAGACGCCATTTCCCGCCTCCAATTGAGAGAGCGCGTGTTCGCTTGTCGCCTCCAGAGGCGACCGCTGTCCTGGCCGTAAATAGTTTTGAATGACTTGCAGGAAGGTATCAAGATCGAACGGGAGACCAAGACAGGTAAGATGCCGCGCTGCAACTTTCTGCTGGCAAGTCCCCGAAAGTGTACTCATAATGATCGCGGGAACCTTCGCGAGGTCATTCCTGCTGTGAAGACGATCATAGAGCGTGATGCCGTCGCCGTCGGGCAGGTACTCGTTCAGCAGAAAGAGAGAGGGAGTGAGCACGTTTGTGATTTTTAGCGCGGCAAAACATGTCGTAACTGTGAGGCAATGCAGGCCCATTTCTTCTGAAATCAGTTGATTCAAGAGGAGAGCCAGGTCGGAATCACTTTCTACCAGGAGAATCCATGCCGTCGGCATATCTTCTCGTTCTGCTCCATTTTCTTGCCTGTACATCCAAAAGTCCTTTCCTGCGAACAAGCTGGAGTTTTCTGGAAAGCTGCGGCGCTTGTATTCATAAGGGCTTTGTCTTTCGTCTCACTTTCCAGCAAGAGGCGAGACCCGGGTGGCTCTCACCTCTTATGGAGTTGTCACTGTGACCCGACAGGGTATTCCCTGCATCCCTTCTTAGCGGGTGCCAACTGCTTCCTTCACCTTCACCGGAATCTGCTTCGGCCTGGCTGTTTCGGCTTTCGGGACGTGCAGGGTCAGCACGCCATGCTCGTAGGTCGCCTGAACCTTCTCAGGGTCGATCTGGGTGGGCAGTGTGAACGTGCGGCTCATCTCGTCCTCGTAGCGCTCGCGACGCACATACTTCGGTTTCTCCACCTTTTCCTCGCCCCTGGTGGCGTAGGTGATGGTCAGCGTGTCACCCGACGAGGTGATCTCGATCTCCTCTGGTTTCACCCCGGGCAGCGATGCCTCCACGACGTATTCCTTCTGATCCTTCGACTCGTAAACGTCGACAGGAAAAGTGCGGCCGGTGAAGAGCGCAAAGCGTCCTGGCGAGAGGAAACTCTCCTCGAACATACGATCCATAGCTTGACGAAGCGACATGAACCCCTCAGACGGATCTTTCCAAATCATAGACATGATGGTTCTCTTTCTTTCCAAATCATGTGAAGCGCGTTCAAACGCACTTCTCCACATTGAACTACATCAAAACAACAGACATGTTTTGCTCGTGCCACTTTTCTATGCCGGGCGCTTTCGTCGCACACTCCTCGCTGATGACCTGCCCGCCCGTCAGGACGGCGAGATCGCGCAACATCTCTTTGCGACGATCGCCAAAACCGGGAGCTTTCACCGCCAGCACATTGAGGATGCCGCGCAGTTTGTTCACGACGAGCGTTGCCAGGGCCTCGCCATCGACATGGAGGTACCAGTTTGACTTTCTCCCCATTTTGTTAGTATAGGACACTGCCGTTACATCGATATCACAGCAACAGGGAACAACATCACAGTTGGTTCACAGATACAACTTGCCATCCTGGGTGCCAGGAGACAGGTATCAGTGCAAGAGACAGGTACACTGAGAGAGAAATCTCTCCATGACCAGGCCAGCCCTGTGTACGTCCATTTGATGGGTTTAGCCATGCTACGATTGTAACCAGCACACCAGCGCTTCAGACTGATGGATATTCAAGTTGTCCTGCATGAGGTATAAAGAGGAAACATGTTGCCAGGCGGGAAGCGGAACCCTTTGGAATCGGGAGCAAGGATGTGGATTTTCATGAAGCTCTTCTAGCACATTGTTCAGCTACTTTACCAAGTTGACAATACCGGGCCTGGGCATGTCGGGCTGTTGCTCGTCATCTGGCGTCTCCTCAGCGAACACACGACTGGCCAGCACATCTTCGGCTTCGATGGTCATCAGGTCGGTCTTTGAGATTCTCCCTCCCCTGGCGAAGAGGCGGTTGGCCTGGCGCAGCCGCGCCCGGTCTATGGCATTGCGCACGCTGCGAGCGTTGGAGAAGCGCGGTAGGCGCATACGCTTCTTGAGATAGTCTGCAAACGCCTGTTGCGCCTCTGGACTGAAACGATACATTTGCTCCGCGAGCATGAGCTGCGCGATAGCAAGCAGCTCTTCGAGGGAGTAATCGGGGAAATCCAGGTGGTGCGCAATGCGCGAACTGATGCCAGGGTTGGACTGGAAGAAGGTTTCCATGCGATCCTTGTAACCCGCCAGAACGACGACGAGATCTTCACGCTGGTTCTCCATCACCTGCAAAAGGATCTCGATCGATTCCTGTCCATAGTCCCGTTCGTTTTCCTGGCGGTAGAGGTAGTAAGCCTCGTCAATGAAGAGTACGCCTCCCATGGCCCGCTTGAGAACCTCTTTGGTTTTCGGGGCGGTGTGGCCGATGTACTGACCAACCAGATCGTCGCGTGTTACCGCTACCAGGTGTCCTTTGCGCGCATACCCAAGTCGGTGCAGGATCGTCGCCATGCGCATGGCTACCGTCGTCTTGCCGGTACCCGCTTGACCGGTAAAGGACATGTGCAAAGTGGGTGGTCGCGTCGTCAGGTTGAAACTACGACGCATCCGTTCAATCAGGAGCAAGGCAGCAATTTCGCGAATGCGCATCTTGACGGACTTGAGTCCCACCAGTTCCTCATCAAGCTTTTGCAGCACCTCCATGACCTGTGACTCCTGGAGTATAGCTGCAACATCCACGCTGGCGTCATCAGGCATGTCTGGGGTTGCATTCATTACCCTGTCTGTTTTCTCTGATTGAGTAGGCGGAATCATGCTCGTATGCTCCTTCAAAACCGCTCGCCTTTGGGCTTATCTGTCGCATAGCTGTGCAGCGTATAGCGGATGACGCGGTCGTGTGCCTCCTGGCGAGACAGGCCAAAGCCAGGATCATGGAGAGGTCGGTTGACGATGAACGAGAGAGCGATGGTTTGACGGCCTTTCCGGCGGTCGTAGGCACCCACCCGTATATAATGATTCGGGTAGGCTTTCCGGCACTCGTTGATTTCATACAGAATCGCTGCTGGGTCCTTCTCGTCAAACATTGGCAGTCCCCACATCTCCCAGTAGGTATTGCGCGGATGAGGGTCGTCGGTGAATTCTACATTGATAGGCCAGTCATTGTCCAGGCAGTACTGCACCTGCATGCGAATCTCGTCATCGGTCAGGGGCGGCAGGAAGGAAAACGTTCCCTGTGTCAGGTGAAAAGCCATGTTGGTTACTCCTTCGTAAGCGGACGCGATAAATCGCGTCCCTACAATCGCGTCCTTACAAACGTAAGCGGACGCGATAAATCGCGTCCCTACAATGCTCGTTGCGCTAATAATTTGGGGTCGGCGTGGCATCGGGCGTATCGGTCGAGGCGTAGTTGAAGCTGATATCCTTCCAGAGTTCGAGCGCGGCGCGCAGGGGGCCGCACCATTTCGCGGCCTTCTCAAGGATATCCGGCCCCTCATTGAAGTAGTCGCGTCCTTCGTTGCGCG
>DATLSI010000311.1:0-2824 GCA_035534255.1 Ktedonobacteraceae bacterium | reverse complement strand
AGCAAGGAATCGTCGTCTGTGCCATTCTCTTGCTTTGTGGCTGGCTTGCGACCCTGCCATTACGCTCTCTCATGCGCGTGGTCAAAACGATTGTCGTTCTCTACGGGGCGGCTATTCTCACTGTTGGCGTGGCCGGTGTGGTGTGGCTGGCGCGCGGCCACCACGCGCAAACGCCTTTGATCTCCAATTCGTCCGCACTTATCACCCCTCATTTTGTCCTCTACGGAGTGATCGTCCTGGCCTTGCTCGGCGTCGAGATTCCTTTTAACATGGCGGCGGAGACAACAAGGGCCAAAGCTTCTATGCCTTTTTTACGTTGGGGGCCGCTCATCGTCTTGCTTGCCTATGTCTTCGGCACATTTGGCGTGATGGTCGTTGTACCTTCTGCCGGAGCCAGTGCGACCTATTCGACGATCACTGCCGTTGATAACGCCCTCGGCAGTCCTCTGGCCGTTCTTGTGGGCTGCATTTTTATCAGTTTCTTCTTCATTGCGGCCGTGATGTATAACGTCGCTTTCGCGCGTATCCTCTTTGTCTCGGCATTGGATCAGCGCCTGCCGTCCAGCTTCGCGAAAATAAATCGCCATCGCTCACCGCATATTGCCATTGCCGTCCAGACCATCATCGTCCTGGTTATTGCATTGTTTACCTATTTCTTAGGCCCCTACATGTATATCTCAGAGCGAGGAGCCATTTTATCTATCGACATCTACAATGTTACCCAGGCCACCACGACGGTGATCTGGTGCATCTCCATGATCATTCTCTTTATCGATTTGCCCATCATCCTCCATCGTTTTCGCGCATTTTTGGCGAAAGTCCCCAGGCAACTTATCGCTCCGCCGTGGGTTCTTTACCTGTGCAGCATCGTGGGAGGGATTGCCAGCTTTTTTGCCATCTGGACGACGCTTTCTGCTTCATGGAATCCTCTGCTGCTCTCGAATACCGACTGGTTATACTATGTTGGTATCTCTGCTCTGGTTGTACTGGTCGTGGGCTTGCTTGGTTCTGCCTATCCACGCTTGCTGAGCAACTTGAATGCGCAAACCGCTGCCGCGCGCGAAAACGCCCGGCTCTATGCTGAATTGCAGGGAACGTATGCCAAACTGAGCGAGCTTGATCGCATGAAAGATTCCTTTCTCACGACGGCCAGCCACGAGCTGCGGACTCCACTCACGATTGTGCAGGGCTACCTGGAACTGCTGGGAGAAATGGAAAACGTCAGCCAGGAGCAGCGCAAGGAATTCATCAACAAAGCGCGCCGGGCTTGCGATGAACTGGTGTTGCTCCAGGCCAACATTATGGATGCCAGTCGCATTGGGATGGATGCCTCTTCCTTGCACAGTGAATCGCTGCTGCTGGAAGAGGTCTGTGAGTTTGTCGTAAGCCTCTTTGAACCCTTAATCATCAAGGATCAGCGCTGCATAGAGGTGAATGTAGACTCATCTCTCTGCGTTTGGGCGGATGAGACGCGCTTGAAACAGGTTCTGCGTAACCTGCTTGCCAACGGGCTGCGCTATTCGCCGCCGCAGACGCCTATTTCCATTACCGCGCGGGAGGAGATAAAACGCGATCTTGTCCGCGTCAGCGTGAGCGATCAGGGGCCCGGTATTCCACCTGATCAACAGGATGCCATTTTCGATCGTTTTGTGCGCCTTGAGCGTGATATGCATGGCACGATGCGCGGCAGCGGCCTGGGCCTTGCCATTACGCGCCAGCTTGTCGAGGCCATGCATGGGACGATCTGGGTCGAGAGCAGCGGCGTCGCGGGCGAAGGCTCAACCTTCGTCTTCACGCTGCCAACGCGGGAGCAGTGATGTGGGCGCGATAAATCGGCCCCTACAGGATTTCTCGGACGACCTCGACGCCATTCAGGCGCATGTGATAGAGGAACAGCAGGTGCATCGTGTTCCCATCGTGAGGCAATGCGCCGGCGGCGTTGGCCGTTTCGATGGGCATATCATAGGTCTGTACGGCGTTTTCCGGCACGATGACTCTCATCTTTAAATTATGCGCGTTCGCGTACAGTTTGAGGTGCAGCGCCATCTGGTGAACGCAGAGATCGGTGCAATCGCCGACGATCACCGCCGCGCTCAGATCACGGTGCGCTTCTAGCCAGGCGCCCAGGTTCGTGCCGTGAAAAGCGTTCAGCGAGTTCTTCTCGACCACCATGTAGAGATGAGCGAACGGGAGCCGCGCTAATTCGGGGATGGTTTCCGCTTCGCTCGTGCCGACCTGACAATGCGGCGGGAAATCCGCGAACTCCACGGCGTCCGGCGTGTGGCAGTCCTGCGCCAGCAGAAAATCGCGCACGCCGACGGCATACGCGCCCTCGAACGCGGAAACCACCGCCGGGATGATGTTTTTCACGCGCGGACTGGACAGGATGCCTTCATAGCAGAAGCCGTTGATCATATCGACGCTGAACAGCGCGACCCGTCCCTGTTGCGCCTCTGCGCGCAGATCACTCCAGGCTATAGCGGGTAACTGTTGCTCCCAGGATAGCAGAGCCTCGAGAAAATGCGTCGCTTGCTCTATAAAATTGGCCGGTAACGTCGAAGTTGCCATTTTCGTCTCCTTTTCCGGGTGTGGCGGGGCAATTGATTGCGCCCGCATTGGCTCAGAGAGTGATCCATTGGCCCTACTGGCGCAATTCATTGCGCCACCATAGTGCCTACCTACAGGGCGTCTTCCGCGGCGGGATTGAAGCGGTAGAGCCGCGCCGGGCGATGCGTGCCTTCCATTTTCTTGGCTCCAGTGTCTTCCAGGATACCTGTCGCCAGCACCTTTTTGCGAAAGTTGCGCTTATCCAGCTTCTTGTGCA
>DATLSI010000310.1:0-3268 GCA_035534255.1 Ktedonobacteraceae bacterium | reverse complement strand
CGCAATCAGCCCGGTCTGACCAATCAGGGAACCTATTCATTCATGCTCTATCCCCAGCAAAACCGTTGGGAAGCCAGTATCTACGACGCTCAGTCAGGCACGCGCTCACTCCTGTACGGCTCACAAACAACGCTAGCCGTGCATGGTCTCGTTACCATCGATATTATTGTGAGCGGCGACACCTTCCAATTCTACGTGAATGGACAAAAACAGGGTGGAGCGGTCAGCCCAATCTACCCAACCGGCACCGTTGGCCTGGCCGCCGAACCAGGAGCGAACGTCTATTTCACGAATCTGGCGCTTTATCATTTGCCGGGATAAACGAAAACGCATCGGCAAGCAGGATACAGGTAATTCTTGACATTTTTTGTCATATTTTACCCCTTTACATTCGCGGCGAGTCCTGTTATATTAAAGGCTGAAGAGCCAATACTACTCGTTGGGGATTGAAATACTATGCCGACAACACGCTAACCTTGTGCCAGAACAATTTTATACTTACAGGAGACCATACATCATGACTGAAAAGCCACGATGTACCCGTTTGGGGATTGAAATTCTGTAAGCGGCACATGGTTAGCGAGTCTGTACAGTGCCGTCGGTATTCCATTTATCCCTCCCCCGACAGCTTCTTGTGAAGCAGCCTCCAACCACACCATAACCGTTCTTAATCCCTCGCTGTGTTTTTGGCACAAGGATGTATCTTCAAGCTTTGCCTGTCGTCACTTTCCCGTCAGGGAAAACCAGCTATGAAGGACAGACTCGTTCCATGAGTAAGAGCGCCAAAAACACAGGTCGTCATGCGCATACGCCAGCAGCCATGATCTGCTGCGAGATATTGCCAGGATTACAACCGTTCGCTCAAGAAGAATTGACTGAACGCTTTGGGAAACGTATCATCCTGCTCGCGCACGATAAACCCGACGCCATTTACTGTACATATAGCGGCGATCTGCATGATCTCTTCTCTTTGCGTACCGTCGTTTCCGTCTACCTCATGCAGCAATTCGCCATCCCGCGCCCCCGCGCACTGCTAGGTCACGAACACTATCACCGCCTGCTGCAAGCCATCGCAGACGCGCGTTCCCTCCATGCAGACAACACATTCTCAGGCTTGCGCATTAGCGCGGCAGGCAGCGACTCCTCTGTCTTCGCGGCGCTCATCGATCAACTTTGCCGCGATACAGGATTGCCCTATGACGACGAGAACGGCGATCTGCTGCTGCGCGTGCGCCCATCCGCGCTCACTGAAGACGGCTGGGAAGTGCTGATCCGCCTGACGCCGCGCCCGCTCGCGACTCGCCCGTGGCGCGTCCACAATATGCCGGGCGCGCTGAACGCCACCATCGCGGCGGCCATGATCGAGATGACGAATCCCCGCCCAACTGATCGCTTCTTAAACATGATGTGCGGCTCCGGTACGCTGCTCGTCGAGCGATTGCTGCGCTGTCCGGCAACGCTCGCCGTGGGCTGCGACATCGACGCGAACGCCCTGGTCGGCACGCGACAAAATCTTGAGGCGGCAAAAGTGGCAGACAAAGTTCTCTTATGTGCCTGGGACGCTACAGAGTTACCTTTCGTCGCAAACAGCTTCAACGTGATCTGCGCCGATCTACCCTGGGGCCAACTTGTCGGCACGCGCGCTGATAACACCGCTCTTTACCCAAAAATGCTTACCGAAGCCGCTCGCCTGGCAATGCCCTCGGCCCACCTGATCCTGCTGACGCACGAGATCGCGCTCTTGGAGCGCATCCTACCCTCGTTTGTCAACGTGTGGGAAGTGCAGGATGTAGTCAAAGTGTTGCAGGGTGGGCTGCATCCACGGGTGTATGTGTTGAGGAGGTTGCCTCTCGCGTGACATTCGGGCATTACAGCAGACAAAGCAGCAAAATCGTAGCAGTCACAGGCAAGATTTGTGACAAATTACACCTTGTGCCAATATGATATGCTTCAATTAGACATGCGTTCTATTTATTTTACTAGCGGCAACAAGCCGGTAAGGAGTTTGATCATGGCGACAACAAATCCTTCATTGCAGATGGTGTATGACGGGTGGGAGGGATATCAGGTCAGTATGGTTGATGCTATTAAGGGGCTTTCGCGCGAGCAACTGGCGTACCGGCCCGCGCCGCAATTGCGCTCGGTGGGCGAGATCGCCAGCCATATCAGCATGGGACGGATTGGCTGGTTTCAGAGGATGCATGCGCCGGGGAGCGATGAACTTTTCGACGAGGCCGAGGGCTGGGATCCGGAGGAAGCTATCACCGAAAATGCCGCCGAACTGGTCAGACGGCTGGAGGCTAGCTGGCGGATGATCGCGAATACGCTCAATCAATGGACTGTTGCTGACCTGGAACGAACCTACTTGCAGCCGTACCAGGGGAAAACTTATGCGGTCTCCTACCAATGGACCATCTGGCGTGTCATGGCCCATGACATCCATCATGGCGGCCAGATCGCTGTTATGCTCGGCGTGTTGGGCATCGACATTCCCGAACTGGGCGACCAGGGCGGACACATCACCGAAGCCAAACTGGCCGAGTAGCTATGGTAATTGATCACAACCTGATGGATGGGCGCAATGCATTGCGCCCATCCATCAGGTTGTGATCAATTACCAGTTTCTCACGAGTTCGCGCCGTTCGCATACGCGGCGCTGAGATTTTGCACCGGCGGAATGATCTTCTGGGCGACCAGAAATTGCGCCATCGCTTGCCAGGTGGCGGGATCGTTATAGCCGAAAGGGTTGTGGCTTTCCCAGATAGGAATCGTCGCGTTCAGCTCGGCCAGCGCCTGCGTGGAATTCAGACCAGGGATGTATTTCGCGCTGATCTGCACGGCCTCCTGGGGATGGGCGATGGTATATTGCACGCCCTTGATAGTGGCCTGCACAAAGTTTTTAACCATCCGCGGGTTGCTCTGCCACGTCTGCGTGGTGGTGATGATACCATTGGAGATGAGCGACTGGTAGTCGGAGATGTTGAAGGTGCGTACCGGGAAGTTGTGCGCCTCCAATTGCAGTGGTTCGTTGTTGGAGTAACCCATCACAGCGTCAACTTTGTGGCCGAGCAGCGCCGCGACCTGGTTGAAGCCGATCTCCTTGATGTTCACGTCGGACTGTGTGAGATGCGCGTAGGAAAGGAAAGCCAGCAAGCCAACATGTGTCGCGCCAAATGGACCCGGCTCGCCGATGCTGTGACCCTTGAGATCAGCCAACGTGTGGATGGGTGAGTTAGCCGGCACGATCAGGCTGACCGGGTATTTCTGG
>DATLSI010000309.1:0-4607 GCA_035534255.1 Ktedonobacteraceae bacterium | reverse complement strand
ACGCTTTTTCTCGTGCTGGCCGGCATAGTCTATAGCTTTCGCCGCCGCGCGCGCAAGAAACGCGTCATTGGTCAGTTGCATGCCTCGCTGCAATGGCATATGTGTTTCGCGACGATAGGGCTGGTGTTTCTCTTCCTGCACTCGTTCGGCAATTTCAATCCGCGCAGCGGCACGTATGCGCTCTATGGCATGATCGCGCTGGCCGTTAGTGGAGTGATAGGCCGCCTGGTGGATCGTCTGGCGCCACGTTTCATTGCAGCTGAAGCGCATAAGGCGCTGACAGCGCGTGGAGAAGACCGCGTCGAATCAATTTCGCAGAAATTACAGGCTATCGTGGTACATAATAGCGAAGAAATGCAGGGATTCTCTCCAGGTCAGAACAAAGCTATATCGTCCTCACCGGTAACGCTGTCCGACGGTCCGCTCTCGAACCATTTCCCCTTTGAATACAAAAATCAGCCTCTGCACACTCCCTGGGACCTGGCTTATATCTCGCTCGAAGCCACCCCCCAGGAATTGAGCCGTGAAGCAGGACAATATCGCTTCGTTCCCGATAAAAAAAGCGAATTAATGCGTCCAGGCGCGTTCATGCCCGGCGCGCAGGAACATATCTCCGAACTACGAGAAGTCGGAAAGGCCATGCAACGCGAGCGCTTTTACCGCTACCTCATTCGTTACTGGCGCGCGCTGCACATCTTGCTTGTCTTCGTCACGCTGGGACTCTTACTCTGGCATATCATCTACGCGGCAGAGCTTCTGTTACCAACGTTGATTCACAGGTAATGCCATCACGAATCCGCTTACCCTATTCGTTCGTCAAAATTCGTCAGGACGCCAGGAGCAACCGTTACGGGGTGCTGCACGAAACAAACTTCGTGCCAGTATTGCAGAATATGACCTCGCGATCCTGGATGTGAATGATCATATCGGGCCTGCCGTTATGATGCACATCGCTAAACGAGAGTGTGATTGGGATGAGTTCATCGCCATTCGCAATCAGATTTGGGCCAATATAATCGAGCGATTTGGTGGGATCGCCGCCGGGTAATTCTATCACGATCACCTGTCCATGCAGGTTCTGCGCGATAAAATGGCTGGGGTGCGCCGTACTATCATTGTGCCCAACTACCGCATCGGTCTCGGAAATACGCGGATAGCCATAGACGACATCATCGTACTTTCCGATGCCCCATGCCAGCAGCGAGGAGAATGTTACCCACAGGGCCAGCGCGGCTATCATGCCCACCCCCACGTACAAAAGCCAGTGCATGGATCTGCCATTGCGCGTATGTTGAGGCGGAGAAATATCCAGGTTTGTGTTGCGTCCGGCGCGCACGCGTACAGGGTTAGGAAAAGTGTCATAAGCCTGGCTTGTGCGGCGCGGCGAAAGTGGAATCTGCTGATGGGTCATCCCTGTTTCTGGATCATTCTCTTGTTCACGCGTTCCGCGCATGCTTCCAATGGGCTGCCTGTAGCGAATGGCGCTGGTCGGCTGGCGCGGCGGGTCAGAGGGCAACGCATCGTCGTCAATGAGCGCCTCATCATTCGTCCACCCCTCTTGTCTTCTATTCAGATCGGGCGGCAACTTCAACGGATTTAGATCGAAGCCCTTCGTATCGCCCGACCGCTTTTGCTGTGGCTGCTTTCCATTACTCGCCATCGGCACTCCCCTTCTAGTCCAGCATATATACACCTACCCCGCTCTGTTGCGAGTGTTCTGCTGCTATTGTAGCATAAGTGTGTCAATATGTATCATTATTATATACTTGTTCCGACATCAGTACTATATCTGATTGTCTTTATTGGGGAGAAAGGCGTTATTGTCTCGCCGTTTCTCAAGCCACTGCTTGATACTGGCTTCTTTGCCCTGCTGTCCTGGCTCGTAATAATGATGCCCTTTCAGGCTCTCCGGCAAATACTCCTGAAGTTGCGTGGCTGGCGGTCGTTCAGGGTCTTCGATGCGCATGTCTTTGTAGTATTCGTGCGCGTACTTATAATCTTTGCCGTAATCCAGGTCTTTCATTAACTGCGTGGGCGCGTTGCGTATCTGCAAAGGAACGGGGTCGTTGCGGGTTTGTTGCACATCTTCCTGCACGCGACTATAGGCTTCATATAATGCATTGCTTTTGGGAGCGGTAGCCAGGTGAACGACGGCCTGCGCCAGAGCAAGATTGGCCTCTGGCAGACCGACGAAATGCACGGCTTGCTGCGCCGCCACACATACCAGTAACGCCTGTGGATCGGCCATGCCCACGTCTTCAGAGGCAAAACGTATCAGGCGGCGCACGATATAGAGCGCGTCTTCACCCGCTTCTATCATACGCCCCAGCCAGTACAGCGAGGCATCGGGGTCAGAACCGCGCAACGACTTATGCAGCGCGGAAATGGTGTCGTAGTGCTGGTCGCCGCCTTTGTCGTAGAGCAGGGCGCGATGCTGCATAACATCCTCGACCATCGCCAGCGTAATGTGTATGGTTGCGTGTTCGTTTGCCTCGGAATTATTACTCTGCGCCGCCAGTTCCAGCACATTGAGAGCCGTGCGCGCGTCGCCATTGGCAAAAATGGCGATCTGTTGCAGCGCATCTTCATCGATGGTGATGTTTAATTGTCCCAGACCCCGCTCTTTGTCATGCAGAGCGCGTTGCAGCAGGTCCAGAATTTGCGCTTCGTTCAAAGCCTTTAACACAAAGACGCGCGAGCGAGATAAAAGCGCGCCGTTCACCTCAAAGCTGGGATTTTCGGTCGTGGCTCCGATCAAAGTGACCACGCCATGCTCGACGTGGGGCAAAATAGCATCCTGCTGCGCCTTGTTAAAGCGATGGATTTCATCGATAAACATGATTGTGCGCTGCCCGCTGAATTGCTTGAGCTTGCGGGCATCCTCGACTACCTTTCTCAGGTCGGCCACACCAGCCGAAACCGCGCTGAGGCGCACAAAATGCGCGCGCGTGAGACGCGCGATCACCTCGGCCAGGGTGGTCTTGCCGCTGCCCGGTGGTCCCCACAGGATCATAGACGAAATCGCATCACCCTCGATGCTGCGGCGTAATATCCTGCCCGGAGCCAGCAGGTGTTCCTGCCCTACAATCTCGTCCAGCGTGCGCGGGCGCATGCGCGCAGCCAGCGGTTCCGCTGTCGCGCCAGTTAGGGATGTATTGCGGCCTGCTGAAAGGTTATCCGAGCCAAAGAGCGATGTTTGATCTGCCATATACTCCACTTACTATGCATGATGAAATCCGACACGCACTTCACAGCATACCACATCTTCACTCTTTTGGTCTGAGATACAAGGGCGGGGGGCCGCGAGAGCGGCGAAGCCCCACCCTGGTCAACGCTGGCGTATAATGTAATAGCTTCGGGCCAGTCTGGATTGCCAGCCTGCACTTATGTAAATTGACCGAAATGGAGAACAACATGCCGCTTGATATATCTAATCCGAAAGATGCCCATGTAGACGAGCGTTTGCGCAATGAGCCGATGATATGGCTGAGCACAGTACGCCCGGATGGACGCCCGCACCTTGTACCCGTGTGGTTTTTCTGGAACGGCGAAACCATCACCATTTATAGCCAGCCCGCTAATCAGAAGATGCGCAACTTACAGCATAACCCTAATGTCGCGCTGGCCCTGAATACCTCCGATGATGGGGATGATGTGGTCATCGTCGAAGGCAAAGCCGAACTATTAGGCCAATCTACAATGACTATGAACAACCCTGCCTATTTAGAAAAATACGATACGCACATCAAAAATATGCAAGCTGACCCTGAACAGATGGCGGCAGATTATTCAGAAGTCATTCGTGTAACGCCTACTCGATTCATTAGTTGGGGCGGCTAATGTCGCTCGAAAGCTATGTGCAAGCTGCCCCGAAGGCTGAACTGCATGTTCACCTCGAGGGGGCCATCCAACCGGCAACGGCGCTGGCTCTCGCAAAGCGCAACAAGATCGCGTTGCCTGTAGAAAACGAGAAGCAACTGCGCCAGCGTTTCGCCTATCGTGATTTTGACCACTTCATCGAAACCTTTATATTGGTGACAGGCTGCCTGAAAACCGCGCAAGACTTTGAGCAGATCGTCTACGAATATGGTACGGAGATGGCACGCCAGAACGTTCGTTACGCCGAAGTGACCGTTACGCCTGCCACACATCACCTGCTCGGTATCCCATATGATATCTATTTTTCAGGCATGCAGCGCGGAAGAGCGCGAGCACAGGCCGACTTCAACATACAGATCAACTGGATATTCAACATTGTGCGCCGTTGGGTCGATGCTACGCGCCGCTCTTCAATACCACCATGAACCAGGAAATGACCTTGCTGGCAACCAACTTTGGGCTGGATATCTCTGCTAGTTTTCAAGCCTAACCAAAAGTGTCGGGGGGAGAGTCGCCCTGGGAGAGAGGCGATTTGGGTATCATCGCCGTCTGTGACTGGACCACCAGTCTACATCGTGCTCACCGGGTCAATATCGACTTCCCAGCCGGGTGTATCAATCACCCTCAAGAGCGGGTGCAGGTCGGGGCCGCGCGCGATCATCTGCCAGCGATACTTGCTGTTCACGCGCTCCATCATGGCGGGCGCGGGACCGACGATATCTGTCTGG
>DATLSI010000308.1:0-8051 GCA_035534255.1 Ktedonobacteraceae bacterium | reverse complement strand
AGGAGGTGTTGCTATGCAAGAACTGGCAGGTAAAGTTGCGCTCGTGACCGGGGCCGCGTCCGGTATCGGGCTGGCGATTTCACGCGATTTCGCGCAGCATGGCGTCAGGGTGACGCTGGCTGATATTGATCGTGAAAGAGGGCAGGCCGCCGCGTCTGAACTGGCTGGCGCGCGTTTTGAACAGGCCGACATGACCAGCAGCGAGGATATTTCACGCCTGGTGGCGGATACGCTGGCTGCCGAGGGAAAGATTGACATCCTGGTGAATAACGCGGGTATCCAGTATGTCGCGCCCATCCACGAATTTCCCGAAGCGAAGTGGCGCATGATTATCGATATGATGCTTACCGCGCCATTTTTACTGACAAAGGCGGTACTGCCAAACATGTACGAGCGCAAATGGGGACGCATCATCAACATCGCCTCGATACACGCGCTGGTTGCATCCCCGTTCAAATCCGCCTATGTTGCCTCTAAACATGGGCTGGTAGGCTTGACGCGCACTACGGCGCTGGAAGCAGGCGCGTATAATGTGACGTGCAATGCGATTTGTCCATCGTATGTGCGCACACCGCTGGTTGAAAAGCAGATAATCGACCAGGCGCGCATACATGGCATTCCTGAAGAAGAGGTAGTTGAGAAAATCATGGTGGCGAATGGCGCGATTCACCGTTTGCTGGAACCACGCGAAGTGGCGCAACTTGTGACGTATCTTTGCAGCGATGCAGCCAGCGCTATTACCGGTAGCACCCAGACGATTGACTGCGGCTGGACTGCCGAATAACAGGAGCGGAAAGGAAACAGGCACATGAACAACGATTCCTCAGCAGTATTACGCGAGCAACTGGTAGAAGCGGTGCAACGGCTTCTGCTGGCGGAAGTGATGTCACATAGTAAACATGGCAATATGAGCGCGCGTTTGCCCGGCACGGAGCAGATGTTGCTGACATCGACCGGCCTGCACTCGACATTGTCGCCCGCACTCTTGCCGGTTGTTACCTTTGATGGTGAGGTCGTCTCAGGCATGCTCGATCCCACCACGCGCGAAATTATTGGCATGCACGCCGCAGTCTATCGCGCGCGTCCTGAAGTCAACAGCGTCATGCATACGCATTCGCCGCACGTCACCAGCTTCGCCCTGGCGCACCAGCCGCTGCCCTGCGCCTACGAAGCGCTGCTGCGTTTCGGCATCACGGTAGATATTCCGGTAGCGGATTGGGCACCACGCGGCTCACGCGAATCGATCACCAACATTGTCGATCAAATCCAGCAGCATCCGGACTCTCCGGCAGTGCTTTTAGCCAATCATGGCCTGCTGGCATTCGGGCCTGATGCACTGATGACCGCGTTTCTGATTATCAGCATGGAAGAAGCAGCAGGCATGACCCTGGAGGCTCGTAATCTGGGCGGCGAACAGGGCTTCCCGGATGGCGCGCTGGAAAAGGAACGCGAACACATGCGGAGCTTTGGCTCGCTCAGGTAGATGGAGCAGGAAACGAGAGATGTAGCCACACCCCCCACTTCATCGATGGTTGGCCGTCCTTCCGAGTGAATGTAGGGACGCGATTGATCGCGTCCACTCACGCCGACACTCGCCCACGCGGACGCGATTGATCGCGTCCCTACAAATCACCCGGAAGTATATAGACCCATAGAAAAATAGGAAGGATGAAGGATATTTCTTCAAGTCCATCTTCGTGAAACAAACGCACGATCTTCTCACTCTAACAGACACTCCACTTTTATGGCGGGGTATTAGTTTGCGGAGGTTCTTTTGAAACATTCTTCTCTCGTCTACAAAGCCATTGTGCTTGTAGTCGTGGTCGTACCTTTACTGGCTACTGCGCTTGCCATTGGTTTGCTCTGGCAGAAAGCAGTTCACTGGTCTGATGTCATCCTTTTAGCCACCATGTATACCCTGGTTGCCTTTGGCGTTACCGTCGGGTACCATCGCATGCTGACGCATCGTAGTTTCCGGCCAAACCCGATCATCAAGTTCTTCTTGCTCGTTCTCGGCTCAATGTCGTTGGAAGGGCCTGCCCTTGACTGGGCGGCCACGCATATCAAGCATCACGCGCAGTCTGATCGCGAGGGCGATCCTCATAGCCCCGTTCACGGCTTTTTTCACGCACATATGGGCTGGATATTCGACAGCGAGCAAATCGATCCGAATATATATTGCCGCAATCTGGTCAATGACCGTATGGTCGTGTTTGTCAGTCGCACATTTCTGCTGTGGTCAATACTGGCGCTGGTCATTCCTTTCGCCATTGGCGGCTGGAGTGGTCTGCTGTGGGGTGGATTGGTGCGCATTTTCCTGACGCATCACGTCACCTGGAGTGTCAATTCGGTCTGCCACACCTTCGGCAAGCGCGAATTTGAGACAAACGATCAAAGTCATAACGAATGGGTGGTCGGCTTGCTGGGTTTCGGCGAGGGCTGGCATAACAACCACCACGCGTTCCCACGTTCCGCCTTTCACGGATTGCACTGGTGGCAGTTTGATCTCTCCGGCTACCTGATCTGGACGCTTGAGCGCTTCGGACTTGCCCGCGATGTCTACCGTATTCCAGCATCATTGCGCGCGCGCTATGCCGCCAGCAAAGACGATGTCGCATAGGAAAGCTTGCGTCTCCCGCATCCTCATGATTTTGACGGACGCGGGAGGCGACATAACGGACGATCGCTCACATCGTCCATACTTCGACGTTGCGAAACGTGACCATATCCAGAGTCCATAGTTCTCCAGAGGATTCCAGGCCGATTTGACCGGTGGTAAAGGCGCTATTGGTGATAGTTGTTAGCTTCTGGCCGTTCGCATAGAACGTCAGGCTCGAACCAACAGCGACAACCGCCAGTACATTTGTCTGACCGAGGTTTTTATGGATTGCTGGCGAGGATGCTTCGGCTATGTTGCCGTAATAGTTGCCTGACGCCCATTCACGCACCGCCCAGTCACCCGCGGGCGTGGTCTCTGTATTGGACGCGCAAATCAGGAAGGCATATCCACTATTGGTAACGCTATTACCGCGAAAGCTAATCCCCCCACAATCACCTTTCACAATGGTTACATCAGCTTGAAAGGCGAAGTTAGTAAAGTTCGTTTTCTCTGCGGCGCAATTATTTGTTGTGTCATAATACGCGCCGGGCGAGCTTTGCGCGGTACTCTCGTACACACCTGCGCTAAAAAGGCAGTTGTTATTCACAGACTGCGAATACACATCCCAACCATGTCCCTGGCTATTGTCGGATAGGGGATCAGAGAGAACCAGGTTTCCAGTATAAGGGGGATACGGGTCGCGATCAGCATAAGCCTGGGCGGTGGCTGATGCATAGGCTTGCGCGATGCTGGTCGCCCTGGCGGCGGCTGTTGCGCTGGACTGGGCGTTAGCCGTGGCTGTAGCATGCGCGTATGCCTGGGCGGTGGCAGTCATGTTTGCCTGGGCTTGCGATGTCAGCGCAACCTGCGCGGTCGCAACATCGCTCGATACGACGGCATTATTTGTCGCTTTGAGCGCTGCAAGGTTGGCATTAGCCCGCGCGGTGGCAGTAGCGCTGTTATTGGTTGCGGCAATATTGGTGGTGACGCTAGAATACACGAGTAAGCCACTTCCCAGCATGACCAGCAACACAACAACGCTAATAAGCACAACCTGTCCGTTGGAGTAGGTACGACGACGTGGGCCAGGGTACATCGAATAGGACATAGCTACACCTCATAGCGCATACTTAATATTCACATTTATCGATAGGGTAGATACTTCAGTATAACTGCTATGCGACGGAATGAGGCGGGCTATAGGAGATTTCTGCTATACGTGCAGATATACATTCAGATATGCGCTCAGAGCAGCGCGTACTCTTCATCGAATTGCCAGTCATCGAGCGCTTCAAGTTCGGCATCGAGGTGGGGATGCAGCGGGTCGATGTACTTGACAAGGTGGATGGAGACGATGCGATTATCGTTGATGCCGAGACCCTCGCATAACGCGTCCTGGGTGATCTTCAGCCCACCATCCAGGTCGCGTTTGAGAGGCGTTTCAAAGTAGAAAGCCAGAAACAACGTGAGATAGCCCTGGCGCAGGCGCTCGCGCAACTCCACGCTCAGCTTGCCCTCGCGCTCCAACCCGCTCAATATCTTGCGCACCTGCTGCTTGAAGCGCCGCGCGACAACCGTACTCACACGCAGGCCATTGACGGTTGCATATTGCTCGTTGATGCTGGGAGGGATGGGCAATGTAATGCGCAATATGTGCTGTTGCTTTGGCATTTCTTCCCTCCTTCGATCGACTACACGATAGCGATATTGTAGCATATCCACTATCTCGCCCACGCCACTTCTTGTTCCTATTGGTTGGACGAAGAAACCATTTGTTATAGTGTGGGAACTTTCACGGCAGCCATACCGTCATTGTGGATGAAGCCCTGGCCAGGCAAAAAAAATGGTGACTCATTACGATAACGAGGAGAATCCACAATGCTGAAAAAGTTGGTTGCCATAGCGATCGCGCTTGGCATATTCGCGGTACAGGCGTTACCGGCCTTCGCCTGCGGTGGGCTGATAGCTCCCGATGGAGAAGTACGGCTGGAGCGAGCGACGACACTCGTTGCCTGGCATAACGGCATTGAACATTACTTGACCACGTTTAAGTACCAGGTGAACAACGATTCTGTTGCTAAACTCGGTTGGATCGTTCCCCTGCCAGCCGTCCCTTTGAGCATCCAGGAGGGCGGCGCGTGGACCTTGCAACGTCTAGAAATTGAATCGCATCCCCAACCTGTCACCTTTGGCGTGGAAACTACTGCTGCCGTACCGTCCGCGGCAGTGCTTGAGCAAGTGAAGATCGAGGCGCTCAACATCACCGTCATTCGCGGCAGCGGGCCAGAGATAGTGAACTGGGCCACCAGCAACGGCTTCGTCTTGAATAGCGATACCCACGATCATCTGCTGACCTACGCCAGAGGCAGTTCCATTTTCATGGCGGCGCAGTTCGATACAAGCGCGGCAAAAAAGCGTGGAGAGCTTTCGGGTGACGGCACGCCTATCCTGATTACCATGAAGACGGCACACATCTGGGTGCCGCTTGAAGTGCTGGCGTTGGATGGGCAGCAGGTACAGGCCGACCTCTACCTGCTCACCGGTACGCCTGTGTATACCAGCGATTTGGGGGCAGTCGTCGGTCAGTCCTCAGTCGGCCGCAACGTAGGCAGCGCGCAGGGTTTTACGCTGGCATTCCAGGAGAAAATGAACGGCTCTTTATATCACGACCTGTCGACAGATCGCAACATGGGCTGGGTATGGCCAAATAGCTGGCTGACCTACCTGACGCTCGACGCGCCCGATAGCGCGGTGACATATGACCTGGGCGTCAGTTCCTCCGGCGTCATTCACCTGGCTCCCTTTGGCACCTCACCGATGGCGGTTGTGGATAGCCAGGCGGCGCGCAACCTGCCGGATTGGCTGCCGCGTTTTCCACTCGGTACACCACAGTTCTTGCTGGGTGTGCTGATTGTAATAGGCATCGCGGGAGGAGTTTTGCTGATAGTGAGAAACAAACGGGTGGCAGCGAGATAGGGGATGGGGACAGGCGCAAGGCCCCGTATCCGCCCAGCCCCACATCCCTGTCCCTACGCACAGCAGGGACGCTTATATGAAATGAATTGGGGCTTTCCACCCACCCTGTTCAACTCGAATCGCGCCTTCCCCACCCGAAGACTTTCGAGACTCTGGAGACATAGCGCGCGCGCTGATGGTGATTGACAAATGGATCGGCAAAATCAACAGAAGGATCGATGCTCTCCAGAGCCTCGACAAGCGCAAAGGCAGAGGAAAATCGATGGGCCGGATGGAGAGCGAGCGCGCGAGTCAGGATCGATTCCAGCCTGGAAGAAATGCGGTTGTTCAGCAGGTGAGGCGGGACCAGGCGCATACCTTCCCGCGCGTGTGAAGTTCCGCTATAACCCAGTGTACCCCTGCTTCCATCGCTGGAAGCCAGGCGAAGCACCGGTGAGACTGGCGCGTAGCGTGTAAAAAGCAAATAGAGAATCGCGCCCAGCGCGTATACATCCGAGCGTTCATCGCACCGTCCTTGCAGCATCTCTGGAGCGGCGAAAACATTATCCACGTTCATTCTGGCCGGCGGAAATAGACACGCGACATCATCCCTGCTAAAACCGGCAGGCCAGAATTGCAGGGCAGGCGGCCAGCAAACCAGCAGCACCGGTGCCCAGTTCGACGCTCCATCATTATCAACCAGGATGGTGGCAGGATCGAGATCGCCAATGATGCACCCCATGCGATGCAGGCGAGCTACGATGCGACAGAGCTGCACACCCCACTCCAGCGCGGTTTCCATATTCAACCAGCCCGGCCAGCGGCGATGCGTCAAAAGGAGTTCTTCCAGTGGCACGGCAACAGCCTGGCGCACGCCCCTGGTTGGACGCAGTTGCATGACCAGGTAATGACGCTCGCGCTCGATTGAGACGCGATCGCCTACCCCTGGGAGACGTGGAGAGCCAAACATCACAGGTGAAACGAATTCTTCAAAAGCGGCATGCTCGACTAATTGTTGTTGCTGAGGCGAAAGACCGGCAAGCGTCAGTTCCCTGATCGCCACCAGCGCGGGAGCGGCCTGTTCAGCCTGCTGTTCGTTTTGTGCAGGAAGACGATAGCCCAGATAGAGATTGACACGCGGACGCGTATGCAACAACTGCGTAATTCGATAACGCCCCTGCAAAATGACTGCACCGGGAAACAAAGGCTCTGTTTTCGCCGGATTTATCTCGTGTTGCGCGCTGGCTAAGCCCAACGAAACAGGTCTCTCGCCTTCGATGCCTTCATTTTGCGTGATCTGCTGCGCGGCGTCTAAAGCTTCAAGTAGTGTTGCGTTAGCCGCACAAACAAGCTCCGCCACGCGATCCGCGCTTTGCAGCGCGTCATGGAGCTGGTAGAGGCTTTGTTCCTGGCTCTTTTGTCCATCTTCGCCGCGCAATATCGAGTCTTCCGCTTCGCACATCACTCGCTCCACCTCTTCTACCGCGTCCTCAAAAGCCTGCACTTCTCGTTCAAGTTCCTCTACCCACATCTCGATATGGGCGAGCAGCATCGCTGATGGCATTTCCCTCACGCTGTTTCTCTAGAAGCTATTCCCTGTGATATCCTATAATATCACTTCGACCAAATGCCATAGCACGGAAGATGATTGTTTTCGGCACGTTACTGTCTGTATTACTTAACGAACGGTGACAGCTTCGTTACCGCAGATGCTTGCCGGATTGACAAAAGTCAGGCACCTATACCGCCCGCGCCACTAGCGGGTACGGTTCAAAACACCCTCTCCTTCGGTGATATCGTCGCGTCCGTTCGGCGTCATCTGAGAAAGCAGCAGAGACTCGGACGAGCCAGCAACCGGGTGCGCCTCGTAGTCGGCTGCCGTCGTATTGTCGCGCCCGTTGGAGACGCCAAGCAGCTTGAAAAGCGGGGTGAGACAAACGCAAAGCAGCAGGTTGACAACCAGCGCCGGGACTGCCGCATACATCGGAATGGTTAAACTGCCGAGGGAGAGCGGAAACACTGATGACTCAAAACCGCGCGATATAATCATCAACGTGCCGGTGAGCAGACCACCGAGCAGGCCGATAACCAGCGCCCGGCGGTGAAACCAGTTCGTGTAAAGGCCAAGAAATACCGCCGGTAAGGTCTGAAGGATCCAGATATTGCTGAGGAGTTGCAGGTTGATGGCTAATGTGAGCGGGAAAAACAGGATGAAAGCCAGCGCGCCCACTTTCACCGCCAGCGAAACGGTGCGAGCAGTGTTTGCTTCTTCGCGCTCGGTACAGGTCGGGTGGAAGTATTCGCGATAAATGTTGCGTGTAAACAGGCTAGCGGCAGCAATCGACATGATGGCGGCGGGAGTCAGCGCGCCGATGGCGATAGCCGCGAACGAGAAGCCCGCGAACCAGGCAGGAAACTCTTTCGCGAAAAGAGCGGGTAAGGCAACATTTGACTTGTAGATAGGAGAGGGGTCAATGCCAGCCGCGATCGCCACGTA
>DATLSI010000307.1:0-12719 GCA_035534255.1 Ktedonobacteraceae bacterium | reverse complement strand
CCGCGTGAAGTCCGCGCGCGTGACGATCTCGACCTGGCTATCCAGCACCGCTTCAAAGGCGCTTTCTCGTTTTGGCTCATCCAGCAGCGCCTCTTCACCAAACAGATCGCCGGGAGCCACCAGGCCCACCGTCAGGCGGCGTCCGTCCTCCTGCTCCATGCAGAGCCTGCCATAACCCGCCGATAGCAGCATCACCTCAGCGGCGGGTTCATCGATCTGGTACAACAGCTTGCCACGCGCAAGATTGATTTGGCGCGAGGAAGATTTCAAACCAGGGATAACGATAGCCAACGATTGGACAATATCGATTGGCAAGGCGACAAGCGCGTGCAGGGCAATGCTGAGAACATGCGCGAGAGTAAGCGCCACGCTGAAGCGCGCTCCCAGCTTCGCCTGCGACTCGTGGCGATAGTAGAAATGGCGCATCTGCCAGGGAACGAGGCGGTCGCGCAGGCGCAGGATGGGCAACCTGAGCGGTCCCGACCAGCGCAGCGTGGCGTGTATATGCTGATTTGGAGCGGCGGTACTTAGTTCCATAGTCCCACCTTTCATAGCTTACTTCTATGTCCATTGTACGTAGCAACACTGTCTTTGTCCAGCTTCCTGCGCAGGGTAGGCCTCATTTTGTTGCCCCCGCCCTGGTCCCCTTTGTCAATTTCTAAAATTTGCCTGCAGTTTGCCTTGACTTTTGGGGAATGAATGGGTATAATTCTAACAATTTGAAACAGGTTCCCAAACGTTCCATTGGCCGGAAAAGGTGTCGTATTATCATGATGTTTATGCACTGGGCTCAGCTTACAGAGATATTGAAGAGGCGGAAATGTCGCCTCCACTATCCCATTGAGGGACCCGGCGCTATTATACCGGAGAGTGTTTCTTCCTCACCCCGTTGATTCGGGGGCGAGGAATTTTTTTTGACCTGTTTCGTAGTGTGCGCTCGTTGTACTAAGCCAGAAGGAATGGATGACCTGTCAAGCGGATATCCTTATCAAAAGGCGGAGGGAATATGCATCAAACAACTACCTATCCACAACTGAATAACGCGGTTTTTGGCGCAACTGGCAATGTGATTGATGGGAACTTTACTTCTAAAGATATTCTTTCTCTGGATCAGTTTACAGTCGAAGACCTGCACAGGCTTTTCAGGCTGGCGGATGAGATGAAACAGCTTGTGCTCCATCACGAGCCATCATCACTGTTGGCCGGCTACGTGGTCTCGCTGCTCTTTTTTGAGCCGTCAAGTCGCACTTTCGGTTCGTTCGCCTCGGCGGTCAAACGGCTGGGAGGACAGACGCTTGAGATACAGAACCCCGAAATGGTATCATCGGTCAATAAAGGCGAGTCGTTCGAGGATACCATGCGCACCTTTGAAGCGTACTCTGATGCTATTGTGCTGCGCCATTACCGGGCGGGCGCGGCCAGGCTCGCGGCTGATACCGCCAGTGTGCCGCTCATCAATGCCGGCGATGGCAACAATGAGCATCCGACGCAGACCCTTTTAGACCTGTACACCATTTATAAACACCTTGGGCGACTGGATAACCTCACATGCCTGCTGGCGGGCGATCCGCTCAATAGCCGCGTCATCCACTCTATGTTGCGCGGGCTGTCGCTCTTCGAGAACAACAAGGTGTACGTGCTTTCGCCAGAGCAACTGCGTTTCAAACGCGCTGAAATCGCTTATTATCGCGAATGTGGCCTCAAGATCGTGGAGATCGACAGTGAAAGAGACATTCCGGCATGCTGTGATCTGTGGTACTGGACGCGTATTCAGAAAGAACGTTTCGCATCGCAGCAAGAATATGATATGGTATTAAAGCAAGGCTTTCTTGTGACGCCTGAATTGCTGCGCACCCGCGCGGGCAAAGACACGATTATCATGGACCCTCTGCCTAGAGTGAGTACGATTGACCCAGCCGTCGATGCCGATGAGCGAGCGGTATATTTCCGCGCGCAGATTCGCAACGGTTTATATATACGTATGGCATTGCTAGCACTGGTACTTGGGAGAGCATAGAAAGAATGACTGGACAGAACAATACGGTAGCGCAAAGCGTAGTTGTTGAAGAGCAGACTTCACTTGAAACATTATTGAGCAGCGTGTACCCGCGTAAGGGTAAGCTGGTATTGGAGGATGGCACGGCTTTCGAGGGCGCATCCTTCGGTTATGTGGGGTCGGTGGCTGGCGAAGTGGTGTTTGGCACCGGCATGGTAGGTTATCCAGAGGCGCTTACCGATGCCTCGTTTAGCGGTCAGATTCTGGTCATGACCTACCCCATTATTGGAAACTACGGCGTACCGGAGCAGAGTTACTGGGAAAACGAACGCATCCACGTCTCCGGCCTGATCGTTTCAAACTATATCGACATCCCATCGCACGCGCAGAGTACTATGACCCTGGCGACGTGGCTGCAGCGTGAGGAGATACCCGCGCTTGAGATCAAAGATACGCGCCTGCTCACGCAGCACATCCGCGAGCATGGAGCGATGCCCGGCAAGATCGTTTTCGATACGGATATCGCGTTTTGCGATCCCTACGCGGAGAACCTGGTAGCGCGCGTTTCGACGGAGCGGGTGTTGGAACAGGGCACGGGCGATATTACCATCGCGCTGATCGACTGCGGAGCCAAGCGTAACATCGCGCGCTCGCTGCTCGCCAGAAACGTGCGCGTCATCACCGTTCCCTGGGATTATGACCTCTTTGCGCCCGATACGGATTTCACCTTTGATGGTATCCTGATCTCCAACGGCCCCGGCGATCCGAAGATGGCGCAGCAGACTATCTCGACCATCCAGACCGCCATGGAGCAGCGCGTGCCCGTCTTCGGCATCTGCCTGGGACACCAGTTGCTGGCCCTGGCGGCAGGTGGCGATACCTACAAGCTGAAATTCGGGCATCGCAGCCAGAATCAGCCCTGCGTGCAGGCTGGCACGCAGCGCTGTTACATCACCACGCAGAACCATGGCTTCGCCGTGGGGACGCTGCCGCCCGATTTCGTACCCTGGTTTGTCAATGCCAATGACGGCAGCAACGAGGGCATCCATCATATCGAGTACCCGTTCTTCTCGGTGCAGTTTCATCCCGAAGCCATGCCCGGCCCGGTGGACACAGAGTGGCTCTTCGACTACTTTCTCCAGAAGGTAAGAGGCTAAGGTGGAGAAGCTACACAAAGTCTTAATTCTGGGGGCTGGCGCGCTCAAGATCGGGCAATCCGGCGAATTTGACTATTCGGGGTCGCAGGCGCTCAAAGCGTTGCAAGAAGAGGGCATCAAGACCGTGCTGGTCAACCCCAATATCGCCACTATCCAGACCTCGAAGTTGCTGGCGGATGAGGTGTACTTTCTGCCCGTCACGCCCTTTTTCGTGGAGAGGATTATCGCGAAAGAACGGCCCGACGGCATCTTGCTTTCATTCGGCGGCCAGACCGCGCTCAACTGTGGCATCGAACTGTTCCGCGGCGGCGTGCTGGAAAAATATAATGTGCGCATCCTGGGGACGCCGATTTCGGCCATCATGCTGACCGAGGATCGGCAGGCCTTCGCGGAGCACCTGCACGCTATCGACATACCGACGCCGCAGAGCCACAGCGCGGAAACGCTGGCAGACGCGCTGCTAACCGGTCAGGAAATCGGCTTTCCCGTCATGGTGCGCGCCGGTTTCGCGCTGGGCGGCCAGGGATCGGGCATCGCGCATGATAGCGAGGAGTTGAGTCAGATCGTCGGCGGCGCGTTGGCCTTCGCGCCCCAGGTCTTGATCGAGCAGTACCTGCATCATTATAAAGAGGTCGAATACGAGGTCGTGCGCGACCGCTACGACAATTGCATCACCGTCTGCAATATGGAGAACATGGACCCGCTGGGCATCCATACCGGCGAGTCGATTGTCATCGCGCCCAGCCAGACGCTCAACAACAATGAATATCACATGCTGCGCGCAGCCTCGACTGCCATCGTGAGAAGCCTGCACATCGTCGGAGAATGTAACGTGCAGTTTGCCCTCGATCCAAAAACGGCGCAGTACTACGTTATCGAGGTGAACGCGCGCCTCTCGCGCAGTTCCGCGCTGGCGAGCAAAGCCACCGGCTATCCCCTGGCGTATGTGGCCGCCAAACTCGCACTCGGCTATGGCCTGACCGAACTGACCAACCGCGTGACAGGTGTGACACGTGCCTGCTTTGAACCGAGCCTGGACTACGTGGTGGTGAAGATACCGCGCTGGGACCTGGATAAGTTCAAGGGCGTAGATGAAACTATCGGCACGGGTATGAAGTCGGTCGGCGAGGTGATGGGCATTGGCCGTACCTTTGAGGAAGCCTATCAAAAAGCTATTCGCATGCTCGACCTGGACTTCGAGGGCGCAACCTCTGAGAAAGTTTTCACCAACAATGAGACGGTAGCCGAGAATATCACTCGCTACCTGTACACGCCCACGCCCAAACGCATGTTTGCTCTCGCGCTCGCTCTGCGCTGCGGCATAACGGTCGAACAAATCGCGGAGATTACCGGCATTGATCCCTGGTTTTTGCAGCGTATCAAGCATATCGTCGATATTGAACAGGCTCTGCGCGCCAGGCCAGACCTATCGACGGAACGACTGCTGGCCCTCAAACAGGCGGGCATGTCGGATAAGCGCATCGGCGAACTGGTCGGCAAGAGCGGGTTGGAGATGCGCGCGCTGCGCAAATCGCTCGGCGTCACGCCCTCGGTCTTCCAGATCGACACGCTGGCGGCAGAGTTTCCCTCGGAAACTAACTACCTCTACATGACTTATAATGGGCAGCATCACGATGTCGCGCCACTGGGAGACGCGGGAGTGGTTATTCTCGGTTCCGGCCCCTATCGCATCGGCTCGTCCGTTGAGTTCGATTGGTGCAGCGTCAGCGCGGTTGAGGCGCTCAGAAAGCACGACAAGCGCTCGATTGTGGTGAACTGCAATCCCGAAACCGTCTCGACGGACTATGACACCTCGGACCGTCTCTACTTTGAAGAACTCACCTTCGAGCGCATCGCCGATATCTGCGAGTTTGAATCGCCGCACGGTGTGATCGTCTCGGTTGGCGGGCAGACGCCCAATAATCGCGCCAAGGCACTGGATAAGTACGGCTTTCGGCTGCTGGGTACCGATGCGGCGCATATCGACCAGGCCGAAGATCGCAACAAGTTTTCCAGGCTGCTGGATACGCTGGGCATCCACCAACCTGAATGGAAAATGCTGGTCAACCTGGAGGAACTGAACGAGTTTGCCGAGCGCGTGGGCTATCCTGTGCTGGTGCGGCCATCCTATGTGCTTTCCGGTAGCGCCATGAAAATTTGCTATACGCAGGAAGAACTGGAGCAGTATACGCGCGAAGCCGCGGCAGTCTCGCCCGAATATCCCGTCACCGTCTCCAAGTTCTTTGAGAAGTTCAAGGAGATCGAACTGGACGCCGTGGCGCAGCGCGGCCAGGTCAAAGCCTTCGTCATCTCCGAGCATATCGAGAATGCCGGCGTGCATTCGGGCGACGCGACGATTGTGCTGCCACCACAAACGCTCAACGCGGAGACTCTGCGCAATATCGAAGTCGCGGGTCACGCTATCGCCAGCGCGCTGGCGATTACCGGCCCATTCAACATCCAGTTCCTGGCGAAAGATAACCAGGTGTACGTGATCGAGGTCAACCTGCGCGCCTCGCGTACCTTCCCATTTATCTCAAAAGTAACCGGCGTCAACTTTATCGAACTCTTTGTGGACGCGCTCTTTAGCGACGATATCCCAGTGGTACAGGTGCCGAAACCGGCATTTACGGCGGTCAAAGCGCCGCAATTCTCATTTTCACGCCTGACCGGCGCTGATCCCGTCTTGCGCGTCGAAATGTCTTCGACCGGAGAAGTGGCCTGCTTCGGCGAAGATTTAGAGGAAGCCTATCTGAAAGCCATCCTTGCCACGGGCGGCAAAATACCACGCAAAGGCGTCTTTATCAGCCTGGGAGGCGATGAAAAAAAGGAAAAGTTTCTGGAGAGCGCATATCTCCTGAGTACGCTCGGCATTCCGCTCTATGCCACTGAGAAAACGTGCGCATTTTTCCACGCACATGGCATTGAAGCCACCATGCTCTATAAAATACACGAGCAGAAGTATCCCAATGTGCTGGCCTGTTTCCAGGATGGTAAGATCGACCTGGCTATAAACATTGTGGATGGCTACGTCAAAAAGGAAGTCGATGATGACTACGCCATGCGCCGTTACGCCGTTGACCATAATATACCCCTCTTTACCAAAATCAAACAGGCGCGCCTGCTAATCAAAGCCATCGTGGAGAAAGACCTGGCGATTATCCCAGTTAAAGCGTGGAACGAGTATACGAATGATGTAGGGATGTGAGGAGGAGCTGGCCCATGTCTACAACCTTGATTGGCTCCATTGTGACGCCCGACCGTGTCGTTGCTGGCACATTGGAAATAGCTGATGGCAAGATTGTGCGCGTAAGCGAGGGGTTTTCCAGCAATGCCACTTACGATTTTCGCGGGAAATACCTGCTGCCCGGCCTGATAGAGGTGCATGGGCACTTGCGCGAGCCGGGGTTGGAGTATAAAGAGGACATTCCGCATGGGTCGCGCGCCGGGCTGGCCGGGGGCTTCACCACGATCTTTGATATGCCCAACACGCGTCCGCCTACTACGACAGTGGAGCGGGTCAAAGAGCAGATAGCGCGTTATACGGGCAGGTGCTACAGCGATTTTGCCATCAATATGGGTACATCCCTGCAAGACATCGATCAGTTGCGCGAAGTTGACCCCGCGCTTATCACCTCGTTCAAGCTGTTCGCAGCAGGCCATGCCACCACGCCCACTACCATTCCACACCTGCGGGATATCGCGCGCGTATTTGAGATAGCGGGTCAGCGCGAGATCATGATGCTTGTGCATGCCGAAAATCAGGAGCTGATCGACTACTTCACCGCTCATTACCGCGATATGCTGGATAGGCACGATGCTGCCGCGTGGACGGAGGCGCGCAATAGTTCAGTGGTGCTGACATCGGTGCTGGAAATGATCGCGCTGGCCCGGCAGTTCGGGGTCAAGCTCTACCTGCTGCATCTCTCTACGCCGGAAGAGTTTGCAGCCGTCGCCTTTGGCAGGAGCATCGGCGTTGATGTTTACGGTGAAACGACCACTGTGCATCTCAGCTTTAACAGCGACGACTACGCGCGGCTGGGTAACCTCATCAATATTGCTCCGGCCCTGCGCTCGCCTGCCGACCAGCAGCGCCTGTGGCAATTGCTGCGTGCTGGTCAGATCGATACGGTTGTCACCGATCACGCGCCGCACACCCTTGAGGAGAAGCAGAAGTCAAGCGTCTGGGAGGTCGCTTCTGGCCTGCCCGGTTTTCAAGAGGCGCTGCCAGCTTTAATCACCAACTGGGTCAAACATTTTGGCAGCCAGACGCTTGAGGAGGGACTGGTGCGTATCGCGCAAGTGACATCGACTAATCTGGCGCGCATCTTTGGCTTCGGGCAAAAAGGAGCGCTGGCGGTTGGAAAAGATGCCGATATCGTCGTCGTGGATAGCAATAAAAGCTGGCAGGTGCGTAAAGAAGACCTCTTCACCAAAAATCGCTGGTCGGCCTTTGAGAGTATGAGCTTACAGGGCCAGCCCGTGGCAACGTTTCTGCGCGGCAATCTTGTCTATCAAGCAAGTACCATTATCGGTGAAGCGCGAGGTCAATGGTTAACGAGACAGTGAAATGGGAAAACAGGGAGGCAAATAACGTGAACGATCCCTCTATTATGCAGATGTTTAGCGGCGTGGGAGCTATTGTCACCGGAGGCCACTTTGTCTATACTTCTGGCCGTCATAGCTCGGTTTATATCAACAAAGACGCTTTGTATCTTCACACGGAGACGATATCCGCGCTCTGCAAGTCGATGGTTAGCTCGTTTGAGCCTGAACAAATCGACGTGGTAGTTGGGCCGGTGCTGGGCGGAATTGTGCTCTCGCAATGGGCGGCGCATCACCTTAACCAGCGGCGCACAGGCGGTGAGACGCTGGCCGTGTACGCTGAAAAGGCATCCGATGGCGCGAACAAGCAGTTCTTCTTTGGGCGCGGCTATAACCAGCACATCGCGGGCAAAAATATCCTGGTAGTGGAGGACGTGCTGACGACGGGCGGTTCTGCGCGCCAGGTGATCGACCTTGTGCGCGGCCTCGATGGGAACGTCGTGGCGTTGAGCGCATTATGCAATCGTGGCAACGTGCGTCCCGCTGACGTAGGCGGCGTGATGGTATCGGCGCTGGTGTCTATTGATCTGGATACGTATGCGCCTGATGATTGCGCGTTGTGTAAAGCGAAGGTGCCGATCAGTACGGAACTGGGTAAAGGGAAAAGCTTTTTGGCGGAGAAAAAATAATGCAGCAACCAGCCAATAACATCACATTTATAGAGAAGCTCGAATCATGTTGGCAGCGGGATAATTTCGTCTGCGTTGGCCTCGATGCGGATTATGACCAGCTTCCAGAAGTCATCAAGGCTGACCGCTCGGTTGAGGATGCTCTGTTTCATTTTAACCGCGAGATCATCGACGCGACGCATGACCTCGTCTGCGCTTACAAACCCAACGCGGCCTTCTACGAGGCGCAGGGCGAAGCGGGCTTACGGGCTTTGATCAGCACGGTTTGCTATATTCATGAAACGTTTCCCCATATTCCCACCATCCTGGACGCCAAGCGCGCCGATATTGGCAGCACCAATATTGGCTACGCGCAATCCGCCTTCGATGTTATCGGTGTTGATGCCATGACCGTGCATCCTTATCTGGGACGCGAGGCGCTGGCTCCTTTCCTGGCGCGCAAAGAGAAAGGCATCATCGTGCTGGCTAAAACGTCCAATGCCGGCTCAGGCGAGTTTCAAGACCTGTCCGTTGGTCCCGATCATGAGCCGCTTTACATGGTAGTGGCACGGCATGTCGCGCAAGAATGGAATGGCAACGGCAACTGCGCGCTGGTGGTTGGCGCGACCTATCCCGAAGAGTTGCGGCGCGTGCGCGCGCTTGTCGGGGATATGCCCATCCTGATCCCCGGCATCGGCACGCAAGGCGGTGAAGTCGTCGCTACCGTCAAAGCCGGCAAGGATAGCCGAGGTTGGGGCATGATTATCAGCTCGTCACGCGGCATTATCTTCGCTTCACGAGGAAGTGACTTCGCCACCGCTGCCAGGACAGCTGCCGGGGAACTGCGAGCGGAGATCAATCGTTACCGGTAAAAAGCGAGTCAGCCAGGGCGACCCTTGCGGTCGCCCTGGCTCCAAACTGGTATAATACAACCATGAATCTGCAAACGGAACTTGCCCCACAACATAAAAGCGGCTTGCTGCTGAGGAATCCGGTCATGACGGCGGCTGGCACCTTCGGCTACGGCATCGAGTACGCGAAGATCGCCGAAATACACCGACTGGGAGCCATTGTCTGTAAAGGCACGACGCTGCACGCTTGCGCAGGTAACGAACAGCCGCGCACGCTTGAGACAGCGTCGGGGTTGCTTAACTCTATCGGGTTGCAGAATCCTGGCGTCTATGTTGTGCTGAGAAAATATGCGCCCACCTGGGCGGGCTGGCAAACGCCCGTCATAGTCAATATTGCGGGTGAAACCCTCGAAGAATTTGTCGCCCTGGCCGAAATCATCGAGGGAGTAGAGGGCGTGGCGGGTATCGAAGTCAACGTTTCATGCCCCAATATACGCGCAGGGGGTATCGTCTTTGGCGCGGACCCAGAGGCCGTGGCGGATGTCACAGCAGCCGTGCGACGCGCTACGACGCTGCCCATCATCGTGAAGCTCTCGCCTAACAGCGGTGATGCGCGCCCAACCGCCATAGCTGCTGCCGCATCGGGGGCGGATGCGGTCTCGCTCATCAACACTATTACCGGCATATCCATTGATACTCGCAAACGGCACCCAATGCTGGCAAACGTCACCGGCGGTTTATCTGGCCCGGCGATCAAGCCCATTGCCTTGCGTATGGTCTACGAGGTGGCATGTGAACTACGGTCAACATATCCCAATGTGCCGGTGATCGGCATCGGCGGCATCGGCAATGCCAGTGACTCGCTCGAATTTCTGATGGCGGGCGCATCAGCCATCCAGGTTGGCACCATGAACTTCGTCAATCCGCGCGCTGGCGTTGAGATCATCAAGGGCATTGAAGCGTTTCTACAGCAAGAGGGTGTATCGTCTGTTGCGGAGATTATTGGGGCTGCGCTGCCTTAGCCATCTCATTACCATCTTTGGCCTATAACGCTTCGATGTCTTTCATATCAATGTATGGTGGGTATACAATATGAGCCGCTATATAATGGCTTTTCCACCTCTTCAGGTTAAAGAAAGCTCCGACTGATAAGTTGGAGCTTTCTTATGTTAAGACAGGATTGCAGGCTCTCGTCGGCGCATTGAAAGATATTTCATCGTCGTCAAGAGTGCTGTGATTGTACCCGCTATCACCTGTAGAATCAAGATCGCTTTGCCAATATCATTTGTTATCCAGGTAAGGGCAAAACGAATTGCAGCGGGCAAGGCGTCGGCTAGATGAGAGAAGTTGAATGGAAATACCATCAACAGCCAGAGAGAAGCAATCGCCAGGAAAAAATTAGTAGCTGCTTCTAATGGGCGGGCTGGATTTCGATGGCCGTTCAACGCTCTGGCAATGGGTGCGGCTAAGGAAAAAAGCATTGGGCTATACAAGCAGAACATCTCCAATAATCCGAATTTGGCTGTGAAGAAGCCCGTATTCGTTGCTTGATGATATACAAAGAAGCTAAATAACAGGAGCATTGCGGCGACACTTATTAGCTCTGCCCACCGTTGTGATGTAGTAAGGACTTCCTTACTTGTTTTCTCTCTGACCGTTTTCATATACTTACGCCTCCAAAGTTCATGGTTTTGATTTATTGCGGCATGTTCTCTTCCTTTTGTTTTGGGCATTCCACGCCGCTAGCTGCCACCGACAAAGCATACACAGCCCTATCTAGAGAGTAACTCAAAGATCTCTCGCGCGCGTCACAATGCAACGGCTCGCGCTCTCGATTGGCTCACATCTCTGACGTGAAATCTGATTTCCCGGTCTTCAGGTTACGCGCGATAGCGTATCCACTCATCGCGATTTGATGATCTTGACATGGTTCGTATATTTACGATATGATTCATATCATGAATGAGAAAAAAGAGTATCGTAGCAGACTCCGACAGGAGCAGATGCAGAGAACGCGCGAGCAAATATTGGATGCGCTAGTCAGAACCATTGGCCAGGGAGTCGCCGGGCTGTCTATCCCTGCGGTTGCGCGTGAAGCTGGCGTTTCGATTCCGACGATCTACCGCCATTTTCACAGCAAGCAGGAGCTGGTGGCTGCGCTGGGCGGCTATCTGATGCAGAAGATGGGGTTGGCTTCGATGCAATCGCCTCGCTCCCTTGATGATCTGCTGGCATTTTCCCGCTATGGATTTGGCAAAGCTGAGGATATGGATGAGGCAATCAAGATCATAGCTGTAAGCGAACTGGGTAGTGAAATGCGCCGGGATGCTATGCCTCTGCGCATCAAGATGCTCGAAGATGCCCTGGCAGCCGAGCTAGCGCCACTGAATGAGCAGGACAGGGTGCGCTTGCGCAATATGGTACTGATCTTAACCTCATCGGTAATGATTCGCGCATTTAAAGAGTACCTTGATCTTTCAGGCGAAGCAGCCGCCGACAACGTTGCCTGGGCGGTGCGTCTTTTAGTGCGTGCCGCCATAGCCGAGTCAAGTAATCGGTAGGGAAAGAAAGGTCTATCATGGAATACATACTTTGTTTGCAATCGATAGAGCAAAGTGATATCGCGCTGGCGGGTGGGAAAGCGGCCAATCTTGGTGTCCTTATACAGGCTGACCTACCCGTGCCGCCGGAAGTAATTGGTGCGGATGGACAACCTGTTGTGGAAGCGGAAAAAGAGTCAACGGTGCTCGAAGGTATCGCCGTGAGCGGCGGTCGGGCGCGTGGCATCGCCCGTATAGTGTTTGATCCACGCGAAGCTGCCCGTTTACATGCCGGTGAGATACTCGTCACCCAGGCAACCGATCCCGGCTGGACGCCTGTTTTCCCACTGGTGAGTGGTTTAGTGCTTGAAATCGGCGGCCAGCTCTCGCATGGCGCGATTGTTGCCAGGGAGTATGGCATCCCCGCCGTTCTCAACGTGCAGGGAGCGATGCACCGTATCAGGGACGGGCAGGTGATTATCGTGGATGGAGATACGGGGAAGGTGTTTATGGATGAGTAATTGTTTCCTTTTCGATCCGTTTGGCAGCATAAGCTAAAGCAGCATAAATGTCTTCCTTGTTGAGGTCATATTCATAAACAAGTTCATCTACACTCATGCCACTCGCAAGATGACCCAGGAGGAGCGATACAGGAATCCGTGTGCCCTTAATGACAGCTTCTCCGCCAAGAATCCCCGAATCGGAGACAATGCCTGGAAAAATCTCAGATGCCGACACAGATCACCTCCCTTTTGCATACTCTGTCTATGGGTCTATTTTACCTTAAAGCCATGAAAATTGCTATCTATCTCCCTTCAAATTCCGCTTTCAACGGTTCCGCAATCTCAGCTCCGATGCGGTGAACGATGCTTTCGGGGTAGGGCGCTCTTAAATTTAGAATGATGTGGGTTGCGCCAGCTTCAATGTAGGGCTTCATCCCATTGAGGGTTTCTGCCGGGTTG
>DATLSI010000306.1:0-21829 GCA_035534255.1 Ktedonobacteraceae bacterium | reverse complement strand
GCCAGCACCTCACGCGGATCTGAGCATTCTTTGAGCAATTCGTCTATCACTTCGGGTCGAATGGTCATCTTTCTCTCCTTCTATCTTCCTCTTCATCCGTTTTTTAGGTTGACCACTTACACAAAATATTATACACCCTCGGGTTGTCATCGATCAAATGTCCACAAAGTTTTTCCAGGTCATCGTTGAATGGAAGTACAAAGAGTGGGGACTAGAGCAAACGTACCTCTCGCATCATGAAGGTGGACGTAAGGAGTGGACAGAGGAAGAGCTAGCATTGTTGCAAAAGGTATACCTTGCGCAAAAGGACACAAGGGACAGGTTTGTGATTATGAAAACCCTCCCGGATAGGTCGTGGAGAGCAATTCATCATGTGATCGCGAATTTAGGGATAAATCCAGGGAAAGGACAAGGGAGAGGAAGAGGAGTTCATTTCAAAAGGGGACAAATAGAGTATGATGCGTTAAGTTGGAATGATATACAATGGTTGCAACAGAGTAGCTTGACCTATAAAAGCATTTCTTTGAACGAGGTCGGCTGGACACAACTGCCTGCGAGCGCAACTGTAATTATTGTCCTTTCCGCGCAGGACGCAGTAAAACGAAGCGCATGACCTTTTCAGCAGATGAGATGGCTGGTGCGTTTGATACGTTGCAGCGCGCTGATCGCGTGCAGGGCATTTTTCTCTCATCGGGTATCATCAAGGGTAGTGTGACCACGCAAGACAAGATCATCGACACTGTCGAGATTATTCGCCATCGCTACCAGTACGAGGGATACATTCACCTCAAGATTATGCCGGGTGTGCAATATGAGCAGTTGTACCGCGCCATGCAACTGGCGGACCGCGTTTCCGTCAATCTGGAAGGGCCGACACAGGACCGTTTGAGTTCGCTGGCACCCAAGAAAGATTTCACCAACGAATTGCTCAAAATGCTGCGTTGGGCGGAGTTGATTCGCCGCGACAATCCGCGCCAGAAGCTGGCGCGCACGGTGACGCAGTTTGTGGTTGGCGCGGTAGGCGATACCGATCAAGAGTTGCTTACCCTGAGCGAACGACTCTATCGTCATGCCGGGCTAACGCGTGCCTATTATTCCGGCTTCAGCCCCGTTGAGCAGACCCCTTTTGAAAACCTGACTGCGACCGATCCACTGCGCGAGTTTCGCCTGTACCAGGCCAGTTTTCTACTGCGTGACTATGGCTGGAGTATCTCCGACCTGGGTTTCTTGCTTGATGGGAATTTGCCAACAGAACTTGATCCCAAGCGCGCCTGGGCGGAGCAGCATCTACGTCAGGCTCCACTGGAGATTATGACCGCAGACCGCCAGCAATTGTTGCGTGTACCCGGAATAGGCCCCTTGGGCGCGGACAAGATTATGAACGCACGACGCCTGGGTCGCATCGCCGATCTTTCACATCTGCGCAAGCTGCAAATTCGCGCTCCCGAACAAGCTGCTCCCTATATTCTATTGGATGGGCATAGGCCAACAGAACAGATGAGCTTGTTCAATTAACAAATCTCCCCTGTGTATCTTGCTCTCTCCAGCGTGACTTCTTATAGCCATATGATATATCAATGCATCAGAAAACGCCACAACTAAAAGGAGCAAAAAAAGCGAGACGTTTTCATTCCCCGCATCGTATCCAGCGCGGCTCGATGCTTTCAACTGGCTGATCGAACAAACCAGCTTGCTCAATACGAAAAAGCTGCTCGAAATCTTGTGGGGCGAAGGCCTTACGCAGGCGACTAGCATAAGAAGTGACCAATACATTGAGGTAATGCTCTACATCATAGTCCCGGCGATTGCCGACAGATACTCGCTCTGGAGGTACAGCATTTCCTGTGTGGGAATACTCCTCCTGTGTATGGCCGCTTTGTGTGCGGCTCTCGTCGATGGAGGTTTCCTGAGATGCCTCTGGCAGCCAGACATAAGCTTTGCCGCGCACGCGATAGAACCGCACGCGCTCGCCAGGAAACCAGCGCGCGCGCCCGGCAGCCAGCAGCGCTTCATATTGTGGTTCGGGATGCGACGCGCGCGACTTCATATACGCTTCGGGAGTTTTGGTGAGGCGTACTTGCGTTCCCATCTCGGAAGCAGGCAGGGCATAACTGCGAACTGATGTTACTGTATCGAGGAAGACGCGATGCATGCCAGGGATATCATTGGTAAGCAAGCACAAAAGGGCCTGTCGCAGGAAGCGCTCGCCGAATGGCTCGGAGCGACTAGAACGCAAGGCAACGCCGCGCACAATCAACTGCCCGCTGTAGGTTAAGAGAGCATAGTTCTTGACCTCATGACTAAACATGGCGCGGTAGCGTCCCTCGTGTTCAAGCCGGATACCCGGCGGTAATTGCGCCCCGACCTGTACGACCAGTTCGCGCTCCTGTTCTTCTGTCCAGTTGGTAGGAACGGCAAAATAAACACCGTCAGTATCTGCCTCGATCAGCGCCATCCCGCGCCCGCGCAACGCATCTACCACCTGAGAGAGTATTGCGCGCCCGCGCCGCGTCACTTCCCCTGCGGCGTGGTTATCGGCGAAGAGCGCCATAGAGCCAGCCCCCATATAGCCATAAGCAGAATTGACCAGTATCTTCATAGCTGCCGAAGTCGCTTCATGGTGGTTAGCTTCCACCGAACCAGGCTGCGCAGATTTCGCGGCGGCTTTGTGCGCCAGGCGCAAATCGGTCAGTCGATCCACAAGACTGAGCAGAACTCCCAGGCGATCACAGGCTGGGCCGATCTGGAATGTGCGCATAAGCGAAGGGTACAGAGAGGCAACATCGGCCTTCACTACATGTTCTGCCACACCCTCCGCGAAAAGATGCACCGCGCCTCCCTCGTGCAAACCAGCCTCAGTTGTTTGCGAGTCGCTCTGGCGCGGAAGCGCGGCTCCCGAACGCAAATAGGCGCGCACGAGCATCGGTTCAAGGATACCCATGGCTGGGCCAGCCGATGCCAGGCGTTCGTAACGGCGCGGAGCCATACTTGCCAGGGCGAAGGGAGCGCCCAGCAGGCGACGCGAGAGTCCATCTACCTCTGTGACATCATCGAGCGCGTAACGGCGCACTAGCTCAGGATCGCGCCGGTAGGTCTCGTATATAGCGGCTCCTTCTATATACACACGGTCGGGCGAGGCGATGCCGAAGTAGCGCGCGACATCTTTCAGCCCGTGGCCAGGCATATCACGTACTACGAAATCATGACGGCGCACCGCGTCCAGCGTATCAATCAACTCGCGTCCGGCCAGGCTATAACGCACACGCTTGCGTGCCTCCGGGCCAATAGCCAGCGTCTCTTCGCGCCGTTCCAGCAACAACGGTCCGCCCGCGCGTCCAATACGGAGAGGAACTTTATGCACCGATGCGCGCTCCTCTAGAAAAGGTAAGTCGAAGCCAAAAAGATTATGGTTCTCGATCACATCGGGATCGTGTTCGCGAATGAGCGCGCACAATTCAGCTATCATACCAGCCTCGTCTTCTGGCTGCGAAGCCTCCAGAATTGTAGCAAAACCGCGACTATCGCGAACAGAAATCAGAAAGATACGCCCCAGATGTGGATCGAGGGAGGTAGTTTCCAGGTCGAATTGCAGGCGATGCAGATTTTCATAACTCAAAGCGCGAAAATAGACTCGCCCGCTCGCCATGAGATATTGCTCGACGGGTCCAACCTGGTAGTATTCATCGTGCAACTGATTAATACTTGTGATTGCGCGCCCCAGCCGTTGCGATGCGCCGCGCAACAGTTCGCGCTCGAGATGGCGACCATCATTTGATGAGAGCAGGTAACGATAGCTGCCAACATCGCCATCTAATTCACGGCAGGTAATGCCAATTCTACCAACTCCTGTTGCAGAACGCGTGAGTGCATGCGTATCGAGGTGAGCGAGGTCGTCAAGAGTGACAGCAAAAAGCCAGGGGCGAAAACGCTCCTTCGAACAGGCGATATGTTCTCCTACCCTTCTCCAGAGTATGGCCTCGCCTGAGCGACTTGCCCAGACGGATACGATACCCGGCGTCGAGTCCCAGCCAAACAGGTATTCATCTTCAATGCTGGTTAGCTCGCTCTCATCACCCTGCATATTACTCCATTTTCTGTTGCGTCTAAGAACATCTATTCCAGCATACCATTAAATATACTCGCGCGCAAACATGGTTGATAGGATAAGAGTCATATGCTGAAAGGATTTAATCACGTTTTAAGATAGCTCCGCTAGAATGAACATGCAAACGCTGATATACGTGGCGTGTCGATGGGAAAAAATTGGGGAAAGCGTAAGCGTATCCTACAAAATAGCGAAAAGAATAAATGAATCAGGATTTTAACTCTGCAAGCAACTGTCGTCATTATACATTTGTTATTGTTGGGAATGGTATCGCCGGGATTACAGCAGCCGAAACGCTGCGTGTCGGAGACCCGGCGGCAGCAATCGCCATTATCGCGAACGATGCTACACCCGTTTACTTCAGACCAGCGCTCAAGGATTACCTGGCCGGACGTGTGTCCGAAAACAAGTTGTGGGCGCGTCCTGCCAATTTTTACCAGCAACAAGGTATCGATTGCATAGCTGCCAGAGTTGTGGGAATAGATGTTGCCCGGCATCGCATCACGCTCCTGGATGGGCGGCAGGTTGGTTATGGCAGGTTGCTACTGGCCTGTGGAGCATATCCCCGGTCACTCACCTGTCCCGGTAGCAATCTGGGCGGCATCTTTACCCTGCGCTCTATCACTGATTACCAGTCAGTGCTTGCTCGCCTACCGCAGGTGAAGAGTGTGCTTGTAGTGGGCAGCGGCACGCTGGCATTAGAGACGGTTGAAAGTATGCGCCTGCGCGGTCTGCACGTATCACACATCATCCGCCACAAGACATTGTGGTCGGAAGTGCTTGATGCGACAGCCTCGGATCTCGTCTTGCAACAGGAACGGCACGATGGCGTTGATATCAAACTCAACTCCGAAGTAGTTGAGTTTACCGGATCGCAGGGTCAGGTTTCGGGGGCAATCACCACACCTGGAACGCATATTCCGTGCGAACTGGTACTGGTCGCTATCGGAATCGCACCATACATAGATTTCATGCGGAAGAGCGGCATTGCCTGTGGTCTCGGTATAAAAGTAGATCACGCCATGCGCACGAATGCGCCCGATATCTTCGCGGCTGGTGACGTGGTCGAAACAACTAGCCAGCTTACAGGGCGCACGCGGCTGGTCGGGCAATGGTTTCCCGCGGTGCAGCAAGCGCGCGCCGCGGCCTATAGTATGCTCGACAGGCTGGAAGTAGAAGATGGCTTTAGAGCAGAGTTGTGCTACAACGCGACATTCCTCTACGGCCTGGACTTTGGCTCGGTAGGTCTGACAAATGCACAGGGATTTGCGCTGCAAGAGATCATCGCTCCGCCACGACCGCATTCCTATCGTAAAGTTGTGCTCAAAGATGGCTGCGCGGTTGGCATGCTCTCGCTGGGGGATCGCAAGCAGGCGCTGGCATTCAAACGCGCCATTGATCACCGCGTTAATCTCTTGCCGGTCGCCCCATTGCTGTTCGAGGAACAATTCGATTTGAATCGATGGCTCAATATGCAGGCAGTTCCTCCACCGCTGCTGGATATTGGCAAGATTGTCGAACGAAGCGAGGTGGGGGTTTAATGCTTTCATTACCATCGCTGGTGGGCGAACCCGCGCCTCCCGACTATTCCGGCCAGGCTTTTGTGGGCGGACTGCAACATCGTCCTGGTATTCAGCCGCTCAATACGCAACAGATACGTTATGAAATTGATATGTGCGTGGGGTGCGATCGCTGCATGCTGGCCTGCCCCGTGCCTCTTTCCGCCATTGTTACAATAGCCGACCTGAACCACGCAACAATTTCAGGTACGCTCACAGGGCAGGTTGCCAGGTTTACCGATGAATGTGTAATGTGCGGTTCATGTGTACCTGTCTGCCCCGTTGATAACCATCGCGATCTTCTGATGCTCTCGCTCAAACAGCGCCTGGGAGTCGCGTGGGACAAGCCGGTTGACCCACGACGCGTTCAGCAGAACCTTCCTGCTGGCTGGAATGTATCCTTACTGCTGAGCCGCTTGCGCGAGCAAGCTATTTTCCGAGAATCACAGCTGATACCAGACCAGCATTTGCTACATATAGTTATGGAGTCGAATTTGCTTGTGATCGATGCGGGCGAGATGATGCTGCGCGAAGGTGAGTTTGGGCGCGATCTCTACTTTATTCTGGATGGTCGGTTTGAACTCGCTTCTGCTGGGCCGCGCGGGTCAGCATTGCCCGTTGCCATGAGCGGGCGCGGCGAATATATGGGCGACTATGCTATGTTGACCGGTCAGCCTCAACCTTTTAGCACGCGCGCCGTGACTCCCGCCCTCATTTTGCTGGTTCCAGAACAGGTGATGCAACGGCTGATGGAGTTACAACCGGCGGTGCGCGGTTATTTCGAGCAGGTAAGCAGCGCGCGATCTCTCACCAGTACAATGAAGAGACTGGCGCTGTTTCAGGGCATAGCGGATGCAGACATTGGTTGGATTGTCCAGCAATCGCAGATCAGACGCTACGAGCGTGAAGAGCAGCTTTTTAGCGAGGATGGACAGGGACAACCTGCGCGAGAAGTATTGCATGTCGTGCTTGAGGGTTTTGTCAAAGTGGCGCGGCGTACCGTGAGAGGGGCAGTGAATTACAACAACGAAGAACGTATCATTGCCTACCGCCAGCGTGGAGACTATTTCGCGGGCGGTCTGGATATGCAGGGCGACCGCAGAGCGGTGAGTGTAACGGCTATCACGCGCGTGGGTGTCGCCGAAGTTCCGCGCCAGGCAATGATCGCGCTTTTTCATCGCTATCCCGATGTCGCACAACGTTTCCAGGCACAGCTCCAACTCTATCAAGCCGCGGCGCAGGCGGCTCACACAGGACTTTTTGAAGCCGTTTCTCCTGATCGCTTGCAGACCACCAACGTCAATGGACTTTCCAATGCTGAAGCACGATTAAGCTTGCACGCGCTGGTTGAAGATGGAGTAATCGAGGGTACCGAGGTGCTGGTGATAGACCTGAGTAAATGCATCCATTGCAGTGAGTGTGAAGAGGCATGCGCCAGGAGACACGGACACTCGCGCATGCATCGCAAAGGCATTGTTGTAGGCAATCTCAGTATCGCGTCTGCCTGTCGTCATTGCCAGGACCCGGTATGCATGCTGTGCAGTCGCGCAGGCATAGCGCGCATGCCCGGAGGCGAGGTGTACATCACGGAGAACTGCATCGGCTGCGGCATTTGCGCTGAACGCTGCCCCTACGACAATATCTCAATCGTGACGCTTGAAGAGATAAGACAAGACACAGAGACACACTCGACCTGGGAACAATTCAGCAAGTTCTTTAAGAAAGGCATCGGCAAAGAATACGGACGCTACGCGAGCGATAAATTGCTCCCAATGGCTACCAATACGGCCAATGCCAGGCCGCTGAACGCGCAGCAGCCGGTTGACGCGTTTGGTGAGATGCTGAAGAAGGTGGCCGTCAAATGCGATCTGTGCGCTGGCTATGAAAACCAGGCCTGCGTGCAAGCATGTCCGACGGGTGCCGCATTTCGCACTCAACCGGTCAGCTTTTTCGGCACCTCCGAGGAAATTTTGCAGAGACGCGCGCGGTAAAAAAAGGGAAGATGACATGTTACGAACCACTGAGCCAGCACCGGCCAGCCCGCGACACCGTCCACTGCGTCGCCTGTGGAAAACTCCGCTGTCGCACGCGTGGTGGTTGTGGCTGCTCGCAGCGTCTCTGTTTTACGCGGGACTCTTTTACCTCTACTATCGTGAAAGCCTGCATGGTTCCGCGCAATTCAGTCCCGGTAATGGAGCCTTCGCAAAGTTTGGTATAGTCGCGCTTGGCATACTTGGCCTGACCGCAACCTATACGCTACGCCGCCGCTTCATGCGCTTTCTGCCGGGTCAGGCGCGCAACTGGCTCTGGATGCACACGTGGTTTGGCATTACTACCGTGCTGATCGTTATGCTACACGCGAACTTCGACTACGTCCTGCGCGATTACTGCCTGACATCTCAATGTCTCGCCGACACCTATGCCGGGCCATTCGCGCTTTACGGGGTGATCCTGCTGGTTGGCAGCGGCATCACAGGTCGCGTGATCGATGTGTGGCAGACGCGCGCCATTGCGCGGGACGCCAGCACAAACGGCGTGGGCATCGCGCAGGCGCTGCAAGAACGCATCAATGGGCTTACGCACATGCTGGAACGATTGTATGCTGGAAAATCCGACCCATTCCAGCAATGGTGTATACATGCTATGAACAGTACGAAGGCGCTACCTGCCTTCCCACCTGTGCTTTCCTACAATGAACAGGCAGACCTCCAGCTTGTCTTCAATATCCTGGCCGAGCGCGCTAAGTTACTCGCTTCACTGCAACGACAGCTGCGCGCCCAGCGCTTTATCAGGCGCTGGCGCGTTGTGCATATAACGCTTGCCATTGTTGCTGTATGTATGATCGGAACGCATCTAAGCGTCCTGGTTATCAACAAACTGCATTTCTTCTTCAGGTGACAACTCCCCACGCATAAATGCGGGGTGCTCTCTCAGGAAACGCTGCACCCATCGGTGTACGTAGAATGATCGACATGCATGGGGCTTGACAGAATGACTGGACAGTAGTAGTTTAATCTTTATTCCTGAACAGGGATGATATCACCGTTCTTCCTGCCCATGAAGGACGCTCTAGCCTTATTGCAGACGGTCAATTGACCGTCTTTGCTGCTTAAAGGCAACTTATTTAAGAGGGAAGCGCAATTATGAAACCACCTCGATTTCACTACTGCTCGCCGCGCATCCTCGACGAGGCGCTCATCCTGCTCGACCAGTATGGGGAAGATATCAAGGTACTGGCGGGCGGACAAAGCTTTGTCCCACTGCTCAATATGCGTCTTGCCGCTCCTGTCTATATTTTGGACATCAACCATATTACTGAGTTGCGTTATATCGAGACCGAACCTGGCTACCTGGCTATCGGCGCGATTGCTCGCCAGCGTCAGATTGAACGTTCGGTGCTGGTGCAGGAGAAACATCCTCTCCTCATCGAGGTCATCAAGCACATTGGGCATATGCAAATACGCAATCGCGGCACAGTAGTAGGCAGCGTCGCGCATGCTGACCCTGCCGCCGAACTCCCCGCGCTGCTGACCTGTCTCAATGGCGAGGTACTCGCGCAAAGTGTGCGCGGGGAGCGGGTCATCAAAGCTGAAGAATTCTTCACCGGCTATCTCACTACGACGCTCGACGACGGCGAAATGCTGACCGAGGTGCGTTTCCCCTGGATAGCTCCGCAGGCCGGTTGGTCATTTATCGAATTTGCGCGTCGCTCAGGAGATTATGCCCTGGTTGGCGCGATGGCAGTACTTACGCCCGCGCTGGATGATACCTGCATATCAGCTAATATCGCCTACCTCGGCGTGGCGGGTTCTCCCATACGCGCTCATGCTGTCGAGCGAATGCTGGAGGGTACGAGATTGGACGCACAGACGGTTGAAGACGCCGCCAACATCGCGCGCGACGTTGTGGGCGAGGATATGCGTGATGTCCACGCCACCGTCGAGTACCGGCGGGAACTGGTTTCTGAATTGACGCGGCGCGTGTTGAAACAGGCGTGGGAGCGACGCGAACGACAGGAAGAAGGGGCGCGCTAATGCGAGAACGAGATGACGATCTTTCACAGTGCGTGGAAGAGTATGAAATTTCCGTGACGGCTAATGGAAATCGTTACGAACGAACTGTTCCTGTGCGTTTGCTTCTTTCAGACTTTTTGCGCCACGACCTGCGGCTTACCGGTACGCATGTTGGTTGCGAACACGGCGTCTGCGGCTGCTGCACAGTGCTCTTCAACGGCGAGGCGGTACGTTCTTGTTTGATGTTCGCGGTGCAGGCAGATGGCATGGCGATCACGACCATCGAGGGAATGGCAGGTGTCAATAGCGAATTGCATCCCATCCAGCAGGCATTTCGCGAAAAGCACGGTCTGCAATGTGGTTTTTGCACGCCGGGCATTATTATGACCGTGCATGCCATGTTGCATGAACATCCTGATCCGACCGAGGATGAGATTCGCCATGAACTCTCCGGCAATATTTGTCGCTGTACCGGCTATCAGAATATTGTGGAATCGGTTAAGCTGGCTGCCGAACGATTGCAAGCGCAGCGCCTGGAGGTTGAGTGATGGCTACACGCTGGTTTGGCGCTCCGGTGCAGCGCCTGGAAGACCCGCGTTTACTGCGCGGGCGTGGCAATTTTGTTGATGACATCGATCTACCTGAAATGCTACACGCCGCCATTTTACGCAGCACGCATGCTCACGCGCGTATAGCGCGCATAGATACGAGCGCAGCCGAGGCTCTTCCTGGAGTGCATCTTGTACTTACCGCGCAAGACCTGGGAGACGTGCTGGAACCATCGCCGCTGCTGGTGCCACATGCCGCGCTGACGGAGCCGCGCACGCAACTGCCCCTGGCTCGTGACGAAGTGCGTTACGTTGGTGAAGCAGTTGCGATGATTGTGGCGGATAATCGTTATATTGCTGAAGACGCGCTTGATCTGATCGATGTCGAGTATGAATCATTGCCGGTCGTGCATAGCCTGTCTGTTGCATCTGAGCAGGATGGGCCGCTTGTGCATGCCGATGTGCCTGGCAATGTGGCAGCGTACCTCGCGCAGATGGTTGGCGATCCTGATGCTATCTTTGCAAGCGCGCCGCACGTCATGCGCGAGACGCTGCTGATGGATCGCGGGGCTGCCATGCCGATGGAGTGTCGCGGCATCGTGGCGCGCTGGGACGCGCAAGATGGCATGTTGACCTGCTGGATATCGACCCAGGGTCCTTTGCCCATTCGCAACGGGCTGGCCGCTATATTTCACCTTCCCGAACATAAAGTGCGCGTCGTCGCGCCCGATGTCGGCGGCGGCTTCGGCACCAAGATCATGATGTTCTACCCGGAGGAGATCCTGACACCCTTCGCCGCTATTCAACTGGGCCGGCCTGTCAAATGGATCGAGGATAGACGCGAGCATTTCATTTCGGCCAACCAGGAGCGTAGTCAGTTACACGAAGTGGAGTACGCGTTCGATGACGCGGGCATTTTACTGGCTGTGCGCGATAGTTTCCTGCACGATACAGGAGCCTACACTCCCTATGGCATAATCGTGCCTATCATTACGGCCTGTAGCCTGCCCGGCCCTTACCGTCTTCGACACTATGCCAGCGAATTTACCGTGCTTTATACCAATAAAGTTCCTGTCAGTCCCTATCGCGGCGCTGGTAGACCGCACGCAGTATTTGTGATGGAGCGCATCATGGACCGCATTGCGCGTACACTGAAGCTGGACAGGCTGGAAGTGCGCTCGCGCAATTTTATTCAGCCGGATGAGTTTCCCTGGGATGTTGGACTCATCTATCAGGATGGTGGCCCAACAAAATATGATAGCGGCAACTACCAAGCAGGTATGGATAAGCTCAAAGCCCTGCTGGACTATGATAATTTCCCCGCACTGCAGGCGGAAGCACGCAAACAGGGACGTTACCTGGGTATCGGCGTGGCCGCTTACGTGGAAGGTACGGGTATCGGCCCATATGAAGGCGCGCTGGTGCGCGTAGAGTCAGATGGGCGGGTCTTCGCTTCGACGGGTGTAACATCGCAGGGTCAGGCGCACGCGACAACCTTCGCGCAGATCGTAGCCGACCAGCTGGGTGTTAGACCGGATGACGTGCTGGTGACAACAGGGGACACGCAGGCATTTAACTGGGGCGTTGGCACGTTCGCCAGTCGCGCCGCGACCGTTGCCGGTTCGGCTATGCACCTGGCAGCCGTAAAAGTGCGCGAGAAGGCGAAGCTTGTTGCCGCTGAACTGTTCGAGGCCGCTCCCGGTGATATCGAACTGGCCGATGGCAAAGTATTTGTGCGAGATGCGCCACATCGTGCCTTGACGCTGGGACAGGTAGCGATCTCCGCCAATCCCTTGCGCTATGCCTATGGAGAGAACGCGCGCAAGTTGATGACGATGAAACTGGCCGGGCCACGTTCAGGGCCAGCACTCCCGGCAGAACGAGGCTCTCCCGGCCTTGAAGCGAGCGAATTCTACAGCCCGCCGCACGGGAGTTTCGCCAGCGGCATCCATGGCGCTATTATCGAAGTTGACCCGACGACATGTAACGTGACCTTTGTAAAGTACGCAGCCGTGCATGACTGCGGACGCTTAATCAATCCCACCGTTGTCGAGGGACAGGTACATGGGGGCGTAGCACAGGGCATCGGAGGAGCATTCTTTGAACGCCTGGTGTATGATGAAGAGGGACAGCTCATCAATGCCAGTTTCATGGATTACCTGCTGCCGACCGCGGCTGAGGTGCCGCCAATGCTGGTCGATCATGTCGAAACGCCTTCGCCTTTGAACCCGCTCGGCGTGAAAGGCGCTGGCGAGGCCGGTGTCATTCCCGTACCAGCGCTATTCGCTTCGGCCATTGATGACGCGCTTTCACCCTTTGGCATACGCATCCAGGAGGTTCCGCTGCATCCCTGCCGCCTGTATGAACTGCTACGCGATGCAAAGAGCCAGTAGTGACATCCCACTGGCTCAACCAACTGGCCCAAATATACTATTGAATAGACATACAAACGGTGATATGCGATACTCGCCTCAATCATACGGAGAAGCTTGAGGAAGATAGAGGCACTTAATAACTAACTGAAATGGATAGGCTGGCAACTAATTACGATAGGTAATGCCAGTACTTGATGGAGGTATTCTATGTCCTCAATGTATCCACCTGCCAGTGGGCAAACGGTACAAAGTTGCGCGCGCTGCGGGCTTCCACTCCTGCCGGATGTACCCGTCTGTCGAAATTGTGGTTGGTACAATGCGCTCCCGCCTCAACCTTTAGCCACCAATAATCCTGGCATGCCTGTTCAAAATCAACAGAGCAACATCCCCTTCCAGAATCAACAGAACAATTACGCTGGTTACACAAATCCTCAACCGGGCATGTATTACGCTGCACCTACGGTGAATCCGAATACATATCAGCCTCCTATGAATATGTACCAGGCCGCACCACCTGCCATGAATGGCTACGCGCCCGGCAATTATTACGAACCACCACCAGAAAAACGCGGACCAAATGTCGGCCTGATACTCATGCTAGCCATACTTCTGGTGATAATTGTAGGCGGCGGCAGCTTTGCCGCGTATTTTTTCCTGATTAAGAATAATAACCAGACTCCTACTACCCCAACCCCGACCGCTGCGATAGTCACCCCATCGGTTAAGCCACTTTTCAGTGACTCTTTTGAGAACAACAATACCGGGTGGGATCTCACGAGCAGCGCGGGTAAATATTCAGTGAGCGTCGGTAATGGTCATTTGCTGCTCGAAGATGATGATAATAAGCTCCTGTGGGATATTCTGCCGGGTAAAAGCTTTGCGGATTTCCGGCTGGATGTCGATGCGACGCTGACTAAAGGCAGCCAGACAAATGGCTACGGCGTCTTTATACGAGGAACGGCCAGCCAGGATAGTGATATCGGCCTTTACTACCGCTTCGAATTATATAGCGACGGCACTTTCGCTCTGTTCAAGGGTACTCTAGACGCGAACGGCAATACTCAGAGTACACAAGTGACAAATTATATAGCCAATGCTGCTATCCAGAAGGCTGGTTTGCTCAACCATATTACGGTTATCGCCAGGGGCATCTCTATGACGTTCATGGTGAACGGCAAGACCGTCTATACCTATACTGATGACTTGTATAAAGGCGGTGAGGTCGCGCTGTTTGTTTCAAATCTGCCAGGTTCACCTAAAGGGGCGCAGGCATCATTCGCTCATCTCGCCATCTTCCCCGCCAGTTAAGCAGGCTGATTTACCCTTGCATTAATGCTTGCGCATACACGACGGGATCAACGTTGCCGCCACTCACAATGCAGCATATTCGTTTGCCCTGGAACCGTTCCGGCGCGGTTAATAACGCGCCGAGAGAGAGCGCGCCAGTTGGTTCGACTTTGAGATTAACGTATCTGAAGTACTGGCGCAATGCTTCCAGGGTAATTTCGTCGGGCACTTCGATAATGTCGGAGAGTCCCTGTTGTAGTATTTCCCAGTTCAGCCTGCCAAGCCCCAGCGTGCGCGCGCCATCGGCGATTGTGGCCGGTTCCTGTTCATTGTAGATGAGAACACCCCCGCGCAGTGAGCATGCAGCATCATTGCCGGGCTGGGGTTCCGTGCCAATAATTTCAGTACGCGCGCGCACATGATCGCGCGCAATTACCTGGCCGGAAGAGATACCACCACCGCCGACTGGCACAAGCAAGACATCGAAATCAGAGGCGTGAAATATTTCCATGCCAAGCGTCGAGTTGCCCGCTACTACGCGATAATCGTCGTATGCCTGCGCGCAAAATGCCCCTGGTTGCTCGTTCAATAACTGCTGCACTCGTTCATTGCGGCCAGTTTTTTGCACATCGATCAGGTCAACTATTCCACCATACGACTGAACCGCGGCGATTTTGACTTGCGCGGAAGTGTCCGGCATCACTACCGTACACTTCTTCCCCAGCAACTTACAGGCATAGGCCACCGCCTGGCCATAATTTCCTGACGAAGCAGTAACGACGCGCGACTCCGAAATGCTGGCAAGCAGATTATAAGCGGCGCGGAACTTGAAACTGCCTGTATACTGGAAGGTTTCGCTGGCGATGGTTACATCGCATCCCAACTGCGCCGAAAGCGTTTCGCTCTGTAGCAGCAGTGTTGGGCGCACGTGACGCGGCAACGTTTCCCAGACTGATGCGATGTATTCGTTTGTCAATTGTGGGGCTGATTCATAGCGTGGCATGCTTGTACTCCTGGTAAAAGATTTCTGCTTTATTACGTTATTATACTGTCAAAGTTCACTTGAGGGAAAGAGAGTAGTTCACCTCTGCAAATAAGCAATGCCAGGAGCGGAAAATGAGAGGAATTAAGAGTTAGTATATCACACGTTTCCGTCTTTGTCGATATTTGCGTTTCTGCTCATTTTGATGCATACTGTCTAACGAGCGTTAGTTAGTATGCGCGAGAGCACGTAAAGCCAGAGAACGAAAGGGAAGCTTGACCATGGGAGAGACGAACGAAATGACCGCTACGATACGGGTACGTTTGAGCGCGCACGACGCGCATTACGGCGGCCAATTGGTGAATGGCGCGTACATGCTCGCGTTGTTTGGTGACCTGGCGACCGAGCTGGCGATTATTTGTGACGGCGATGAGGGCCTGCTGGTCGGCTACGAAAAGGTTGAATTTCTAGCGCCGCTTTACGCGGGTGATTTCGTAGAGGCCACTGGGCGCATCACCAATGTCGGGCGCACATCGCGCCGCATGGAGTTTGAGTGCCGTAAGGTCATCGCTGCTCGCACAGATATCAGCGACTCGGCTGCTGATGTGCTGGCAGAGCCGATCATCATCGGGCGTGCAACTGGCACCACCGTTGTTAAAGCTGATCTGCAGCGTAAGAAGTAGACAATTCAGTAGGAACAATGCCAGGAGATTGCGTGATGTATCGCGCTTCCTGTTAAAATATTCATAACAACACATGTGAAAAAGGGAAATGACGATGCAAACTGATGTTCGTTCGGTGCGAGAGAGGATACTGGCTGCTGCCGTGCAATTGTTCGCGCAATATGGCTATCACGCGGCCACCATGCGCGACATCGCGCGTATTTCAGGCATACAGGCCGCTAGTATCTACTACCATTATGCCAGTAAACAGGCGTTACTGGTCGAGATTATGGATACGCATATGCGAGACCTGAACGCGAATTTACAGCGCATTTTGCAGGAGCAAACACCCATCCAGCAGCGCCTGCATGCAGCAATTGCCAACCATATACGCCTCCACACAACCTTTAAGGCGGAGTTTTTTATTATTGATACCGAGATACGCGCGCTTGAGGAGGCGCACCGCAATGCTATTCTCTCGCTGCGCGATCAGTATGAAACGATGCTTCAAAGTTTGTTATCCGAGGGGATGAAGCAGGGCATCTTCCGGCTAGTTGACATAAAAGTAGCGTCTTACGCGCTGATCGCCATGTGTACAGAGGTCGCGACATGGTTCCGGCCTGGAGGGCGACTGAGCGTGCAGCAGGTAATAGACCTGTATACACAGATGATTAGCGAAGGTCTGCTGCTGGCAAAAGTTCCTGCTGGAATGCCGGGGGAATGAGCGCGTACTTGACGCCTTGCTTATGCAGCAATAGTTGCAAAGCATCCAGCGTGGAGGCAAGCGGAAGGCGCGCGGTTATCAAAGCCTCGACATCGATGTGCTGTTCCTGAATGAGAGCGAGCGCCTGCGCGAAATAGGATGGTGTGTGGTGGAAGACTCCCTTGAGCGTTAGCTCGCTGTAGTGCAGCGGGCGCGTGGCGAGATTGACACTTGTGCCGGAGGGACAACCGCCGAAGAAGTTGACCAGCCCGCCGGGGCGAACAAGTTGTGTCGCGAGCGCCCACGTTTTAGGCGTCCCGACCGCCTCAATCACGACATCCGCGCCGCGCCGCGCCCCGGTGTGTGCCAGCGCTGCCACGCGCTGCTCCTCGATAGTTAGCCCTTCTACATCGAGTGCGGTCGGCGCGCCAAACCGCGCGGCCAGGGCGAGACGATCAGCGCCCCGACCCGTCACAATCACGCGCGCGCCTCGCAAGTGTGCCATTGCAACCAGCAACAACCCGAGTGGGCCGCAGCCGAGTATGATTACAGTATCGCCAGGTGTGATAGAGCAGGCGTCGATGCCATGCAATGCGCAGGCCAGCGGCTCTGTAAGAGCAGCCGCGATAAATGAGGTTGTTGGAGCAAGCTTGTAGAGGTTCTGGCGCACGATTGGTTCAGGAACGAGCAGGTATTCGGCATACGCTCCATTCAGGAAGAGCAGGCGTTCGCACAGGCTGTAGAGGTGGCGTCGGCAGTAGTAGCATCGCTGGCACGGCGCGGAATTGGCTACAACAACTGCATCACCCTCCACGCATTGAGTGACTCCCGCTCCCGTAGCAGCGACAACGCCGGAAACTTCATGTCCAAAGCCGGAGGGAGTGTGCTGAAAAAGCAAGGGGTGCCCGCGCCTGTACGTTTTCACGTCAGTACCACAGGTGGTCGCTGCCGCAACCTGTAATAATACTTCGCCTGGACCCGGCTGTGGGATTGGCCGTTCTTCCAGGCGCACATCCAGCGGAGCATAGTACATTACAGCCAGCATGGTCATCTTGCTACCTCGTTATGGTGGTGTTCGTTTCATTCATAAGCAAGTAAAGTATACTACAAGGACTTCTCTTGCTAGAAATTGTTATCTGTCAGGAGTATTGTATGTCTTTAGAACAACCGGAAGGAGAGCGCATACAATCATTACGAAGAAGGAAGACCAACAGGATAATTTATAGTATTTCGACAGGTCTATTAGTCATGTCTATTATAGCCGGAAGCATTTTCTTGATCTTCAGAGATAAAAGTGGGGAGCCAGGCTTTGCGCTCCATAATACACCAACTGCAGCCTCAATTCCCAGGCCTACACCTACGCTGCTCGTTCCCACCCAGGCTATTTTTTACGATATTTTTCTTGATAACAGCAATAACTGGGAGCTTTCAAATCAGGACGGCTATATCAGAACCATCGTTCCTGGAATGTTAATTCTGGCAGATATGAATCCCCACACGACCCTGGTTGAGAGTTTGCCCAATAACAACGTTTACAGTGATTTTACTATTTCGATTGATTTCACCATCGCGAAGGGTGATGCGAACGATAGTACAGGTCTGTACCTGCGGGGTGATAACAACCTGGATCATGACTATCGCATTGATATTAATGGGAATAATACCATAGATGTTGCTAAAGAGTATCTGGATACCAATGAAAACCCCGAAACAACTATGCTGTATGGTCCGCGTAGCTCATCCGCGCTGCGTCCGCCGGGTCAACAAAATACGTTGACTGTCACGATGGTAGGCCCGCAAATGGTTGTTATGATAAACCAGGAGGTAGTGAGTTCGGTTACTGATAGCGATTATAAAAGTGGGCAAATTGCCTTATTCGCGCGTCACGGATCAACGTCTGATGGCATCGTCGTCTCATTCAGTCGGATTGAGATTGACAATGCGCTGTTACAAATGCCATAGTGCTATGTCTTACGATGATTTTACAACGCTTTCCTCAGCCGCCAAAAACTCAAGAATAGAAGCGGGAAGGCCAGGACGTACAGGAGCAGCAGGTAGTTGAGGAGGTCAATATGGAAGAAGAAATAGAGAGCGATGGCGGCGTAGAGCAGCATACGACTGGGGCGAACGAGGCCCGCGGAAGAGACGTGCAGCATCCGGTGCAGGACCAGGAAAGTGACCAGCGCGGTATAGACGTAGAGGAAGAGGATCGCCAGCACGGGATGGATCAGACCTTTCCACGCTAATCCAGCAACACTGAAGGCCACCACGACTTGATCGCAGAACATATCGGTAAATGCGCCGCGCACAGTATTGGTTTTCGTCAGCCGTGCCTCGACCCCGTCCAATCCATCGCAGACAATCGAAGCGACCAGCAGCCAGAAAGCGACCGCGAATTGAAAGGGAGCCAGCAGGAAAAAGCCGAGGCCGAAGATCACAGAGATAAAGGAAAGCATATCGGCGCTCAGCCCAAGACGCGCGAGCACAAACGCGATGGGGCAGAGCAAGCGCTGGCGCATCTGCTGCCACGGACCGAGTAGAAGAATCTCCTCGTCGCTATAGATACTGCCCGGAGGGAGGACTGGCTCGTGCTCCTCTTGCTGGTTGGTATCTACTCGTTCCCTGGTGAGCATAACGACCTCTCTTTCTCGGCGTTGAGACGCACTTTTCTACTACTTTCGCTGAAACTATACAATGCGCGCATCACAACGCTCTCACCACGTTACTGTCTTGTCTCACGCTACTATCACAAAAAGAGATTGCTGCTTCAGCGGCAAATTTTGAGACATACTTGTGTAATCTCCAGGTCAGTCTGAGAGCGATTCGTGAAGGCATCGCGTTAGTATAGAAAGTGGACACGAGTGTTTGCGGGTATGAGCTTGAAAGACTTTACTCGCACAAGAAAAGAAGGGAGAAAGAGTATGATTACCCAGACAGAACCCAAAACGATACGGGAGCAAGTACGCGTCACTGGTGAGACCCTCCTCACCACGGTGAAGAAGCTGATCCATGAGGGCAATGTCCGTCGCATTATCGTCAAGCAAGACGAACATACGGTGGTGGAGCTACCGCTTACGGTAGGGGTTGTAAGTGTTGTGCTGGCACCGATGCTGACGGCTATTGGTGCTATCAGTGCATTGCTGACCGACTGTACCATCGAGGTGGAACGGTTCGAGCCACCTGTCGATGTGATCGCACCGTAGCTCAAACGATTAGTCCAGATAGTGATTTGAGAGGAGGTGACCAATATCATGTCACAGCAAACACCTTACACGATACCACCTGGCGAGAAAAGGCCCGACATGCAGCCGGAAGCCTGGCAGCGGCAGGGAAGCCCCGAGTTCAACGAGCAGTTCATTGAAACACTCGCGCAGCGACTCGTGCCCCGGCTGATGCCCGAGATACTGTACAATCTGCGCGTCATGGATCCGGCGAGAGCACGCAACAGAGCCTTTGGGATGAGCCTGGCACTGGCGATTGTCTCGCTCGCTCTGCTGATCCCACTGACGGCCATTGTGCTCGGCATAGTAACTACCCTGGGAGGAGGAATCACAGCGGCGCTCATTGGCATAGCCACGATCGGTCTGATCATGGTGCTGATCAACGTCCTGTTCAACTACGCGCTGTTTCACGTAACAACTGAGCGCATGTAATGGGCATGCAACCGGGAAGACACCCTCGTCTAACCGTGCGAGAGCGCCTTCCCGGTTATCAGGCTACGTTTCAGATTTGACGTGGAATCAGTAAAACGGAAAGGCCTTCTCTTCATGAGGAGAAGCCTATCTGGGGAGTAAGGACATGAACAATAACAATTATGAAAATCCAGTCAAGGAACAAGAAAAGCCTTTAAAGGCCTCCTGGCTCGCCCCGGTTAGTATCGAGGTGTTTGGCGGCGTGATCAACCCGGAGAAGCTCCACTTCCCATTTAATCACATGCAGGCAGGCGACACGCGGGATTGGACGGCCATCCACACCTGGTCTAACAAGCTGGTCGCGCTATTACGGCCAGAGCCAGCCGGTCAGGTTGCCGACAACCTGGCATCTATCAGGTGATTACGCCCGCGCTGAGGAAAAGGAAGAAATCTATGAGTACACGACATTCGGACATCGACAAAGATCAGGGGGTCGCTCCTCCAGGGAACATCCCTCAGTCGCCCTGGCGGCCACCTCGCAGCAAGAGGAGTTATTGGTTCGCTGTTGCCGCGGTGAGCTTTGTAGTGGTGCTCATTTTCAGCGTCTTCGCCCTCGTCATTGCGCAACAAGGGCAGCACCCCAGCAACCAGGTCACGCCGACGCCAACGGCTCCCAGGGCAACCGTCACAACGACGCCTGGCAGTGATATAACGCCTTCACCAATACCGGACGTCACCCAGGGACCCCAGAACGGCCCCCCAGGAGTGAATACTCCTGCTTACTGGGATACCATCATCGGCACGCAAGGAACCGATAGGAAAGTTGAGAGCGTGAGTTTTGCCAACGTGTTGGGCAATCCCACATTGCAGGCGCTGGTCATGTTACGCCACAGCAATACGAACGGCACGCTGGATGCCTACGTCTTCGACAAGATCACCAGCAGCAAACCCACGCTGATCTTCAAGCTGAGCGGGTTGATCAAGGGCGATGCGAAGATCAGCCACTACAACAGCATCCTGACCGCAGAGGTGGATCAGCACTCCGCGCTCAACGCGGGAAAGCCTGTTGCGCAATGTACACCCGATCTCTTCCGCGAATTCGCATGGAACGGTGTATCGCTGTCCCAGGTGGCCTTCCCCGGCATCTTCCCCGACCTGACTCGCTATCAGGCTGAAGCCGACCAGGCCCAGGTCAATGCGGGACACGCTTCCTGGAAAAATGATCCCACTCAGGTCGCAAAGGCCCTGGCAGGTCAGTTCTTTGGATGGCAACGCACAGCGACAGCGAAACTGCTCAGCGGTGGAGGGTCGCAAGACGTGGATGCTACCGTTCAGGTGCAGGAAGCTCCTGTGGAGGGAGCACAAGGACAGGGTCCATCAGCGATGGTGACGCTCAGTCGTCTCGAAGGCAACACTCACAATATGTGGGTGGCCATTGCCGTAAAAGATGGGACGATGCTGACGCTGACGAACATCCCGGCACGCTCGCTGATCACCAGTCCGGTAACACTCGTAGGGACTGGATCGGCATTCGAAGCTGTAATCGGTCAGGCAGTGGTCTACGATCATCTCTACACAGATATCGGCCACGCGCAGGTAACCGGGAGTAATGGCATGGGCATAGTCAGCTACTCCACCAAAGTGACTTACACCTCTAGCTTCAAAGGAGTGCAGGAGGGCATGGTGGCAGTTTATGAAGCCAACGGTGGCATTAGCAGCGAAAACTACTCTGCTGTGATGGTCAAGGTGCTTATCAGCGCGTAACAGGTAGTGTGTCTCGTAGCTCAGGTGGACGGCGCTCTCTCTCCTTCAGGAAGCAAGCGTGACAACTCCCCACGCATAAATGCGGGGGCTTCTCAGGAAACGCTGCACCCATCGGTGTACGTTAGCTCCTGAAGGCCATGCCCTGGCCTTGCACGGGTCAGGATGTTTTTGGCGGCGTTCACATCACGATCTGCGACAT
>DATLSI010000305.1:0-5123 GCA_035534255.1 Ktedonobacteraceae bacterium | reverse complement strand
TTCACAGAGATCGGGCAAGGATGCCCCTCGGCTTCAGCCAGGGGAGGAATTGCACGCCCCGCAGCGGAGAGAAACTACTGACAACTCTCTCAATACCTGCTACACTCAAACCATGAAACAAACGATGCTCTTGAAGCTTGTCCCAACGCCAGAACAGCACCGCGCCCTGCTTGACACGATGCACGCCTTTAATGCCGCGTGTAATTATGTGGCAGAGGTCGCCTGTGCTGAAAAGACCGCCAATAAGTTTGAACTGCAACGCCAGGTCTATGGTGACTTGCGCGGGACGTACAAACTGGCGGCGCAACTGGCGATCCGTGCGATTAGCAAGGCCAGTGAAGCCTACAAGCGTGACAAGAGCATGCAACCCACCTTCAAGCCAGAAGGCGCGATGGTCTACGATGAGCGAGTCATGAGCTTCAAGGGCTTGTTGACTGTCTCTCTCCTGACATTGCAAGGCCGCGTACTTGTCCCCTTCCGCGTTGGCGGCTATCAGCAGTCCCGTCTGGACAGCATCAAAGGACAGGCTGACTTGCTCTATCGCAAGGGGCAATTCTTTCTGGCGGTCACGCTGGATGTTCCGACTCCTGAACCACACGAGACGACGGGTATCCTGGGCGTTGATCTGGGCATCGTCAATCTGGCAACCGATAGTGAGGGCGAATCCTTTAGCGGGCAAGCCGTTGAGAAGACGCGCCAACGTCATCATGCCTTGCGCCAACGCTTGCAGAAGCGCGGCACGAAATCCGCGAAGAGACATCTCAAGAAACTTTCTGGCAAAGAAGCCAGATTCCGCAAAAACAGGAATCATGTCATCTCCAAACGCATTGTGCAAAAGGCTAAGAAGAACCAACAAGCTATTGCCATTGAAGAGTTAAGACACATCCGTTCAAGAACGGAACGCACGGTTAGGCACTCTCAGCGCGCAAGGCATAGCTCCTGGTCATTTGGACAATTGCGTCAATTCCTCTCCTACAAGGCGGCTCTTGCGGGTGTCCCGTTGCATACGGTAGACCCGCGCAATACCTCTCGCACCTGTTCCCAGTGTGGGCATTGCGAGAAAGCCAATCGCAAGAGTCAAGCCGCCTTTGTCTGTCAATCCTGCGGCTATTCCGATAACGCTGATCGCAACGCCGCAAAGAATATCTCCAGGGCATCGGTCATGGTGCCTCTTGTAGCAAGACGCGCTTAGCTACAAGCCTCCGTCATTCATGCGGGGGTTCATGACTATGCCATCATCACCTGGTCGATATAGCACCATTTCCAGCTTTCGCCCGGCTCGAATGACTCGATAATGGGGTGATGGGTAGCGTGAAAATGTCTGGTGGCGTGCTTGTTCTTTGATGAGTCGCAGCAGCCGACATGTCCGCATTCAAGGCATAGGCGCAGGTGAACCCAGCTATCACCCGTTTTCAAACAATCCTCGCACCCGTTCGCGCTCGGTGTAACCTGGTAAATATGGTCGAGATGCGTACATTGACTTGCCATCGAAATCTCCTTCATATCTTTTTTTCTGGCTTTCCTTCAATCAGCAGAAACGAACTAAAGGCGCTAGCCAGCGCTAAAGCAGCGCCAATCAACATTATAAACCGAAAACTGGTGACAAAAGACTCGGAAATAGCCCGTTGTACCGCCGCGTGAGCCGTATTACTCAATCCGGCGGGAATATCGATACCTACCAGCTTATTCTGCTGCGCGATCAGCATGTTACGTACTCCAAAAGAAAGAGAAATCGCCGAAAGATTGCTATCCAGGCTGGCACTGAATGTGAAAACTGCCACTATACCCAGTATCGCTATAGCAAGTAAACCAGCTGTACGAGCAACCGCATTATTAATGCCAGAGGCGATGCCCGTTCTGCGCGCATCAACTGCTCCCAACACCGCCGTCGTCAGGGGCGCAACGCTGATTGACATGCCCGTACCCAGTACCACTACTGCCGGGAAAAAGGTTGTCCAGTAACTACCGCCAATGCCAGGAAGAGCGAAGAGCACGAAACCGGCAGCGGCGATGACCGGGCCAATGATAAGGGGCAGTTTCGCGCCGTAGCGTGCTACCAGACCGCCAGACCAACGCGAGAGGGAAAACATTATCAGGACAAAGGGCAGATTGGCTGCCCCGGCTGCCGTCGGCGAGTAGCCCTGCACGCGAATCAGGTTGAACGGCAGAAAGAACAGGGTACCTCCCAACGCGGCATAGAGCAGGAGCGTGAGCAAATTCGCGCCACTGAACGTGGGAGAACGAAACAGATTGAGCGGCAGCATGGGGGATTGGCTGCGAGCCTCCACCACTATAAATACAATCAATGCAACTACTCCGATGGTGAGTGCGAGCAAGACCTGTGGATTGCTCAAGCCAACGTTGTTCGCCTGGGTCAGTCCGTAAACTACACCTCCTAACCCCAGCGTCGCCAGCGTTGCGCCCCACCAGTCCAATCCCGCACGCTGATCTTCTTCGCTCAAGCTTTCAGGCACGCGCCAGAAGAGAATAAATAAGACGATGACCGCGATAGGGATATTGATGAAAAAGACCCAGCGCCAGGAAGCGTATTGCACCAGCCAGCCACCCAGCACGGGACCTAGCGCCGAGGTGATCGACGTAAAACCCGACCAGGTGCCGATGGCCCGCCCGCGCTTTTCTTTATCGAAGGTAGCCCCAATAATGGCCAGGCTTCCCGGCACCAGCAGCGCGCCGCCGATGCCCTGCACCGCGCGCGCGACTATAAGAAATGTGATTGTGGGCGCGAAGCCACACGCTGCCGAAGCCAGCGTGAAGATCGCGATGCCCAGCGCGTAGATGCGCCTGCGCCCAAAGTGATCTCCCAGCGACCCTCCTACCAGGATCAGCGCGGCTAAAAAGAGCGCGTATGCCTCTACGACCCATTGCACATCGGCAACCGTCGCTTTTAGATCTGTCTGGAGTACCGGTAACGCGACATTAACAACGGTGCTGTCTATAAACGCCATACTCGAACCGAGAATGGTCGCAACGAGTACCCATGTCCCATTTAATTTAGTTGCGGGTGAGTACGGTTTTCCCGCCCTCACATCGGGAGGCGCGGATATGATGACGCCGTCATCACATGGTTGCTTCACGTTTATGATCCTGTCCTCTTTGATAAAGGCAATGAATACGCTATGACATTCATCCACAGTATACTCGATGATAGCTAATAGCATACTGTTGATCCGACGAGTTTTCCACCCGTTAATTGAGCAGGTATATACGCTTACTTTTTAATAGTATCGCTACTTGCCTTAGAAGACAAAACATGGTATACTGGTGTATACATTGAACTAAATATGGTGGCAGAATCTCTGTTAAGAACCCGATTTATCGCTTCCATCAATGACCGGGGTAATGCTTCACAATTTAGCTTGATGCCCATCCCAGGGTATCAGGGCTGTGCTGGTCAATAATCGACCGGAAAGGCCAGGCAAGGAGATATGGCGACGAAGCCGACGGAAACAATTATCACAAGACCGACAAGACACCTATGTAAGCGTTACGAGCAAGCGATCCAGCTGTTGGGCAAACGCTGGACCGGGCTGATCCTGGACACATTGATGGAAGGTCCCCAGCGCTTCTGCGAGATGACCGCCACAGTAGAAGGGTTATCCGACCGCGTGCTGAGCGATCGCCTGCGTGAACTTGAAAGTGAGGGGGTCATCGAGCGCATCGTTTATCCCCAGATTCCTGTGCGTGTCGAGTATAGCCTTACCGAGAAGGGGCACGACCTCAGACCTGTCGTGCAAGCCATTCATGATTGGTCGCAAAAGTGGATTGCCTTACCAGAAACTCAGGCTGAAGAAATCGGGTAGATGGAAAATTTGTGGGCGCCCTGGCGTATGGCCTATATTGCGCCTGAGTCATCCGCTTCTCAGGAGTGCATTTTTTGCGCGCTGCCTGCTGCCCAGCGCGACAGAGAGAACTACATTCTGCATCGCGGTGAGCGCTGCTTCATGATGCTGAACCTGTACCCCTACAACATTGGACACCTCATGATTGCCCCTTTTCAGCACATTGGCAGCATTGAGAAGCTTGATAGCGCAACTCTGGCCGAACTGATGTCCCTGGCACAATTGGCGCAGCGCGCGCTGCGTCAGACCATGCATCCTGATGGCTACAACATGGGCATCAACGAAGGCAAGGTTGCCGGGGCGGGTTTTGCCGACCACATACACCTGCACATCGTTCCCCGTTGGAATGGCGATACCAACTTCATGCCCGTCATTGCCGATGTCAAGGTCATGCCCGACCATCTTGATAACGTCTACCAGCAATTGAAACAGGCATTGGACGCTCTATTGTAGAGATATGGGCGTCCTGCGCGACTAACCTGGCAAAGGAGCCAACAAAATAAAAAAAGATACCACCAGGGTCTGTCGCTATCGCTGGAAAACATCATATCAATTCGTCAGTGCTATCAAGGGGACTTACCCATTGCTCATATAAGCCAGAATAGGCTTCGTACCACGCAGGTCCATGCGCATGTGCCTCTTGAATTTGTAGGATGCTCTCAAGAAGTTGGCGAATAGCTGCTGATGTTACAGGTTGCTGGCGTATACGAAGTTTTGCCTCCGTGCATTTGGTTCCAGCAACATTGCTACATCGTCAGTAGCAAGTGTTTCATTCGCATTAGCTACGAGCGCGTTAGCCAGGTGATAAGCATATTTCAAAAAATCATTGGAGATTACCAACTTGCCCTGGCTCTTAAACAAATAGCCGACACAGCCACTTCCACTAAACGCATCTAGTACGCTTGTGAAAGGCAAATGCTTTATCGCGTTCCAGATAGGAGGGAGGATGCCTTGCTTGCTTCCCATAAATCGAGTTGGTGGATAATCTGGTGGTGTGAAAAATAGTGTCCGCATACAACAAGTACCTCTTTCACCTCGCCCCGTTTCGTCGGGTCTTTGTTGATATTCCGCTTCGCCGCGACCTCAACGATCTTGCACCCATTATAAATGTCAAAGATAAAGTCACAATGAGAATTACTCACCACAACTGAACATCCTTGCTCCGCTAATTTTCTGACCGTTTGAGCCAGTGCGCGTTGATCATCTGCATAAAAGAACTCAGCAGTATAGCGCTTAAAGTCAGAATATTGGGAGATTGGATGA
>DATLSI010000304.1:0-4021 GCA_035534255.1 Ktedonobacteraceae bacterium | reverse complement strand
GCGTAAACGTTCGCGCGAAACTGCTTCAGAAGAGAGATGCGCTTGCGCGAAATACGAAAAGACTGCGAGCGAAGGGCTTTTGTAGCTATGTTTCGTAAGATATTGATTGCCAACCGCGGCGAAGTCGCGCTGCGGGTTATTCGGGCGTGCCGCGAGATGGGGATTCGCAGCGTCATTGCCCATTCGGAAGTTGACCGCGACTCCTTGCCTGTGCGCATGGCGGATGAACATATCTGCATCGGCCCCGGCGCGAGCGGCAAAAGCTACCTGAATATCCCCAATATCATCAGCGCGGCTATGGTAACGGGCGCGGACGCCATTCACCCCGGTTATGGTTTCCTGTCGGAAAACACCAGCTTTGCCGAGATTTGCGCCGATGCGCGACTGACGTTCATCGGCCCATCCGCTCGGGTAATGGCCTTGATGGGAGACAAAGTTGCCGCGCGCGAAACGATGAAGGAACTGGGGCTGCCCATGCTGCCCGGCACGCCCGTGTTGCGCACGCTGGCCGAGGGCTTAAAGGCCGCGCGCGGGATCGGCTTTCCACTCATGTTGAAAGCCGCCGCCGGTGGAGGCGGGCGCGGCATTCGCCTGGTGAAACGCCAGGACGAGTTTGAGCGCGTCTTCACCACCGCGCAAAACGAGGTGCGCGAGGCTTTTCGCGATGATGGTCTGTATGTCGAACGCTACCTGGAACGCGCGCGCCACGTTGAAATCCAGGTGCTTATCGATAATTTCGGTTACGGCGTCTACCTCGGCGAGCGCAATTGCTCTTGCCAGCGACGCAACCAGAAGGTGCTGGAAGAGTCTCCCAGCCCGCATCTGCCGCCGGAACTGGGCCGCGAAATTTGTGAAAAGGGCCTGCGTGCCGTACAGCAGATCGGCTATTGCAACGCCGGCACGCTCGAATTTCTGCTTGACGAGCAGGGCCGCTACTATTTTATGGAGATGAATACGCGCCTGCAAGTCGAGCACCCGGTCACTGAGATGGTCACGAGCACCGATCTCGTCAAGGAACAGATACGCATCGCGGCAGGAATGCCTCTTCAACTCGAGCAGGATACGCTGCTCTTTCGCGGGCACGCTATCGAGTGCCGCATCACCGCGGAAGACGCAGAAAACGATTTTCGCCCCCAGACGGGCGTGGTTGAGAAGTACCTGCCGCCCGGAGGTCCGGGTGTGCGCGTTGATAGTCACCTGTACGCGGGCTATACTATCCCGCCCCATTACGACTCGCTTTTGGCGAAACTGATTGTATGGGCCGATACGCGGGAAGCAGCCATCGCGCGCATGCAGCGCGCGCTCGCTGAATTTGTAATCGAAGGTGTTACCACGACGATCCCCTTCCATCAACGCTTGCTCAAGCACGAGGGGTTTATTCGCGGCGACACCTACACGCGTTTCCTGCAAGAGGAAGCCGTGGCATTAGGAATATAAACGTACCAACAGGATTGTAACGAGGGAGGTGCCTGTATGTCTCGTGTAGTAGTTACCGGTTTAGGCATGGTGACGTCGCTGGGGAATGACCTGGCTTCGTCATGGGAAGCGCTCTGCCAGGGAAAATCCGGCGTCTCTGAGATCGAGGGCTATGAGGGCTATGAAATCGACCGCTTCCGCGTGCGTTTTGGGGCGCAGATCAAGAACTTTGACCCGTTGCCATACATGGATCGCAAGGACGTGCGCCGCAATGATCCCTACGAGCAACTCGCTATCGCAACATCGAAACAGGCGCTTGCCCATTCTGGTCTGCAGATCAACGACGAAAACGCCGATGATGTCGGCGTCTATATCGGCAGTGGTATCGGCGGGTTGGTAACGCTGCACGACCAGTTTCGCGTCCTCCACGAAAAAGGCCCCGACCGCATCAGCCCATTCTTCATCAACATGATGATTGTTGACGGCGCGCCAGGCAGGGTCTCGATAATGACCGGGGCAAAGGGGCCAAACTGGGCGGCGGTCTCTGCCTGCGCCACCAGTGGCAATACGATTGGCGAAGCATGGGAGACGATCCGCCGTGGTGACGCGAAGGCGATGATCGCGGGTGGCGCTGAAAAGGCCATCACGCCGATTGCCATGGCGGCCTTCGACAACATGCACGCGCTCTCGCGCCGCAACGATGATCCACAGGGAGCCAGTCGCCCCTTCGATGCCACGCGCGATGGCTTTGTGATGGGCGAGGGTTCAGCGATGCTCATCCTGGAAGATCTGGAATTTGCTAAGGCCAGGGGCGCGAACATTCTGGCCGAACTGGTTGGCTATGGCTCGACGGGTGATGCCTTCCACGAGACACAACCCGCTCCCGGCGGCTCCGGCCTTGTGCGCGCCATGCGCCGCGCCCTGCAAAAAGCGGGTCTGCAACCCGATCAAATAGACTACATCAACGCGCATGGCACCTCGACTGAGTACAATGACAAGACGGAGACGGTGGCTATTAAAACCTGCTTCGGTGAACATGCGCGGCGCGTCGCGATCAGCTCCACCAAGTCCATGACCGGGCATACGCTGGGCGCGGCGGGCGCGATTGAAGCGGCCATCTCCATTATGGCCATCCAGACGGGCATCATCCCGCCTACTATCAATCTGCACCATCCCGACCCTGAATGCGACCTGGACTACGTTCCTAACGAGGCACGCCACGCAGCCGTCAATATCGCCATGTCCAACGTGATGGGTTTTGGCGGCCATAACACCAGCCTGATTTTCAAACGCTACGAGGACTGAGGTTAAAAGTAGAAAAGATGGAAATACAAGAGCATGAGACGCCCTGGCTGCGGCGCGTTGAAGATTTGATCAATGTGCTCGAAGGCAGCACCGTAGGCGAACTGGAGCTGACCGAGGCAGGTACGCGCATCGTCATTCGCCGCCGCCCTGATATGATGATGGTCTCCATACCCGCCGGGCAGGTCGCGCACGCGGCTGGCGCTTTGCCGGTCGCACCGGCGCGCGCGGAAAAAGAAGACCGCAGCGTGGCGATAGCTTCACCCCTCACAGGAGTTTACTACGCCGCGCCATCACCAAACGACCCCCCATTCGTCACCCCCGGCAGCTTTGTGGCCGTCGGGCAGGTCATCGCGCTGGTAGAGGCCATGAAGGTCTTCAACGAAGTGCAGGCCGATGTCGCGGGCCGCGTGCGCGAAATGGTGGCCATCAACGGGGAAGTGGTGCAAAAAGGCGATGCGCTCTTAAAAGTAGAGCCGATGTAAAAACCAATCCTCGGATTACTAAATCATCCTCTGTGACCCATTGCATCGTATAGTATCGTACCCTATAATAGCGATACTATCAGGGCGCGGTACATCTGGCCGCTGTGCCTGTATAAAGGATGAGTTGTATGGATATCGAGGGAACGTATACACTGCAGGCCTCACCTGAAGAGGTCTGGCAATGCCTGATGGATCAGGAGATACTTCAACATAGCATCCCCGGTCTGGAACGCCTGGAAACTGTGGGAGAGCACACGCACATGTTCACGCTGCACATCAAGCAGGCCCCCCTGCGCGGCGTCTACCAGGGGCGCGTTGTAGTGGACGCTCTGCGCTTTCCCGTGGCTTATCGACTGTCGCTTGAGGGCGATGGTCAGCACAATACATTTCAGGGCATCTGGGAAATAGCATTGAGCGCGCAGCACGAAAATACGGTTGTTGCCTACACTGGCACGCTCAACCCGGGAAAGATGGGCGCGCTATTGCCTCTGCCTCTGATAAAAGGAACTATCAAAATCCTCATCCAGCAGTTTTTTAGCAGTCTGGCAGAACAAATGCGTGCTGGCGGAGGCGCGACAGTTCAAGCCCTCGCGCTTGCTTCATTTTATGAAGAGCAAGATCGATACTTCAACGGGCGCGTCACCATCGCTGCATCAGCGCCTGATCAAACAAGATTGCACACGCTCGTGCGGCAGATTGGCCTTGGGAGTCATGATCCCATCCAGGAAGATGTGTGGGTGGCTCGCCTGAAGCGCTTTGGAGCTTTTTCAGCGCTTTTGTTGCTGGTCTGGGTTGGTACGAGGCTGCCGCGACGATTA
>DATLSI010000303.1:0-3269 GCA_035534255.1 Ktedonobacteraceae bacterium | reverse complement strand
ACTGGTGAGAAGCCCCGGTGTATCGATGATTCCTCCCTGAACGACGCCGATCATCGTACGATTTGAGCCGGTAAGCGCCTCATCACGCCCGGTTGCCTGAGCAATTCCTTTCACAACATGGGGAATCGCTGTGACCGTCCAGGGAAGGTAAGGATAGAAGAGCGGAAAGCTTTCTGCATCTGGAGAAGCAAAAATGCGCTGGGCCTGCTGGACAGTTCCCAGGTCCGTAATATCGCCGCTGCGTTGGGCAAAGCGTTGGCTCAAGTCGATGCGCGCCGCTTGCGTTTTGCGTAAGAGACGCTCCTCAACCACCTGGCTGATATCCTCATTACTGAGTTTGCATTGCAGATCAAAACGCTGGCTAATCTTGGCATACTGCTCCTGCTGGACATTTTGTTGAAGCGCCTGAACATCGCCGTGCGCAGTGACGGCGATCCAGAGACGCCCTTCGCCGTCCTGGGCGGCAGTTTCGACCAGCGCCTGCACTTGCATGATGCGTTCGTTGGCATTGCCGCTGGCGATCCACTGTCCCAGTTCATCCAGTTGCAGCAATACTTTGTGCCGACGTCCTCCGCTATCTTGCGCGCTGCACCAACGTCGCAACCGATCAATGAGCATTTCCGGTGTGATCCCGCTCTGCACAGCAGCCATGACCGCCCGTTCAACGGCGTCCGCCCCTTGAAAATGGTCCGGCAGCACAGTGGCGGCGGCTTGATAGAGAACATCAGTATAAAAGTCAGGATCATTGGCGACCTCACTCCAGTCCTGGCCGCTCAATTCGCTTGCGACGCGGTGGAATTCGGCGCTCAGATCTCTCACGTCCAGTTGATATTCGACTGCCCAGGCAAGCGGCCAGTTGTGGGTGTATCCATGCTGTCTGGCAAAGAGTTTGAAGACAACCAGGGCCAGCGGATCATTACTGCTCGACAGTTGCGCGTGGAGGTTTCCGCCAATAACTGAGGTTGCAAGCTTACGCTGACAGATCGCCAGGAAACGCTCCAGGTCGGATCGTTCCCGGCTATGGCCTGGAAGGCGACTAAGAAACAGGTGGTGAACCGATTGCCCCAAAAGATCGCCGCCCTCCAGGAGGATGCCCAGCACCTTCATCAGCAACGACTTTCCTGAGCCGAAAAAGCCGCTGATCCAGATGCCAATGCCTTGTTCATCGTCCCGATCAAAGGCATCGGTATACGCTTCGAGCATACGATGGAGATAGGTTTCCCACTGCGGAGTAATCACCAGGTGCTGTAATTCATTCAGCTGGATAGCAGGATTACGGTCAGCTACTTTGACGACCGGTTCGATCCGTTCCTGGATGGCCGTGGCAAAGATGTCTTTGATCAGCATCACATTTCCTCTCCCCGGTAAAAATCGAGACGCAGGCGTTCCTGTCCCAAAAAGAGATAGCGGCGGCTGGTTTGCGGCGGACGAGTCCCTGGGATCAGGAGGACAATCGGGACAATTGTGTGAGTGCCGGGATGACGTGGTTCATGTTCAGCCAGAAACTCCATGAGGGTCGTCGGGTTCCCCAATGGATGGAGCGCAGCCAGTCCGCGCAGCGCCACCACAGGATGTCTTCCCTGTGGTTGGGGAGCCTCCAATCTGCTGGTGATATTCCGGCTGACGGCACGCGCCCAGAGCCGCATAATAGCTTCGGTCACGCTGCTCGTCTTGAGCGGATCAGTGAGCAATTGTTGGCGACGCTCCTCCTGTCCAGCAAGGCTTTGCATAGTGAGCGGTAAAAGATCAAGATGGTGAAAGGTAAGGTCTGAATCGCTTCGTAATTGTTCATCGACCAGACGTTGTATCGCTCGCTCTTGCTCTGGCGGATAGACAAAGTAGACGTAGGGCCGCCCGCTGCTATGCCCGATCCCATCATACGCAGTGCGCAAGCGATACAGGAGGACATCGAGCCGCTGCTGGAGTTCATCGCTCATACCGTATACTCCTGTCGCAATGGAGCATCGAGAGCTTTCTGGGCGCGGCTAGCATCCCAGAGCCAGAGTTGCCAATCGGGGTGCTGAGCCATATCTGCCTCTGCAATTCCCTCGTCACGCAGCAAGCGTATCAAATGCTGGACGACGGCCTGGGGGACAGGTGGCTCGACGATCTCCCTTGTCGCCTTTCCTTGAAGCAGGCCAAAATCATGCAAGGTAGACAGGACGTTGCTTGATAACTTTTCTCGCGTTGCGTGACTCCATCCCATCACCTCGGGGTGTTCAGCTTGTACTCCATCGAGAAAACGCTGAATATCGGCACGGATAAGCTCGCGTTCATCGTCCATCCAACGCGGGACAACCATGTGCTGAATGATATCGTATAGCAGGTTGTCTTGCCGGGCGGTATGGAGGAGCAGAGCGGCTTGCAAGTCAGCCTGATGCCCATCTCGCGCGAAGGCGACGAGATCAGCAAGCACCCATGCCGGCGGATTCCAGCGCACCAGACGCAACCGCACGATCTCAACAATCGTTTGTCTGGTTGCTCTCGATCGCTGCGGTAGCCCTCCATCAACCAGTTCTTGCCGGGTTGCTTCAAAATTGCCCAGCCGGGCATATGTTTGAAGAAACAGGCGTGCCTCTTCCAGCAAGCTCGTTTTAGAGACCAGCCTAAGTAAATATGGGCCGCTGGCTCTCCAGCGCGTTATCTCCTCTGATGTAGACATGCTCAGTAACACCTTCCATCAGAACAGACAGGCCGATTACACGGCAGGGAGAGAAGATCGCTAGACTGAGGCAATAGTTGGCCTTGCTGTAAAGTATACAAAGCAGAAGAAAGAAGCCGCGTTTTTCGAGAAGCGGGCGGACGCAAAATATAAGTTTGCCCATCGACGGCAAGTCCCACCGGCGCTTCTCGAAAAAGAATCCATCCCAGTTCCTCCACAAAGAGCGCCTTGAATTCAAAGGTGGCGTGATGACGCTGGATAGGCTGCATGTCCGCTGCTACTACCATTGTGTTTCCCTCTAGCCGGGCGTAGGTCGCATTCTCCGGCGAATTACGACGCTGCTGCTCTCTCCAACAGCGCCAGATGTGTGCGTGGGTATGTGACTATGATACCGCCTGTCGCCGGAATTGTAAAGCTTCACATGATGCAGGTGGACTTTTTGGGTTAGAAACCGCGCCGGTTTCTCTTCTTCCGCCGCAGTTTGCCTTGCTTGCCCCCGCGCGGGCTTTTGCCAGGAGAAAGCGGTTGGCGAAAAACGATCTCTTCGTTGGTGATGTAGTCGCCTTCCAGGATGTCAAGCAATTGCGCGAGCCACGGTTCGACTCCC
>DATLSI010000302.1:0-6665 GCA_035534255.1 Ktedonobacteraceae bacterium | reverse complement strand
CAGCCCCATTACCAATGCGATCCGGGTCGGCAAATAATCAAGCTCTATATATTCTCCGGGATTATGGGCCAGGCCGCCGCCCGCGCCCAGGCCATCCAGCGTGGGGATGCCAATGGCGGCGGTAGTATTGGCGTCGGACGCGCCGCCACTGCCGACATCCTGTATCTTCAAGCCCAGTTCGCTGCCCGCCTGCTTGACGAGTTGCACTATGCGTTCGTTGGCTTTGTTGTATTCAAAAGGCTGGCAAAGCATGCTGCCACTGAGGGTGATACGCGTTCCCTGCAATTTGTTTTGAGTAGTTACGTACCGCATGGCAGCTTCTAATGCGCGCAGCGCGTTCTGGTCGCTGGCGCGTACATCCATATCGAAATAGGCATAATCAGGCACTACGTTGGTGCGCTCGCCGCCGTGGATGATGCCCACACTGAGGGTCGTGCCAGGAATTGAGCCGCAGAGAGCCTGCATTTTCTGTACCTGGTACGCGAGTTCGAGGATGGCATTGCGTCCGCGCTGGGGTTCGACTCCGGCGTGCGCGGAAAGTCCATGCACCTCGACGCGATATTGCCCGCAGCCGCGCCTCGATGAAACAACCGTTCCTTCGGCTCGCCCCGGCTCCAGCACCAGCACTGCATCGGATTGGCGCGCCATTTCCTGTATCAACGGGCGACTGCTGGGCGAGCCAACCTCTTCATCGCTGTTGCAGATGAATGTGACATGCTGGTAAGCTGCCTCCTGAGCTTTAATGAGCAGATGGAGTGCATACATGCCGATCAAGACGCCTGATTTCATATCGAGCACGCCGGGGCCGGTGGCCACGCGCTTGCCATTCACCTGTACGATGTTAAACGGGCGGCGCGTTACCTCACCCTCGGAGAAGACGGTGTCGGTATGCCCGATGAGCAGCAGGCGCGAGCCGCCGGGATTGCTGCCTGTATGCGTGGCGACCAGGTGATCGCCGTATTGTTCCTGCTTATCAAAAGTGGAGGAGAAGCCAAAATCGGTGAAACGCTCCTGAAGATAAGCTCCTATACTGTCGATGCCGGGCTTGGTAAAGGTACCAGAGTCGATATTCACAATGCTCTTGAGGTCTCCGAGATAGGCTTCCATGACTCCTTCGGCTTGCGTGACATCGGGATGACTATGCGCGTTGCTCATACTACGCCTCCTGCCTTGAACTGTTCGATTTCAGCATCGCTATAGCCAGCTTCGCGCAACAGGGCGCCGGTGTGCTCACCCATGCCGGGGGCGGAATGTCGTTGTTCCTGATCGACTCCTGAGATGCGCGGGTAGCTTGGAAGCGTGCGGAAAGTAGTCTCTTCGTCGCCTTCGCCGGGTACACTGCCGCTAACGCTGACTCCGCGCGCCCGCGCCTGCGGATCGTTCAGGGCTTCGTCAAGGGTATAGACTGGCCCAACACAGGCGTCGATATCGGCCAGCTCTGCCATCCACTCATCGCGTGTTTTGGTCTTAAATATGGCTTGCAGCATGCCAATAGCCTCTTCGCGCTCGCCGGGGCCAACGGGATGGTGGAATGGCAGCAGTTCGAGATGCCCGATACGCGAGCAGAAGGTATGCCAGAACTTGTATTCGAGCGCGGCCAGTGTAACATGTTTGCCGTCCTGCGTTTCGTAAATATTGTAGCAGGGCAGGCCGCCATCCAGCGAGGAGCGTCCGGGAATGGGAGCCTCGCCGGTATTGAAATAAGCAGTAGTGAAGAGTGGCAGCAGAGACATCACACCCTCGGTCATCGAAACATCGACCATGCACCCCTCGCCGCTCTGGCCTCGCCCAAGCAGCGCGGTCATAATACCGATCACCGCCATGAAACTGCCGCCCGCCAGGTCGCCTAGCTGTGTAGGAGGCATAGCTGGTTCGCCGCGCGGCCCCCGGTTATAATTCAGCAGGCCAGCATAGCCAGCGTAGTTCAAGTCATGCCCCGCGCGCAGGCGGTAAGGGCCATCCTGGCCGTAGCCGCTGATCGCGCAATAGACGAGGCGCGGGTTGATCTCCTTCAGTTGCTCGTAGCCCAGCCCCAGGCGTTCCATCACTCCCGGTCGAAAGCTTTCCAGCACCACATCAGCCTGGCGTACCAGGCGCTGGAAGATGGCGCGTCCCTCGTCAGTTTTAAGGTTCAGCGTCATACTGCGCTTGTTGCGGTTGATCGCCAGGAAGTACAGGCTCATGCCACCAGCGCCATGTGGTGGCATGAAACGCCCGTAGTCGCCGCTGCCTGGCTCTTCAATTTTGATGACATCCGCGCCATAATCGGCCAGCATCTGGCTCGCGTAAGCGCCCGGAAGCAGACGTGAAAGGTCAAGAATACGTATGCCGTCGAGGGGCAGGCTCATGATTGGCTCTCCTTGTTGGTGGACGCGATCAATATTAGTGGACGCGATCAATATTGGTGGACGCGATCAATCGCGTCCCTACAATCTCTTTAGTTAGAGGGTAACAGGCAGAACACAGGCTTGTCAATGCACGCGAACCAGGGCGACCGCTAAAATTTCGTGGTACAATGCTCACAAAAAGGATGGAGATAGAACATATGCCAGTAGCCATAATTGTGCATGGGGGAGCAGGCGATATCAAGCCGGAGCGTAGCGATATCTCGCAGGCCGGATGTAAAGAGGCCGCGCTTGCCGGGTGGCGCGTCTTGCAAGCTGGCGGCGCGGCGCTGGATGCGGTAGAAGCTGCGGTGCGCGCGCTGGAGGATAATCCCGAATACAACGCGGGTACCGGGGCTTGCCTGAATAGCGATGGGAATATTGAACTGGATGCGGGTATGATGGACGGTCACGCGTTGCAGGTGGGAGCGATCGCCGGTATCGAACGCGTTAAAAATCCCATCTCACTAGCGCGAAAGGTGCTGGAAAGTCCACACGTGCTGCTCGTGGGTAGGGGCGCGGAGGAGTTCGCGCTGGAGCAGGGTATCACGCAATGTACGCTTGAGGAACTGGTGACAGAGCGGCAGTATCAGATCTGGCAGGAACAGCAGGCCGCACTCCTGGAAGAAGAACCGCGCCACTATCGCCGTCTGGTAGGTGGCATCCACAGCTACAGCCAAACCGATTTAACTCCCGACAAACACGGCACAGTGGGGGCGGTCGCGCTCGATATGTCGGGCGCGCTGGCGGCAGCCACCTCAACGGGCGGTATTCATAATAAGTACCCAGGGCGGGTGGGCGACTCACCTCTGGTGGGCTGCGGCTTTTATGCCGACGAATACGCGGCTGTCTCCTGTACCGGTCATGGCGAAGACTTTGTGCGCCTGCTCATCGCCAAAAGAGCCGCCGATTTCGCGGCAAGCGGGCAGAGCGCGCGCGAAGCTGCTCAATCCGCTATTGCCACGCTTAGCGCGCACGCTACAGGCACAGGCGGTCTGATCATAGTTGACCGCAAAGGTGATGTTGGATTTGCCTGGAACAGCCGCAATATGTCCTACGCCTATATGGTGGGTGGGCTGGATGAGCCGGTGAGCGGCTTTTAGAGAGAAGACGTTTTTGATGGTCACTTTATCAAGAACTGCCCGGCGAAATAGCCCACTACAAACAACGCGGCGAAGGCTATCAGTCCGATGAGCAGGATCAGCAGCAGTGGCGAACGGCCCTCGCCCGCCTCGGTCGGTGCAGGATAGGCGGCACGGCGCGCGGCAGCAAGTTTGAGTGAGGCGTCAGCGATGGTCGGAGAGGACGGTGCAATATCAGCGACCGGCAATTTCATACTCTGCCCGGGTTGATAAGGCGACACACCACTGCCTGGATGGTCAGTATCTCTGAGAGGCAACGCGGTTGCCAGTTTTGCGCTGACAGCCGGGGCGGGCGGTCTGACTACAACCGGCTCATCATAGATATAGCCTCCTGTCACCGGGGCAGGCACCAGAACCGGCGGCTCCATTGTTGCGGCCAGTACCTTCAATTCCGCGTATAACTCCTCCGGTTTGCTGATGGCGCGTGGATGTTGTCGCACAACCGCGCGTGCCACCGTCTCGCACAGATCAGGTGGAACATTGCGCTGAAAATTCAAACGGCCATCCGGTCGTGGTTCCACCGTGCTCGCGCCGGACGCGCGGCTGGCCAGTAATTGATAGAGCAGTAACCCCACAGCGCGCGTATCATCGGCCTGTCGTCCCTCACTCAGCGCGCCGCATGGCAGATTGGTATCGGAAACAACCACGTCACCGCTGCCCATGATGCTCCATCTCTGGAAGTAAGACTCATCGGAGGGGAGCGCAAAGTTATTGACGCGCACCAGGCCGCTGCGCTCGCGTATCACCGCGCCGGGCGTCAGATCACCATGCACGACGCGGTGCGTGGAGCTATTCGCATACAGGAGAGACTGGCAAATCTGGCTGCCAAAATCAATGACTTCCTGGGAAGAAAGTGGCCTCTGTAGCAAAGCAGCGAAATCTTCGCCTTCTACATACTCCTGCACGACGTACAGCGTGTTAGGTTCGATGACGAGATCATAGAGGCCGATAATATTAGGATGCGAAAAATGCGCAGTCAACTTGATTGCCGCGCGATAAGCCTGAATTGAGGGCGCGGGAACCGCCTTAACAGTCACGGGACGCTGCAATACCTGGTCTGTCCCTTGATAGACAGCGCTGCTTTGTCCCTGCTTTATCAGGCGTTGTAAGAGATAACGCCTGCTAATGACCCGGCCTGTTTCCACAATTTGCCTCACAACGTTTCTTGTTTGCCTTACCTTATACAGGCATATACGGCAGTAATTAAATGTCTTGCAGAGCCAGTGTGACCGCTCCTACAAGGTTCGCCTCCGCTCCCAGCGTACCCTGTAACACGCGTAGAGATTGTGTGGCGGCTCGCAAGCACAAATCCTGTAAACGCGCCTGCAGTGGCAGGGTAAGTAAATCACCTGCCTGCGCTACCTGGCCACCAAGGATAATCACGCTCGGATTGATCACATGCACGATATTCGCCAGGGCTATTCCCAGGTAAGTCAACACTTCTTCCGTAATGCCTTGCGCGACAGCATCGCCTTCCGCCGCCAGGCGGAAGACCTGCTCGGCGGTAATACGCTCGGCTCTGGCCCCGGTAATGCGGCGAATGGCCGCCTCTGTCTCAGGATGCTCAACCGACAGACCAATCATGGCGCGTGAAATGGCCTGCGCCGACGCGATTGCTTCCAGATGACCATAACCACCGCATGAGCATTTAGGCCCGTGTTCTTTCACCAGCATATGACCGATTTCTCCGGCGGTTGATGATGCTCCGTGGTAAATCTTGCCATTCACAACTAAACCGCCGCCGATGCCACGCCCCAGGCCCACGTAGAGCGCGACACGCTCATCAGACCCGGACGCGGCCCCGAACACGACTTCAGCCAGCGCTGCCGCATTTGCATTGTTATCTATTATACAAGGTCTATCAAGACGTTTAGCCAGATAGTCCTGTAATGGAAAGTCATTCCAGCCAGGCGCGTGATGCAGCGTTCGCACAACTCCCTGCGACGCATCCACCAACCCGCCAACCGCGACTCCCACGCGTATTACCCGCCCATCGGAAAGCCGTTCGGGTGTGAGCGTCTCCTCGAGCATATCGTCAATCAGACTCAGCACCGTCTCAGTATCCGGCACATATTCCAGAGGACGACGCGTGCGGTACAGTATCTTCCCTTCCAGGTCGGCAAGCGCCACCGCTTGTCGCGTGCCACTTCCGCTGATCTCAATACCCACTACATATCCCTGCGACGCGAGCAGCTTCCCGGTTGACCTGGTCGCTCCCTGGTGTGTCAGGGGGCCTGAATCCCGGTTGAATGTCCCGAATGTGTGCTGCGTTGACATGGTTTCATCTCCTCTGTACGCTACTGTGTGACATGGAGAACAGGCCACTGTAACGGCGGATTTAGTATACCATATTGTGTCTTGCAATGCATACGCCATATTGCTACAATAACTCGCAGACAAACTTTGCCAACCGAATAGGGTAAGAGGCGGACTGACGTTTTTAGACACGAGGAATTATCAACAACATGGCATCACCAGCAACGGCGAATGAGCGCGTTTTTATCGGGCCAGGACTTAGCCCGTTCAAACGTACCATCACTATCGCGGGCATCATAGGTTTGACGGCCCTGGTCTTGTGGATCGCGCTGCACGAAGGTGTACCCGCCATTGGCAGCGCAATTGTCGCGATACTCTTTATCCTCGGCTTTGTCATTTACTTGCGGATTGTAGAGCCAGTACCTTTTACTATCAATCTGGAAGCCGAAGCGCTGGTGAAGCGCAGCAAAAATGGTGAAGTGATCGAGGTGCGCTGGGAAGACCTGGAGCGCATCAAAGAAGAGTTTTTTCCCAATGGCAAGCGCATCAGCATCATCGCCTATCGCCGGCCCACCTCGGCGGAACAGAAAGCTAAAGCCTGGGCCGTATATCGCGATGATGTGACCGATCTGGATGGCCTGGCAGCTTCACTGAAACAGATCATCCCCGCAACGTGTCAGTGGCAGAGTGAGACCGTACATGACTGATTGAGCCGGGGTGAGCCTCGCTATCATCTCGGCTTTTCACAGAGATCGGGCAAGGATGCCCCTCGGCTTCAGCCAGGGGAGGAATTGCACGCCCCGCAGCGGAGAGAAACTACTGACAACTCTCTCAATACCTGCTACACTCAAACCATGAAACAAACGATGCTCTTGAAGCTTGT
>DATLSI010000301.1:0-13857 GCA_035534255.1 Ktedonobacteraceae bacterium | reverse complement strand
CAAAATCAGACAGTTACGTTTGGAACCGTCCCGTAGAAGGGTGGACCGAAGAGCACGCGCTAAAAGAATATGACTATGTTGAGAAAGAGACTGGCCGCCGCTATAAAAAAGTTCCAGTTCACGCTCCCGGCACACGAAATGGGGAAACAGGAATGCCGTGGCGAGAGAAGTTACCCCCACCGGGAAAACACTGGCAGTTTCCACCTGGAGTACTGGATGAAATGGATGCGCGAGGAGAAATATATTGGTCCCCAAATGGTAATCCGCGCCGGAAAATATATCTGGATGCGAGTAATGGTATTCCCATTCAAGATATCTGGCTAGAGTTTCGTGACGCCCACAACCAGAATATAGAAATAACAGGATATCCCACAGAAAAAAATCCTGCTTTACTCGCCCGCATCATTGAAGCATCTTCTAATCCAGATGATTTAGTGCTTGATTGCTTTGCTGGTTCAGGAACAACATTAGCCGTTGCTTCTCAATTAAATCGAAGATGGATAGGAATTGACAATAGCGTAGAAGCGATTTCAACGATACTTCGCCGTTTCGCTAAGGGGTTAGCACCTATGGGGGATTTTGTGGACAAGCAGGAAACCCAGGAGAGGTTAATACAAAAACCACTTCTATGGGACAATTCAGAAAAGTCAGGTGAAATGGGAGAATGCAACAAAATAGCTTCCAAAAATGGACATCATACCATAAATAACTTTTCACTCAATACTATCGAGAGCTTTACAGGTGATCTGGATACTGTTCTTCAACAATGGTTACAATGGTTAGCATGGCAGTAATCAGTCACTCCCGCAAATTCGTCTGGCCGTTTTATTCTCACTTTGTTGTCGCCGTTTTCTCCTTGAATGCGTCTACCACAGCATCAATTCCATATGTATGAAACAGAAATTGAACGAGGCGCATTCTAGAGGTAGGATGCCATAACGTTCTACTGAATAATTTATCTAGAACACTCGTCAAATCATTAGATATTGTAGCGAACCTCGCCGCTTCTTCTCTGTGACGTGCTTTGATAAGCCATCTTTGTTTGATCTCTTCTGCTGTGAGATTGAGCCTGATAAGGGTGATCGCGTCTACCGAAAGTGTTAAATATTCAACGTTGAGCGATAGTACCTTTATATCCTTGATCACGTTCTCAGCAATTGCAAATTCCTCGTTCAGTCCTCGAACGGCACCCGCGAAAAAATCTGTATCCTCCTTTTGTGCTGGCTTGCCTTCCAGATTTGTAAATGGAGCGTTCATAGTTTCCTCAAATGAAGCTGACCAATGATCGGGATAAAACGCGACAGAGAGAGAACGCTGCATAAGTAAGATTTGCTGGTCTGCTGTAACCATGACGCATTGGATACTGATGGGCGCGGGAATAAGCGATGTACCTTTATCGGTTGAGCTATAAGTTAAGGCCGTGTTTCCGTATTTCTCTCGCATAGAGATTTTCGAGCCGTCTAAGGTTGTCAAAATTGGTTCATCAAAGAATGGGTTAAGGCTGAAATAGTCGAAGAAGCCAAGAGGCGCGAGAACGATTTTGAGATGGTCAAGTTCGCTAAAAGCGGGTGTTGCAGAGACAAGCTTGTAGTGAGTTCCATTGAAGTAATGTTTCTCAAAATCTGGTATTTTCTCTTTTTGAATTTGTGCCAGGTCATCGGGAACAGGTAACGGTCTGGTAAGAATGGTCGTTCTGATTTCGTGCCGCTCCCATCCCTTAAAGTTTTCACTATTGGTTAGCATGATACAGTCATCAACAGCGAATCTTTCTATATTGGCAAGTTGCATAAGCCAGCGAGCGTTAGCTGAGGCTAATGTGTAGAGGTTGCTCGATTTGAGCGTATCCTCAAGTTTTGTGTAATACTGGTTTCCTACCACAATTCTTTCCCCTATTCTCTCAACATAGTTCGCTTCAATACCTGGCATTGAAGATATACCCATTGAATCTACTCTATTTTGCAGCTTGTCTAACCGTCTTCGGATTTCCTGTAAAGTGTTGCGGTACTCCTGTGTCTTTAATTTCAGGTTGGGTGGCGCGTTACTTACATCTAATTCTAGCTCGCGTGTTTCAAGCGCTTTTAGAAGCTGCCCGTAGATTCTTTCTAATCCTTCAAGCTTTGCTATTTCTTCAGGTGAACCTTTGACGATATGCGGGGTGAAACCTAGCTGGATTTGTTCAAACTCAGTGAGTAGAGAGTTCTCAATACCTGCAAGGTCAAGATATTTCTCAGTTTCTGTTCTTGAAGTACAGAGTAATTCAGCAATGCATATAAGCAGTTTACGTATTGAACCCTTAAAAGGTAGAGGGACATCATTGTTTTCGATGCGTGATATCGTGCTGCGGCTCGTTCCTACGAGCCTTGCAAGTTCGTCAAGTGACAGGTTGGTACCGCTCCGCAGGTTGGCTAGAAACGCTCCAAACTGTCTCATTCTCAACATTCTCAATTCTGTATCAGTTTCTTGATGCCCGTCTTGCTGGTTTTCTCACTTTTTCACAAGTTATGTCTTGCATTCTCAACATTCTCAAGCATAATTCTGGTAGATGTGTTGCGAGCGCTTCTGCTACTGGTTCATTGTACAGCAGTGAAAATGTGCTGGCAAGTTTCAGGCGTGGTTTGAATATGCCTGAAATAATTATAAATACAGGTTGAAAGGATATCTGCAATGGACGAAGCAGCAGGGAAGAGCGAGGTTGCGTGTTTTCGCCAGCAGCAGGCATTGGAGGAAGAAGCGGCACGCTTAGCCCTCTATGGGTACGCAGAAGTTGCCAAACATGACCGTATCGTGGCGCGTATGGAGCTTGGCGGGCGACGAATTCTCCAACTTCTCGAAGAGGGCAAGCATGAAGAGGCTCTGGTACTGATGAATACCGAGAATTGGTGCATCAAACCTTTTCGGGTACAGGACATTCTTTCGCTCGTCTCTACGCCCACTTATGAGCTACCCGGAACTATAGAAACGAGATAAGCAAGCATGGAGCGATCAGAAGCCTCTCATTCCGACATACCTGTAACACGCGTACATCCCAACGATTTGAAAGTTCTGGAGAATGTTCTTAAGATTTACCTTGTCTATTTACGTCGTTCAAATGGAGGGAATACACGTATCCGGGTAATGCAGCGCCTCCACCAACGCCTTAAAATGCTGCTCTCTTCGTCACAGAGCATTGACGGAACGTGCATCCTATTTACCGAGCAAGAACTTCGGGCGATAAATGAGGCGTTGCCCGGCTACGTGAACATGCTCTGCCAGATCATCGCACCATCCACGCAGCGCAACGAGGTGCTGGAAGGGTTACAAGGATTGCATCAGCAATTCGCTGCTATGCTTTCCGCGTGCCTGAACTAATCCGCCCTGCATCCTCGTTGCCTAACGTGCCAGCCTTACGTGCGATGGGAAACCGCTGAAGCGTGCGCGCAGCACTTCTTCGCCATGCTGATTGACGAAACTCCCTGTGGCATGAAACAAAAGCTTCTCCAGGTCTTTCTCCGTGAAAGTCACGCTACAGGTGATGGTATCACCGATGTACACCGACTCGACATACTCAAAATGCATCTCGGTCGCGAGAAAGCCGATCATGCCGCCAATGTGGGTAACCATGCTGCCGGTGAGCAGGCCGGGGATGTTGCGCCGTCCGAAAAAGTTGCTCTGCGCGAACGTTTCGTCGATGTGGTAGGGGTTATAATCGCCGGTGACGCCGCAAAAGAGCGCTACATCACCCTCGGTAAAAGTGCGCCTGAAGGTGAAGATTTGCCCGACCTGCATCGAATCGAATGCATCTCGTAGCTGCTGCTTAAATTCCGGGGTTGCTCCTGACATTGGTTGTCTCCATCTCTTATGCTTTATCGAACACAATCGGCAATTGCTTCAATCCGTGCAGGATAAACGCTGACACAGGCTCCAACTCTATGCTGCGGTCTCTGCGCATGTTGGGTAGACGTTCGAGCATGATGCCCAGCGCGATCTTCGCTTCAAGACGAGCCAGGGGCGCGCCCAGGCAGAAGTGGATGCCGTAGCCAAAGGCCACGTGCCGGTTGGGTGAGCGGTGGATGTCGAAGGTGTCGGCGTTGGGGAACTTGGCCTCGTCGCGATTGGCAGACCCTATCCAGGCTGTGACGCCCGAACCTGCCGGGATATCTCTGTCGCCTATACGCGTGTCCTGCGTGGTGACGCGGAACATCAGTTTGACGGGCGAGCGGTAACGCAGCACCTCCTCGATGGCGTCGGGCAGCAGATCGGGATTGGTTTGAAGTTCTGCCCATGCTTCGGGGTGGTCGTCGAAACACCAGATAGCGTTGCCGAGCAGGTGTGTGGTCGTCTCGTTACCGGCGATGAGCAGGAGAATGCAGAAGCCCAGTAGTTCCTGGTCGGTAAGGTGTTTGCCGTCGATCTGCGCGGCCAGCAGCGCGCTAATCAGATCGTCTTCTGGCTGCTTGCGGCGCTGTTCAATGACCCCTTTGAAGTAGTTGCCCATCTCCTCCTGCGGATTTTTGCCATCTGAAGGAGTGGCTCCCACGAGTTGATCGGACCAATGCCTGAAGCTGGCGCGGTCTTCGCCCGGAATGCCCAGCAGTTCCGCGATGACGATGACAGGCAGTGGGATGGACAGATCCTGGATGACATCCATCTTACCCCACGGCGTTACCTTGTCGAGCAGTTCGTTGACGATATCAGTGATGCGCGCGGTCAGACGAGCGATGGTGCGCGGCGTAAATGCCAGCGTGACGAGCGAGCGCAGTTGCCGGTGGCGCGGCGGGTCCATATTGATCATGCTCGCTTCTAAGGGCTGGTTGGAGCCCATGAACTGCGATGAGAAGGTGCTATGTTCAGACAGCACGCGCTGCACATCGTTGTAGTTAAAGACGCTCCAGCCCCCTCGCCGGGGGTCAAGGAAGACGGGTGAGGACTCGCGCAGCATTTTATACCAGGGAAATGGGTCAAGGCCAAAGGGTGAAAAGGACGTGGTCAAAAAAACCTCTCTTCTAACTCGGATAGTTAGTTTAACATGCTGCCATCAGCAATAGCGGTCGCCGTCGTAGCGGGCTTACTTCAAATAGCCTAGCATAATATCTGGTCAGTATGCAATGACGAGGACAGGAGCATTAATTTCACCGGGCATATCTTTTCCTGATGCCGGTTAATATCTCATCAATGGTGCGTGGGACCTGTTGCAGTGGCAGGCGTTTGAGACGATGCGCGAGCGTCATCGGGGCCACCGTGTAGACATGTTCGAGCGTAATCTCCTCTTCACCGAGATAGGCGGCATACGTCTGCGCGGCGCGGCGCATGACGATATCGCCGCGATGCCCGTCTACGTCAAGCTCAATATTAATGTGCGCGATCAGCTCCGCGATGGCGCGGGGCATGGTGATGCGCGGCAGATGCGTTGCAGCGCTTGTTATGCGCTCGCGTAAAGCCTGCTCAGCCGGGGCATATGCGGCAAGAAATGCCTGGGGATCAGCTTCGAAGCGCTCACGTCGTTCAACGATTTCGATACGCTGTTGAATATTGGTGATAGAAGCAATATCGACGCACAGCCCGAAACGATCAGTCAGTTGCGGGCGTAACTCGCCCTCTTCGGGATTCATGGTTCCCACCAGGATGAAGCGCGCCGGATGGCTGAACGAGATGCCCTCACGCTCCACGATGTTCGTACCCATCGCCGCCGCGTCGAGCAGGAGATCAACCACGTAATCGTCGAGCAGGTTCACTTCGTCAACATAGAGGATGCCGCGATTGGCCTCGGCCAGTACCCCAGGCTCAAAACGCTTGCGACCTTCGCGCAGCGCGTGTTCGATATCGAGCGTTCCGACAACGCGGTCTTCGGACGCGTTGATGGGAAGATCGACGACGCGCATCCGCCTGCGCGTCACAGGCAATACCTGTCCCGCTTCAAAGCGCGTCCGGCAGGAGTTACACATGTGCTCCGGCTGATCGGGCGAGCAGGAGAATGGGCAATCTTCCACTACAGCCAGCTCTGGCAGCACCGCCGCCAACGCGCGCACCGCCGTAGATTTGGCCGTCCCTTTTTCGCCGCGAATCAGCACGCCGCCGATGGCTGGCTGGATGGCATTGAGGACGAGGGCCAGCGTCATCTTTTCCTGACCGACGAGCGCGCTGAACGGGTAGGTATACATGTATGCTCCCAGCTTTGTTACTGGTAGCAGCAGGGTGGTGATGCTACCACCGCCCTGCTGCTACCAGTAACAAATTCTGCTAGAACTCGATTACGCCGCGGATGTTCTTGCCGCCCACCATATCGGCGTAGGCTTCGTTGACCTGGTCCAGCGTGTAGGTGCGCGTCACCAGCTCGTCCAGCTTCAACTTGCCCGCGTGGTACATGGCCAGCATGTTCGGAATGTCATAGCGCGGCTGCGAATCGCCGTAGAGCGTTCCCATCAGCGTCTTTTGAAAAAGCACCAGGTCCAACGGGGATACCGGGATCGACTCAGCTGTGTAAGGAGTTAACCCGATGACCACAACCGTTCCGCCTTTGCCTGTCGAGGCGTAAGCCTGGCCGATGGTGGCAGGCGTGGCAATGGCTTCAAAGGCGTAATCGACGCCCGCTCCCCACGTCAGGTCTTTGGAAACCTGTACCGGATCTTCGCGCGTAGAGTTGATCGTATGGGTCGCGCCAAATTCTTTGGCCTTCTCCAGCTTGAAGTCGTTGACATCGACCGCGATAATCATGCGCGCCCCGGCAATAGCAGCCCCTTGCACGGCGTTCATGCCGATGCCGCCGCAGCCGATGACCATAACCGTGCTGCCTGCTTCGACTTTGGCGCGATGGATGACTGCTCCGACGCCCGTGGGTACGCCGCAGCCAACCAGGACAGCGCGGTTGAGCGGGTAGTAATCGCCAACCACGACAACTGACGCATCTGGAACAACGCTGCGTTCGCTGAAGGTCGAGATCACGCACATCTGCCCGATATCGCCCTGCTCGCCATGCATGCGGAAGGTACCATCAAGCTGGGGACCCATCAAAATAGACGCGCCCATATTGCACAGGTTAGCATGACCAGCAGTGCAATAGCGGCAATGCCCGCATGAAGGAATGAAGGTGAGAACAACGTGGTCTCCAGGTTTGCAATTCGTCACACCTGGTCCAACTTCTTCAACGATGCCTGCTCCCTCGTGTCCCAGCGCAAGCGGCAAGTAGCTCGGCAATTCTCCTACAACGATGTGATAGTCGGAGTGGCAGATGCCGGCGGCTACCATGCGCACCTGTACTTCGTGCTCCTTCGGTGGGTCAAGCTCAACCTCTTCAACGCGGATAGGCTCGCCCGGCGCATAGATGACAGCGGTTCGTGTTTTCATGGACATACCTCCTGAGTAGTATGGTTCCCGCAGTTCATTCTGGCGGGATTTATCGAATAACATGCATGTCAGGTTTCGTGTGCCAGCCAGACTAATTGATCAACAGGCGCGCTTTCACCCCCTTTTCAATAAAGTAGTAGTAAGACCGCCCCGCCTATCTGGTGGAGACAATTGGTAGTAGTCGGCGCATAAGGCCAGCGCCAGTTCTTTAGCCGGGCTTATGCCCTCATCTTGAACTGGCAATTGCGCGAGTGGCCCTTCACCGGCAAAGGGATTGCTGGCCGCTTTGATGGTAGTATCGATCATGACGGCAGGAATGCGGCGCGCCGCAATCTCGTGAGCGACGGAGAGCGCGTCACGCCTGGGTGTGATGCTGCGCATATTGCCTGCAAGATCGATGTTTGCCAGCCCATCGGTCAGCACTACCAGGACGGGCGCGGTTGTTGGATCGCGCAGGCGTTCGGTTTCTGCCAGGCGCAGCCCTTCCAACAGGCCGGTTGCCAGTGGCGTGCAGCCTCCCACGTACAATTCTTCGACGCTGCGACGCGCGTGGGCGAAATTGCGCGTAGGGGGTAATACCACGCGCCCCTGGGCAAAGCGAAAGACGAGCATGGCTACGCGGTCGCGCTTCTCGTAGGCGGTTTGCAGCAGCGCCAGCAGCAGCCGTTTGGTCTGGGGCATAAGCTGGCGTGCCATGACCGAATCGCTGCCATCTACCACGAAGATGAGTAGGGCGCGTGTTTTGCGTTCGCGCACCTTCTGGCGCAAATCGCTGGCGCGCAGCTCCAGTTTCTCGCCGCTGGTCCGCCCGCGCGCTTGCTGATAGGGTGCGGCTGCGCGTATCGTCGCGCTAAAGGCGATATCTGTTACCGGGTGCGCCTGCCGGTCGCGTATGTAACGCCCGCTGCGCCTGCTTGTCAGGGACACGAAACGTCTCCCGCTTTCATGTCGTGTCAGGCGGTCACGCGGTATCGTGATAAGGCGCTGCACCTGCGCCGCGTCCAGCGCGCCGCGTAATGGATGGCTCAGACCTGCTGGCCCTTCGCGTTCGTTGGTGCGCTCGTCCAGGTCATCATCGATCGTACCCAAATCCTGCGGCTGTTCGGAGTCGGTTCCCCCGGCTGGCAATTGTTCCTGCGCGCGCGCAAGCTGTTGTAAGAGAGAAGCGCCGGGACGCGAGCGGTGCGGCATTGCCAGCAAAATCGCTAGCTCGATATCGGCCTGTTGCACCTCCTGACGCTGCTCCCAGGCTGCCAGGGCGCGCGCGGTGCGTACCACCACGATGTCGCCGCGATGTCCCTGCGCGTGTAGTTCGCGCCCAACCAGGTGCGCCACTACCATGCGGAAATAGCGCGATATGCGTACCTCTGGCAGCACGCGCCGCGCCTCTTCAATACGCGCCCGTAAAGCCTGTTCGGCATCTGCCCACTGCGCGGCGAAAGCGGCGGGATCGCTATCGAATGCCAGGCGGCGCTCAACGACGCTCATGCGGGTGGCCTGCTCGCGTAGATCTTCGGTTTCGACGTACAATCCGATACGGTCAAGCAGCTGCGGCCTCAGTTGTCCCTCTTCAGGATTCATCGTTCCTACCAGCACAAAACGCGCCGGGTGCGCGATGGCGATGCCGTCACACGCGACGCGATGCATGCCCAGGGCGGCAGCGTCCAGCAGGATATCGGCGATCTGGTCGTTCAACAAGTTGATTTCATCGACATACAGCAAGCCGCGATTGGCAGAGGCTAACAGACCAGGAGCGAAGTGGTAGGAACCGCTTTGCAGCGTCGCGGATACGTCGATGCTGCCCGCGACGCGATCTTCGCTGGCATTGAGCGGCAGTGTGACAAATGGCGTCTGGTGATGGACGATGGGCAGGCTTTCGCCGTCTATGAAGCGTCTGTGGCACTCGCTGCACATGGCCTGCGGAGCGGCGACATCGCAGAAATAAGGGCAGTCGGCAACCCCCGCGATGGGCGGCAGCAGGCTGGAGAGGGCGCGCGCCATCGTTGATTTACCAGTGCCACGTCGTCCGCAGATCAGCACTCCACCAATCAATGGGTCGATGGCATTCAGCACCAGGGCAAGCCGCATTCGGGGCTGTCCAACCATTGCGCTCAACGGGAATACCGTCATCGTTACCACCCTTCTTTGGGTAGACCGGGCATTCTGTCGGGAAACAATCCTGTATTGATGATGCGCCTTAACAACCAAAAGAGTACAACAGCAAGTATGCTATCACAGGCAAAGAGCGATTGTCAAAAACACTGCTCGCTTCTATCAGCGCGTCAAATAACCCGCGTCAACCGGAATGGCCGAGCCGGTCAGGTGGCGCGCCTCGTCCGAGGCCAGCCATAGCACAACTTCGCTGATAGCTTGCGGCGGCAGCAAATTGCGGTCGGGAAACAGGTTGATCTGGTTTGTCAGTTCGAGCATATGCTCGTAGGTTGCCAGCGGGCCGGGACCGCCCGCGAAGGCGTCGTAAATGGCCTGGTTCTTGCACATGTTGGTATCGACGCTGGTCGGGCAAATAGCGTTGACGTTGATATCATAGGGAGCCAACTCGATAGCCAGCGTTTTTACCAATCCGATAACGCCATGTTTGGCTGCTACATAATGTGCGAGACTGTGCATTCCTTTCATCCCCGCCGTTGAGGAGATACAGATGATCTTTCCCGCTCGCCTGGGCAGCATATGCGGAATGCTCACCTTGCAGGTGATCCACACGCCTTTCAGGTCAACGTTGACGGTTTCGTCCCATTGCTGCTCGCTCATCTCCCAGCTCGGTGCGAAGGAGTAGAGGCCAGCATTGGCGACGACGATATCGATGGGGCCAAGTTCCTCTTTAGCGCGTACAGCCAGCGCCTGCATCGCTGCGAGGTCGGTCACGTCGGTTTGCGAGGCTATGACGGCATTGCCCAGACTCTCGATTTCATCTGCCAGGGCTGTCAGTTCTTCGGGCGTGGCAAGTGGATAGAGAATGGTTTCATACTGGCGGCAGGCATCGCAAATAAGCAGCCGCGCGCCTTCGCGCGCAAAGGCCAGGGCATGCGCGCGTCCCATTCCGTGCGCCGCGCCAGTGACAAATACAACCTTCTCCTGAAAACGCCGCTTAGTAGACGCCACAGATGCCATCGATAGTGAAATCTTCGATAATTAACTCTTCCAGTTCTTCTTCCAGCTCGGCTTCGGTTGCCATGTCTGTCTCGTCCGGGGTTTGTAGATCGGGTGAAGCATTCTGATCAGTAAGCATAGTAACGTCGGCCATCAGCTATACCTCGCTTCTCTTCTATTGCTGTGCAATGTAGATGTCGCTGTTAGTAAAGACAAGTATACCATATTTCTCTGCTGCCTGAAGAATAGTAGTCAGTCCCATCAGACTTGAGTGATGGAAAGCGCAAGCAAACTGGTATAATGGTCATCAGCAGCTAAACAGAGCAAATCATACATGAAATGAAGTAGGAGAACGTTGATGACTACATTTGTATCATTGTTCCGGGGCATCAATGTTGGTGGTAATCGAGTAGTACGCATGAACGAACTCAAAGAACTGCATGCATCCCTGGGATTACAAGATGCCGTCACCTTTATACAAAGTGGAAACGTGGTATTTAGCAGCGGTGACGCCGACCTGGCTCAACTTGCGGGGCGAATTGAGGATAGCTTTGCTCAAAAATTCGGTTTTCATTCGCAAGTCATGCTGCGCACTTCAGCCGAGTTACAGGAGATTATTACGAACAATCCCTTTCAGAACCAACCAGAGAAAGAGTCAAAGTGGATCGCCGTGCTGTTTCTGACGACTCGCCCGCAGAGTACTGCGCTGGAAGATCTCAAGAAGGCGTATGCTGGCCCTGAAGAACTTTACCTGATCGGCCAGGAATTGTATGTCTATTATACGAATGGCATCGGACGCTCAAAACTGACCCTCACTCTGATTGAGAGGAAGCTAAAAACCATTGCAACCGGAAGGAATTGGAATACAGTTCTCCAATTGCAGAAACTGATGTAACCCAGTTTCTTGATATTGACTCACTGCCTTTTACAGGGTATGCTTGCTTAGACTGAGGAAATGCGTTGCATATGCCAGTGTAGGAGCATGTCCATGTCTCAATCTTCCCCAGGCTATCGACTGATCGACGAGATCAAGATTCGCCGCGAAGCCTTTGGGGGCATTCTCTATAAGTACGGTTGCGCCGACCGGGGCGCGCTCTCCTTCATCAATTCACGCCAACTCATCGACTTGCTGCTTGTGGCTCAAGATACCTATGCAGGCGACCTGAGCGCGGCTGTCGAGCATTCCAACTTTTCCGCCGCCAGCAAACAAAAGTTGTACACGGCCCTCGATGATCTCGCCCGGCGCGGCTATGTGCTGGTTGGTATGTAGGGACGCGATTTATCGCGTCCGTGCCGCGAAATCACGCTGGCGGCTACAGATGGTGTACAAATATTTGAAAGGAGCCTTTCTCGATGCCGGAATTAGTACGCTTTTTAGGGCGACAGACACGCACGCAGACGCACATGCCTGGGACGGTTGGCCCGCTGCACCCGGCGGCTCTGACCGCCATGCAGCAAACAGGCCAGGTGACGCCGCGCCCATCCGAGCGTGGCTCGCAGCGCTTCCTGCAAGGCGGGCTGTCCGCGCCCATCACCGTGACGTGGGAGATTACCGCCGCCTGCAATATCGCCTGCGTGCATTGCCTTTCGGCATCGGGGAAAAGACGCCCGCGCGAATTGACCACGCAGCAATCGCTGGCGCTGGTGGATGAACTGGCGGAGATGCAGGTCTTTCAAATACACTTTGGCGGCGGCGAACCCTTCCTCTATCCAGGCATCTGGCAGGTGCTCGAACGCTGCCGCGAGCGCGAGCTGGTGATGTGCATCAGCACGAATGGCACGCTGATTACGCAGGAACGCGCGCGCCGCCTGGCGCAATTTGATCCCATCTATTTTCAAGTCAGCCTGGATGGTGGCACGCCTCAGACCAATGATCGCATTCGTGGTGAGGGCGTCTTCACACGGGCTATGCGCGGCCTGGAACTGCTGGCGGCGGAAAAGCATAGCCTGACCGTTAACAGCGTGCTGACGCGCTATAGTTTCGCCGAACTGGATCGACTGTACGAAATTGCCGCCAGCTTCGACGCCAAGTTGCGCGTCACCCGCCTGCGTCCCTCCGGTCGCGGCCAGCAGGTTTGGGATGAACTGCATCCTACACGCGAGCAGTATAAAGAATTTGCCGATTGGCTAGGCGCGCATCCCGACGTGCTGACCGCCGACTCGTTCTTCCACCTCAACGCCTTTGGCAACAAACTGGCCGGACTCGATATGTGCGGCGCGGCCACTGCCACCTGCTGCATCTGTCCTGAGGGCGAGGTGTATCCCTGCGCCTTCTTCCAGGCTCCCGAGTTCGAAGCTGGCAACTTGCACGATCACAGCTTTCAAGAAATATGGCGCGCTTCCGCGCTTTTCTCCTTCTATCGCAATATGGGCGGCGGCTCCTGTAGCGGCTGCGGGCAATATGGCGTCTGTCATGGCGGCTGTCCCGCCACCAAGTGGTTCGTGCATCAAAGCTTGCAGATCAAAGACCCCGAATGCGTGTTATTGTAGTGTAAATCCCAACATTCTGATGGTGGAAATTGCATAATTATTCTGTGGATGAGTTATCTTATGCGTTCTGTGATGAACTCATAGGACCAGAATAATGTACCGATTACCCGAAAGGTTGGCCGTTTCCTACCAAAAGTTTGGCCACGTTTGTACTTTGCCCAAAGAAGAGGTTGCCGCTTTACATCAAAGAGATACAGGCAGCAACCCTCACATCAGACGTGTTTTCTTGTCATTGATTAGATGGACTGCTGTGGTGCAGCAGTTGCCCTGTCTCCGGTATTCGGGGTTCCAGTTGGCTCTATCAAGAGCAGATGCGTTTCTTCTTCTGCGAACGTTTGATGTTCAATACCGCGTGGCACGACAAACAGTTCTCCTGGACCCAAAACCACATTGCGATCACGCAAACGGATGGTCAAGTATCCCTTGAGGACCAGAAAGAAGTCGTCAGTATCATCATGTTTGTGCCAGACAAATTCGCCCTGAACTTTCACCACCATAATATCGTATTCATTCAAGCGCGAGACGGTTCGTGGGGACCAGTATTCTGAAAAGAGGGCAAGCTTCTCTGCAAGGTTAATGCTATCGTTCATGGTTTTCCTTTCTCATCTTACACAAATGAAACGCTGAGGCGCTTCAAAAGCGTAACACAGCCTTTCAGCCAAAGCAAATCCGTTTCCTGTAGGACTTGTGGCCAAACTTTCGGTAGGAAACGGCCTTTCGAGTAATCGGCATAATGGTACGACCCCCACCATCAGAATGTTGGGATTTACAGTGGGGATCGTACCATTATTCTGGTCCTATGAGTTCATCACAGAACGCATAAGATAACTCATCCACAGGATAATTATGCAATTTCCACCATCAGAATATTGGGATTTACACGATTTATTGTGTCCTAAGCGCACCATCCACTTGTAGGGACACGATTTATCGTGTCCT
>DATLSI010000300.1:0-6423 GCA_035534255.1 Ktedonobacteraceae bacterium | reverse complement strand
CTGTGACTCCTGCGTCACGTCCGAGCGCAGCATGGGCGTATCGACCGAGCCGGGGCTGATGGAATTGACGCGGATGTTATCCGCCGCCACTTCCCAGGCCAGTGCGCGTGTGAATGAGAGTACCGCGCCTTTTGTCGCGCCTGCGCTTCATCGGTGACATCACACTGGTAGAACTGGCAGACGCCGTCCGCGCTGCTAATCTCGTCACACACGACGCATCCGCTTTCCAGCATATCCAGCGCCACAACTATGCAGCCGCGCCCGGCGAAGAGACGCGCCATCGCCTCGCCTATACCGCGCGCGGCTCCTGTGAGCAGTACGACGCGCTGGCCTTGTTGCGTCTCGCTCATGATAAGCCTCCTCTGTCCGCGATCGCGAGCAATTGTCTGGTTTCTCGCAGGCTGGCAATTTCGCGGCCCAGACGGCGCGCCAGTTCAACGGCTTCCGCCACCAGTTTATGCGTCGTGGCGACCCGGCCTGCGATGTAGGGGTAATCTTCCGTACCGACGCGAATGTGGTCGCCGTTCAGGATGGCCGCCGCCAGGATGGTTTTCTGCTCCGGCCCCATGATGCTGACGTTGATGATACTGGCGGGTGGCATCAAACGCCTGCGGTACAGGTATTCTTCCAGGGTTGGTGGAGACCAGGTGCCGCCGGGCCAGCCAAAGAAAAGCGTAGTGAAGTAGGGCGCTGGCAAGAGTCCTTTGTCGATCAGGTAGCGCATATTCCAGATAGAACCGGCGTGCCAGACCTCCAGTTCGGGCTTGACGCCATACTGGTTGCACAGGCGCATGTACTCCTCCAGTTCCTCGCGCGGGTGCAGCACATGCACATCCAGCCCGGTGAAAGCCTCGTCATGGTGGCTGACGATCATCGAGATCATGTCGGCATGCTGGGTCCAGACATCCATACGGGCGGGGATGGGCAGGCTCGACATGCCGCACTGGATGACCAGCGAGGTCTGCTGGCGCAGCGCCGCGATCACCTCGCTCCATTGGCCCTCGGCATGTGTGTGAAAGATGCTTGCCCCCGCCTCTTCGCATTTGCGAGCTTCGGCAGCGATTTCTTGCGCCGAGCGCGTCCCAACTTATCGGAAAGCAATCCGGCGGCCACCGCGAAAAGCATGCCGATGAGGAGGTTAAGCAGTCCCGCGATCTGGATGGCTCGATCCACGTCTGCGGGTCTGGTTATGTGCAGGATGCCTTCGATATAGTACACACCGAAGAACTGGAAGCCCGATACGCCCATATAGATCAAGAAACTGCCGAAGACGAACCAGAAGAAGCCGCCCGACCGTTTTTGGACGTGGAACATGTCTCTCAGCACGCCGCGCAACTTGAGCGGCTTCGCTTCCACTAGCACATGCTTATGCTGTTGCAGGGCAGCCAGGGCGATCGGATAGTGCAGGTGATGTGGCACGGTGATATCGACTAGCTCAACGCCGGCATCGGCAATCAGCGCGTGATAATCGGTGTAGACCCTGGCCTGATAGGGGATGGCTCGATCTCTTGCCAGTTCTTCATCCACGTCGCAGACCGCTACAATCTGCGCGGAATCGCTCGCTTCGGCGTAACCTGCCTCGTGCATATAGGCTATGCCGCCCATGCCGATGCGCACCTTCTTATCGCTCATATTGTTCCTTTCAAACGCTCTTCAAACGCTCTGGATGGCGGGGTCAGTCTGTGTCAAGCGCGTGCTGCCGACCTCTGTCACCAGGTAAGTCTCTTCATTGCCGATGTTGGAGCCGTCGCTGTAGGGCGCGTACAGTTCGATGTTGAGTATCATGCCTGCCTGCGCAGTCAGGGAACTATCGGGCGATATCCAGGCTTCTTCGGTTTGCAGACCGATACTGTGTCCGGCGGTGATGAAGAATGGCGGCAAGTCGCGCGCCTCGTACAACTCTGTTGCCAGCGTATAGATGTCCGCGAAGGCCACGCCTGGTCGCAGCGCATTGCCAACCTGCTCGACGATGTCGCACATGGTGTGGTGCAGGTCGCGCAATTCGGCGGGGATTGAGCCGGTGTAGAGCAATCTGCGGTTGTCACTGGCGTAGCCATCGACGACCGCTCCTAGGTCGAGTGTAACTATCTTATTGGGTTCGAGTGTCTCGTCGAAGGCGATCTCAGGATTGGAGGTGCCAAAGGCGATGGTAGTATGTCCGATGCCGCTCGCGCCGTGTTCGATCATGAGGCGTTTCGCGGCATTGATGAGCCATAAGCGCGAGATGCCAGGTCGAATCTGGGCGCGCAGGTCGGCGACGGTTGCTTCGACAATGCCGGTGGCCTGGCGCACGAGGGCGATTTCAGCTTCGGTTTTTACCAACCGCAGCGGCAGCAGGATATCATCGGCTTGCGCTGTGATGTTAGAAGGGGTGATGATATCTTGTAATGCTGAGTAGACGTAAAAGGGGCAGTTTTGCTCAATGCCCACGCGCGCGTCACCCGGCAGAGTTGCTTGCAAGAACTCCTGAAGCTCGTCGAGCGCGCTCTCGCGGTTGAAGAAGCTGCGCACGTCGTCCGCGTCGAACGTGAAGCCCAGGGTTGCGCCTTGTGCGTCCTTTTTCACCCGCAAGGATGCAGACCCAAACTGTGCCGTCTATTGTAGCTGCCAGGAGAAGCAGGCGTCAAGGTATTTTGTGATCTGCAATTTTTCTCATCCAAAAAAGTGCTGGTTGTGAGAAATTTGTGATCGACAAGCCAAAAAGTTAGCGAAAATTTAGAAATACATATTTGAATTTTAGATACATGAGATATTCTTCGCGTATGCTGTACACAGGATATGGCGCGTGCCATGTCAGGTAATCCGTCAATGAGAAAAACTCATGTGATGAGAAAGGATGTGCAGCGTGTTAACTTCTGTTGATGTTGGAGAAACTGCGCTACTGGTACAAAATGCGCAAGTGGGCAATACAGAGGCTTTCGCTATGCTCTTTGAGCGTTATGAACGCGAGATTTACAGCTATATGGTAATTAAACTGGGAGATCGTGAAGAGGCACATGATTTTGTGCAGCAAGTCTTTTTCAAGGCATGGCTGAACCTGACAACGCTACAGAACCTGGCGTATTTTCGAGCCTGGCTTTATTCTATCGCGCGCAACATGATGTGTGATTACTGGCGAGGGAAAAAGCCGTTGTGTCTATCCTGGGAGGAATTGGACAGCAACAATGACGATCCGGGCGTGGCAGGGCCTGAGGAACATGCTGCTGAACTTGAATTTATCCACCTGGCTCTGCTAGAACTCACGCCGAAGTTGCGCGCTTGCCTGGTTCTGCGCTTTGTGTACGGATATTATCCGTGTGAGATCGCCTGTATGCTGGGCATTCATGTGAGCAGCGTTGGTACCTATATAAGCAAGGCCCGCAGGCAGTTGCATGCTATATTTGAGCGTCTGAAAGAAGAAGGATGCGAGTTTAGAGCAGGTTGAAATAGAATTGCTTCACTTGCTTCACTTGCTTCTATTGACAGTGCAATATATATCTTCTATGCTCAATGTGCATCATTTTGTTTCTGCACTCGTGAGTAGAACGGGGGACACCAATGGATTGGTTCAGATTCAAAACATGGCGACGACTGAGAGAATGGCGTTGGTGGAAGCGAGTCATACTTGAAATTGTGATTGCTATGCTCTCCGTTGCTATAGTGACGATCCCGGCTTACATTTTATACTCTCATGTGCATAGTGCCATAGCTACACTTCTGCTCGTGTATCTTTTTGTAGTGATCTTACTCGAGCAAAAGGGTGGGCCCAGGATCGCCATATTTGCGGCGGTCGCTGCTTGCCTGGCTTTCGATTTCTTCCTGCTTGAGCCTTTGAAATCGTTTTATATCACGCATACAGAGGAATGGATAGACCTCCTGATATTCCTGTTGCTGACTATTTCTTTGAGCATTATCTATGCTCAACAAAGAAAACTTGTCGAGCAGGCAAAAAAGATGAATGACCTGGAGAATAGTCGTTTTGAAGCCCGCTTACAGGAGCAACGAGCCGAGGTTAGTCGTCGTGATGAGGAGCTACGAGCTTTTTATGATATAGTGCAGTTCTCGAGGGATCAAAAAGAACTGAAGGAGCAACTGAGCCGGATAGCGCAGACGATTATGAATACTTTCGCTTTCTGCGGAGTGCGGGGCTGCTCGTTTATGCTGCTTGATGTGGAAAGTAATGTGCCGGTGGTGGTGATGCCTGCCTGCGCTGCAATTATGCCGGAACTTGGAGCTGAAGACGAAAGAAGCGTGACGTATGTAATGCAGCACGGGGAAGTAGTAGAGTTAGCAGAGAGCCTGCTGATTACGCATGCCATGGGAAACAGGTACTTCCGGCGGGTTGTGGCCAGTAACTCTTTAGTAGAACGCAGGGTTTATTATCGCAATTACCTGGTACCGTTATTCTCAGGACAGAAAATTCTGGGTGCTATGCGCCTGTATGTTGAAGATGATGGCAATCCCGCATTAGAAGCAATTAAGCATGCATTGGGGAAGGATACATTGCCAACTGAAATCCATGCCGAGCATTTTTTTCATTTGTTCAAACATGCCGTCTTTAGTATAGAACAGTCGTTGATCGAGCGCGCTCTGATGCAGAAGGAAACTCTACGCCAGGAGTTACAGAAACGCACCGAAGAGTTGTATAGCGCCATTATCTCTTCGGTTTCACATGATTTTCATACGCCTCTTACCCTGATAAAAGGGGCAGCCAGTGGTTTACTGCGCCAGGGTCTCCCGAACGATGACGAGGTATCTTATCGAAGCACGCTGCAAGACATTGTTAGCGAATCGGAATGGCTGGAACGTATCGTTGCGAGGATGCTGGCTCTGTCTCGCATTGACCATAACGCGCTTGTACTGGAAAAGGAATTGTATCCTATCGAGGCGATTATCCTTAATGCGTTAGAATCGGGGCATATGCGTTCGCTCAAGCAGGGTCGGTGCATCCAGAGGAATATTCCTGATGATGTGCCGGCGGTTGAATTGGATCCAGTGTTAATTGGCCAGGTAGTTGCAAACCTGGTGGAGAATGCAATCCGCTATACGCCTGTAGAATCGTTAATTGAAATCGTTGTGCGAGCTGACGACCAGCAATTGTATGTGGAAGTGGCCGACTATGGGCCCGGTATCCCGCCTGCTGAACTGGACTCTGTCTTTGAACGTTTCTATCGAGTGAAAGGGCGTGCCATCGTTGGTACGACGCAGCAGGCAGAGCAGGGTTCGGGTCTTGGGTTGGCCGTTTGTAAAGGGTTCGTGGAAGCCCACGGCGGGCGCATCTGGGCGGAAAACCGCGAGGGCGGCGGTGCGATTTTTCAATTTACCTTGCCAATAAGTACATAGGAGCGTCGCTGCATGAAAAAAATTCTGGTCGTCGAAGATCGCGATACAACGATGCGTCACTTAAAGCGACATCTGGAACGTGAAGGCTACGAGGTATATACCGCCCATCTGGGTAGGGAAGCAATAGACATCATCGGGCAGCATCATGTTGACCTGGTATTGTTGGATCTAAAACTGCCAGACATGAATGGACTGTGCGTTTGTAATGAATTTCGCTCGGCATACCCAAAACTCCCCATCATTATCGTCTCAATCCAAACGGGTGAGCGCGAAAAGGTGAGCGCGCTTCAACAATGCGCAGATGACTATATAGCAAAACCTTTCTATACAAGTGAACTGCTGCAGCGGATCAAAAATCAGTTCTTGCACACGGACCGCATGCGGGCGGGAGCGGAACGACGTAAATTCAAAGCGGGGCCATTGGAAATCAATTTTGTAGAACGGCAAGTAAGGGTTAACGGTGAAAGCATAAATCTAACATATACGGAGTATGAAATGTTGTACGTGCTGGTAACAAATGCTGGCAGAACGGTCACTTACGACATAATTGCCTCGAAAATATGGGGGGACGAAGATATATCTGAACGGCAGAATATCCACGTCCATGTTAACCGCCTGCGCAAGAAGATCGAGACGCCCGAAAATCGATTTATCTTCAACGAAGCCAAAATCGGCTACCGCTTCCAGGCGGGCGAATAAGGGTCTAATGAGCTTTTCGCAGGCAGGGCGGCAGCCGATTTAGAGGTTTGAATTACCTGTGAGTCAGCTCTACCAGAAAGCGGCAAGAGTGCCCCTGGCTTGAGACATGGGGGTGAATTGCCGCCCGTCCGCAGACGGAACAACGGAACAGCGTCCAGTTGACAACTTCTAATGGGCTGTGGGAGAATACCACCATGAGAACGTTTGAATATCGCCTCTTCACCACTAGGAAACAGCAGAGCAAGCTCATGGCGTGCTTGATCGAATCGCGTGGCATCTACAACGGGATGCTTGAGACGGTTAAAGCACAGTATGAGCAAGAGCAGACGTTTCCCAGCAAGTACGATCTTGAGGCAGCGTTCAAAGGACAGGGCGAGCATGTGCCGGCCACCACCGTTCAGA
>DATLSI010000299.1:0-16911 GCA_035534255.1 Ktedonobacteraceae bacterium | reverse complement strand
GCGAAGCGACGCAGGGGCGGCTCGATACGAAAACGGTGGTCAGCGCGATGTGGCTGCCGGATGAAGGGCGCATTCAACCTTTGACGCTGCTGGCGCACCTGGCGCGGCGGGCGCGGCAAGCATACAAGGTGCAGGTAGCGGGCCGGGCGCGTGTTACAGATTATGCAGAGGCGCAGAAGCAAGGGCAACCGGCTGGCTGGCAGGTGACGCTGGCGAATGGAACCCGCTTGCAGGCGCGCGCGCTGGTGGACTGTGTGGGGCCGATTGTGGAGGCCAATGCGCGTATTTATGCCCTGGCTTTCAAGGCGAATTTTCCAGACACTTTTCCCCTGTTCTGGGATGCATCGCCCTATACCTATGCCGACTATCGACCAGGGAACGGTCGTCTGGGTGTCAGTGGCGGGCACTATGGCAAAGCCGGTGTAGCGAAGAACGATGATGCTTACTATCAACGCCTGGCCGATGCTACCCGTCGCTGGGTGCCTGAACTGCGTGGCAAACGTCCCGCCTATCGCTGGGCGGTGGACCTGGAGGTGTCGGCTGATTTGATACCGGAAATGAGCATCATGGATGAACGCGCACTGGGCGTCGCCATCGAGGGGCTTGGAGCGCAGGGCGTTTTGCCGAGTATGGTGCTCGCGCGGCAGGCGGCTGATTACCTGCTAGAGCGAATTTCATAAGGAATAAAGGAATAAATAAACGGATATGCCAGATTCTCTGCCTGCGACAACCTGGGCCGGACAACGCCTGGAATGGGGTCGGAAGACCTACGTGATGGGCATCATCAACGTTACGCCCGATTCATTTGCCGGTGATGGCATCGCCATTGAGACGATGACGCGGGAGGAGATCGTCAAGCGCGCAGTCGCTCAGGCGCGGAGCTTCGTGGCCGAGGGCGCGGCGATGATTGACGTGGGTGGAGAATCGACGCGTCCCCACTTCGCCCCGCTCGGCTTAGTAGAGGAGTTGGAGCGTGTCATTCCTGTGATTGAGGCGTTGCGCTCTAATTTGCCTGCTGACGTGTTGATTTCGATAGACACGTACAAGGCGGAGGTGGCGCGACAGGCGCTGGATGCCGGAGCTTCCATCATCAATGATATCCGGGCCTTGAGGCATGATGCGGCTATGGCTATGCTGGCAGGCGAACGGGAGGTACCTGTGGTCTTGATGGCGAATATGCGTGAAATTCAGAAGCGGGAGATCGTGAGCGATGTGCTGCGCTTTCTGGCGAGCAGCATCGAGCGGGCGCTGGCGGCTGGCGTCGCGTGGGAACGCATCATTATCGATCCTGGCATTGGATTTGGTACCACACCACAGGAGAACCTGACCCTGCTGCGCCGTCTGGGCGAACTGCGCGTGCTGGGACGGCCAATATTGCTGGGAGTGTCGCGTAAATCCACAATTGGCCTTGTGCTCGGTGGGTTGCCGCCGGAGGAACGAGTGGAGGGTACCGCGGCTGCCGTCGCGCTTGGCATCGCGCAGGGAGCCGATATTGTGCGCGTTCACGATGTGCGCGAAATGATGCGTGTGGTGAAGATGAGTGATGCTATAGTGCGAGGTAACTGGTGAATTATAAAGAGGCGTTAGCCTATCTCTACAGTCTGAGCGACTTTGAACGTGGGGGGCCATATAATCACGCGCCGGAGGAGAATCTTCCACGCGAGGCGCGCCTGCTGGCGGCGTTGGGCAATCCGCAGCAGCGCTATAGCTGCACGCTGATAGCGGGAACCAAAGGCAAGGGGTCAACCGCCGCGTATATCGAGCGCGTGCTGCGCGAAGCTGGCCTGCGCACAGGTCTTTATACGCAACCCGATTTACACACCTTTCGCGAGCGCATGCGTGTCAACGGGCATCTCATCAGTGAGCAGGAGATGGCTGAACTGGTAACTGAGTTGCGCATGGTGGTCGAGCGCATTGAACAGCAGCGTGAGTTTGGCCCGTATATCACCTACGAGGTGGCGACCGCGCTGGCCCTGCTCTACTTCGCGCGCCAACAGGTCGAACACGTGGTGCTGGAAGTGGGACTCGGTGGGAGGCTGGACGCTACCAACGTGACTGAGCCGCTTGTCTCGGTAATCGCCTCGATCAGCTACGATCATATGCAAATACTCGGCAACACTTTGACCCAAATCGCGACGGAGAAGGCTGGTATCGTCAAGCCAGGCGGCGTGACTGTGACATCGGCGCAGTCACCCGAAGCGTTGCTTGCCATTGCCAGCGCGTGCCAGGCGCGCCATGCAGAGTTAATTCGTGTTGGCGCGCAGTCGGATGATCCCGCGCAGGCTGAAGTAGATGCCGGGCTGTTGCCACCGTTGAGCTATCGTTACACGCTGGAAGAACGCGCGACGCAATATCAACGTTTTACTGTAGTTGCCCCCCAACAAGTCTACAGCGGACTTGAAATACCCCTGGCGGGTCAACACCAGCTAGAAAACGCAACACTTGCGCTGGCTACGCTCGAAACGCTGCGCAAAAAAGGGATAGCCTGGGAAGAAAATGTGCTGCGGCAGGGGCTACGCAATGTATTCTGGCCTGCTCGCATGGAGGTGGTGGCGCGTGAGCCAACTATCGTGGTTGATGGCGCGCACAATACTGATTCTATGCAGAAACTGCTGCTTGCTCTGCGCGGGTCGTTTCACTGGCATCGACTGTTTATGGTGCTTGGAGTGGCGCGCGACAAAGATCTCGCGGGGATTGTGCAGGCGCTGGCCGGAGTAGATGCGGTAGTATTGACGCGTATGGCTAATCCACGCGCCGCCGCCATTGAGCAGTTACAGGCGCTCTTTACGCAGTACGTGCCACAGGTGCAAGTGTACACAGCCGATACGAGCGAGGCCGCAATGGAGCTTGCCAGCGGCCTCGCGAAAAGCGGCGATCTGATCTGCGCGACCGGGTCACTCTACCTGGCAGCAGAGGTGCTGCGCTGGGCTGCTGCTCGTGGGGATCAATCTGCCCTGGCTGGGATAGAGGGCATCGATCACTAATGAGAATCTGCCAGACTGATGCGTTTCTGGGCGTAACGCGCACTACCTTTTTTTCCGGCTTGCGATGCTTCTTCGGCAGTCCACTGGTGCGCGGTGCCGCGAGCCTGGGAGGTGCGCCCGCCTTTGCTGGCAATCTCGCGCCGGCGTTCCAGACTCATGGCGGCCAGACCGCGTGCGCGGCCAGTATATTTACGAAACTCCACAATTTTTCTCCTCTCATGAAATTACTGGAATCTCATCCTACAGTAATTACGTGAAACGACATAAAATAGGTACGGGACGATATTCACCTGATTACTTACAAGACCTGTTGTTGAACTGCCAGGTTGACTGCGACGAGCTACAGATACTATACGGCTCAGCAGTTAAAAAGGAGACAATGTGTTGTATTTATTCCTGTAATTGCTGAATTAAAGCATAACAGATAACAAGCTGAACAACAATTGGTTTTGAGACCTCTAGAAAAATATTAAGCAGATTCTAACCTTTTGACCACGCGCTTACTCGAGCGTGATGGTGCGGTGAATGACCCCGGCGCGCTGCGAGCACACGGTTAGCTCGATCTGTGAGGAGGGCGCTGCTTTGAAGACCCATTCGACCTTGCAGCGATTGTCGGTGGGGGAACCGCTGCTCCACCAGCTCCAGATTTTGTTGGAGCGACCTTCGAGCTGCCCTAAATCCTGATGCCGTTTTCCGGCGATGAGGCTGACATTTGCGGGTAGTTGCAGTTCGGCTTCGATGGGGTGCGCGTCGTTGCGTTCCAATGTCCTCTGGCTGGTGTAGGTTGGCAGGAAGCCGTTATTTTCGATGACGGCCACTACGTGATAGACGTTATCGCCCTGGGCTTTGATGTCAAGCGCGCGCAGGCTGATATAGGGATTGAGCGAGGCGTGCGCCAGGGTGAAGCGGCTGTGCTTTTTGCACATGTCGGGCAGGTATTTGATCGGCGCGTTCTGGTCGTAGAGTTTGCCTTTCCATCCGCCGATTTCGACTGGCCCAAGCTGGGGATGGTCGAATGGTCGCCAGTTCTCGAAGGCTTCGCCTCCCATCACCTCGTCGTTCCACTTCATGAGCTTGAGATCGTCCTCTTCGGGATGCCAGCGTATCCAGCCGATGAAGTCGCGTGGGCCAATGCCTGCTTCGGTGGGCATATCCCATAGTTCGGTGGTGAAGCCGAACCAGCCGTGATGGTCAAAGCCGAAATCGTCCATCGCGCCGTGCATGACTTCTTTGGGATGATAGCGAAAGCCGTGATAGACCGAAACGCTGGGGTAGCCGGTATACTTCGTGCCAAGTTCACCGATCAGCTTATAAACATCCAGGTCATCGGTGTGCATATTTTCATCTGGCTGCGTGCCATAAGGGCGCAATATGACGCCTGATGTAGTGTGATAGGTCAACACGCCATTGATATTGGGATGCGCGCGCCAGAACTCGGCTTCGGCGCGTGTCTCTGGCTCCGAAAAGGGATAGGGTCCTGAACCTGGTTCGACATTTTCGGGTTCCCACTCGTAGGGATAATTGCGGTTGATATCCATGCCGTGGCGCGGTGGCGCTATGGGAATGGTGTAGCCATCGTAGTTGCGGATCAGGCCCTCGGTAAGGATATGGTAGTACTCGCCGCCCTCATCGTCGAGGTCGCGGCGGCGCATGATGCGCGAGTCTTTCTCCGAACATTTCCAGGGGCCATTAGGGTCTTTGATACGCATATCTAGTATTTGCCCATCCCCGTCGATGTCCTCCGGGTACATACCGTCGCGTTCATCCTGGTAGGGATGCAAGCGCGTGCTGCTGCGCAGGTAGTAGGGCGTGGTGAGATACAATTCCGCGCCATCGACGCTCAGGCGCGGCAAAATATAGATCGTCGAACGATCGAGCACGCGCGTCACTTTGTCATCGGAGCCATAAGTGGTGAGATACGACCAGATAGTGTAGAGCGCCACCGTTGAACCGGTCACTTCGCCGGCGTGCGTATTGGCGTCGATCCAGTAGGCGGGCTTCTCGATGGCCGGGCCGGTGGCCTGGTTGGTGAGCGTCACCAGCCATAAGTTGCGCCCTTCGTAGCTTTTGCCGATAGATTCGAGCTGCGCCAGTTGAGGATAAGCTTCGACCATATCGCGTAAGATGCGTGTGAGTGTATCGTAGGTATAGTAGGAAAGAATATCTCTGGCGGGATCAAATTCCTGGTGAGTAATGGGTTCTGACATACTTTTACATCCTCAATAGTCTAGTTAGCCCCGGCGGCGGCGGCTGCGTCGTTCGCGTTCAAGCGCGATATCGAGCGTTTCATGCAAGCGTTCAAAATCGTCCACGTCGAGTTGTAGCTCGACCGCGGGTAGATCGTCGGTGCGGGCGCGTCCGTCCTCGAAGAGACGCAGAACAAGAGCAAGGTCCAGCATACTAGAATCATCGTCCTCATCCTCTTCCAGGACAGATGTGTCTTCGCTCTCATCATGCTCGGCCTGTGTAAAGAAAATGTCGGTGCGAACGCAGCGCAAACGCCCGGTCAGTTTCAGCGCGTCGGTGGAGAGTTCTTCGGCCAGTTCGCGCACGACCTCCATCATTTGCACAAGGGCGTCCTGGAGCTGTTCGAGCGCGTCTTCTTCATCGCCCAGCACAAGGCTATCATCATCAACCAGTTCTTCGCTGGTTGGATGTGGTGTACTGGCACTGACCTCCGGCAGGCGCTGCCGTGCCAGGTCATTGAGGCGTTCTAACGCCTGCGCGAAGGCTGGTGAAAGTGGTGTGTTATCCTCTAACTCACCTTCTTGCAGATTTTCAGCATCGCGCGCGTCATCTATATCGCTGTCTTCGTCGTCTTCCTCATCATCGTCGTTATCTAGACCCAGACCCGCAGCTTCCTCGACTGCCAGGATTTGCGTGTGAAGTTGTTCCAGCGTCTCGCGTGTAAGATAAGCCAGCACGCGCGCCTGCCGGGATGCCGCGAACAGCAGGAATGGAGGCCAGTCCCGGAAGCGCTCTCTACCACGCAAGTAGCGCACCTCCACCATACCCAGCGTATCTAGTCGTAGCGAAAGCTCCATGCTTCCCTCCTCTAACAGAATTGCCCACATCATACCACAAGAAGAGGGAATTGTATCTCAAATCAGAATCTTGCCATCTTTCAAGAACAGCGTATCATCGATCCATACTTCGCCCGACCTGCGCAGATCGCATACCATGTCCCAGTGCAGGGCTGAATGGTTGAGGCCGCCAGTTTCAGGGTAACTTGCGCCCAGAGCGAGATGCACGGTGCCGCCTATTTTCTCATCGAAGAGCGTGTTCTTGATGCCGCGTGTCACGCGAGTGTTGTTGCCAAAAGCAAATTCACCGAGATAACGCGCTCCGGCGTCCAGTTCCAACATGTGGTCAAGGAAAGCCTGCCCCTGCCGCGCGCTGGCCTCCACGACCTTGCCTTCGCGCAAAACGAGGCGCACCCCATCGATGGAATGGCCTTCGTAGGAAGCCGGAATATCGAAGGTAATCACGCCGTTGGCGCTGTTCTCAAGCGGCCCGGTAAAGAACTCGCCGCTGGGAAAGTTGCGCTTGCCGTTGCTGTTGATGAAGATACGATCTTTGATGGAGAGTTGCAGGTCAGTGCCATCTCCTTTGATACGCACATGCTGGTGTCCTTTCAGCCAATCGACAAAGCGCTGCTGTTGCGCGGATATATCTTGCCAGCGCGCTACGGGATCGGGGTCATTAAGGAAACAGACATCGAAGACAAATTCTTCAAATTCGCTCAGCGACATCTCCGCGTCCTGCGCGTAGGCTTCGGTGGGGTAAAGGGTCAGGGACCAGCGATATTTGCCAGCCTGCTCGCGCTTGCGCAGCGTGGTACGTGTGGCGAGGCTGGCCTGTCGCCGTGTGGCGAGACGCGCAGGATCGAGATTGCTCATGCTTTTGGTGTTGCTTTTAGATGAGATAGTGAGCTGCGCATCCACGTATTCGGCGGTAGTTGACAGCACCGGGTTGATCTTCGCCAGCTGGCTCTCGTTGCCCTCGCGTATAAGTATCTCTTCCAGAGTATCCAGGTCGATGAGTGGCAGGGGATATGCGCCTGCCCGCACTACTTCCCGGTAAACAGCCTCTACGAGTGGAGCAGCCAGGGGAGTGGCGCGAATGGCGACGGTTTCTCCTGCTTTGATGTACAAACAATAGTGGACGAGTGTGTGCGCCCAACGCTCAATACGAATATCTTGCATACAATGTGTCTTTCTACATTTGTGAATACGAGTTGAACCATCCTCAACCGCTTAGTAGATGAGTACGTGGGTGTAAACTTGCACGAACTTGTACAACCAGTCGGCATTGGCAGTCGACATGTTCACACAGCCATGGGAACCATGAATCGAGTATTGCGTGCCGCCCGGATCGAGATGGGGGAAGTTCGTCCCTGGGCCATACTCAGTGCGCCACCAGCTATCGTGCAAGAAGTATCCATTGCTATGGAACTGCATGGCGAAGTTAATCGGCGTCGGCGGATACCAGTTCGGTGAAGACGGCGGGACATCAGCTTTAAACACGGTGGGTGATTTTTTCCCCTCAACCCACCACGTTCCCGGAGGCGAGGGCAGGTCTGGTTGGCCGGTTGTCACCTGGAACGAGTTGACCAGTTTTCCTTTCGAGTAGACACGCAAAACCTGTTCAGCAAGAGAAACGACGACCACGTTCGAGCTCATATAGCCATAGTGTTGCATTAACTGGATGTCGGTTTGATGAACCTGGTTATAAGGCGTTTTATCCGCTGAATCCGTCACCATCGCCTGGAAATTGGTCAAGTTCATATTCAGGTCTTCGATAGCTTGCTGGTAATCGTCCATGGTTTTAGCCGCCGCGAGTTCGCCTTGCAGCCATAATGGGCCGGTGGCTCCATTTGGTCCATACGCGTAGCCTAGTTGATAGGTTGTATTGTTATAGGTGTCGTAGTAGGTATGCTGTTTTCCAAAGTTTGCGGCATCTTGCTGAAGTTCCTGGAATAAGTAATTGCTTTCTGTTTTCATGGCTGGAATCTGGATTGCGGCGACCTGTGCATTCAACGTCTGCATGGCTTTTTGGTAAGCTGCATCGCTACCGGCTGATTGTAGAGCCTGCTGATCACTGCTATATTGCTGCTGATACGTGGTGACGGCGCCATTATACTGTTGCATCAAAGCAATCCATTGCTGGTATGTCTGGAGTTGCGCGTCACCCTCTTTTTGCAACGTGGGACTGATGACGGGAGTCGGAACGCTGCTTGTTGGTGTTGGACTCTGGGTCGCTGTCCCGCTACACGCGCTGAGTAAAAGAAGTAAGAGTGCCAGCCCGCTCAGCGTTGCTATACGCAGGCGATGTCCGAATGGAGTTCGTGCTGAAATAAGCATTGTTTTCATACCATTTACATGTTTCTAGTCTTATTTTACGACAAGTTCCCAATATATATAAGTTATATTTCTATACGAGCGGATCACTGTTCGGGTCACTATGGCCCTCATTTCGAGGCGCGCTCACAGGTCCAGTGTACATCGTTTTCCCTGTGCCGTCAAACGCAGATCAGGTTTTCTCACAGGGTAATTGAAAAGTCGCTCGCCATGTTTAGACGCGCTGTATGCTTTTCTTCCCGATCTTGCATAAAGCACAGTGATAAGATTGACGTTGACGTTAACGACAGGATATACTATTACTGGTAGCAAGCAAATGTGCTGATATGGCTTTAACGGCCTGTTCTGCAAACACGCGGTGGATGGCGTGTTTGATATGCGTGAGAACAACGAAGCATGTGAGGGAATTGAAAGAGCTTATGATAACGACTCGTACACCTCGCGAACGGCGGGCTAAGCGCCCTATTGGCCCACACTATAAATGGGTCGCGCTGAGCAATACCACGCTTGGCGTGTTGATGGCAAGTATTGATACCAGTATTGTTTTGATTTCCCTTCCGGCCATTTTCAATGGGATTCATGTGAATCCTCTCGCGCCGGGAGAAACCGGCTATTTTCTGTGGATTTTGCTCGGGTATATGGTTGTTACCGCGACGCTCCTGGTAACATTTGGACGTATTTCCGATATGTTCGGGCGCGTCAGGTTTTACAATATGGGGTTTGCCATCTTTACCGTGGGCAGTATCTTGCTGTGGCTGACGCCGGGGACGGGCAATACAGGCGCGCTGGAACTCATACTTTTCCGCCTGGTTCAGGGAGTTGGGGCGGGCTTCCTCTTCTCGAATAGCGCGGCTATCCTGACAGATGCTTTTCCCGTGAACCAGCGCGGCTTGGCCCTGGGTATCAACCAGATCGCCGCGATCGTTGGCTCCGTGATTGGTTTAATCCTGGGTGGCATCCTCTCGTACTTTAACTGGCGTCTCGTCTTTCTTGTCAGTGTGCCTGTTGGTCTGGCGGGTACGATCTGGGCCTATCTGATGTTGCGCGAGATCGCCACTCTCGGCGGCCATAAGAAGATCGATTGGGCTGGAAACATCACCTTTGCGTCTGGTGCGACGATCCTGCTGCTCGGCATCACGTATGGAATACAGCCGTATGGTGGTGCGCCGACGGGATGGGGAAACCCTTTTGTTATCGGGGCGCTGATGCTGGGGGTAGCGCTGCTAGTTACCTTTATCTGGACGGAACGGCGCGTCGAGGACCCCATGTTCAGGTTGGAACTCTTTAAAATTCGCGCGTTTGCTGCTGGCAATGCCAGTAGTTTTCTGGCAAGTATAGCGCGTGGCGGCTTACAATTCATGCTTGTCATCTGGCTGCAAGGCATCTGGCTCCCACTACACGGGTACAATTATGATGTCACTCCTCTGTGGGCGGGCATTTATCTGCTGCCCCTGCTCATTGGCTTTGTGCTCATGGGTCCTTTGAGTGGCTGGCTCTCGGACCGTTACGGCGCGCGCTTTTTCTCGACCACCGGCATGCTCATCCAGGCGGCGGGTTTTCTTCTGTTGACAATCCTGCCCACCAACTTCAACTATATCTGGTTTGCGCTCCTGCTTTTCATACTCGGTCTTGGCCAGGGCATGTTCTCGTCACCGAATACCTCGTCGGTCATGAGTAGCGTGCCAGCGGAACAGCGTGGCGCCGCGTCGGGCATGCGCTCAACTTTCCAAAACTCCGGGCAATTGGTGAGTATTGGACTCTTTTTCAGCATCATCACAATCGCGCTTGCTTCGGCACTCTCGTCAACGCTCTTCGATGGGTTGTCCAGGGCAGGCGTACCGGCAGCAACTGCCAGCACGATCTCACACTTGCCGCCAACCTCCGCGCTTTTCGCGGCCTTTCTTGGCTACAATCCGATGTCTACGCTGCTGCCAGCCAGTGTGCTGCACGCGTTGCCGGTGGCCGATCAACTGAATCTGCTGGGTCACAGCTTCTTTCCGAACCTGATTTCATCTCCTTTCATGCTAGGTCTACACGGCGTGTTCTATCTTTCTGCCGCTATGTGCCTGGTGGCAGCCCTGGCATCGTTCCTGCGCGGGAAGCGCTATGTTTATGAGCAAGCGACAGGTGAAGCAGAACAAAAGGCGGCTGTCACAAAGGCGTAATTGAGAACGGTGGGTAGGTAGGAGAGTGGACGCGATAAATCGCGTCCCTACAAATCACCCGGAAGGACTGAGAACCCAATCATTGCGCTTTAACCGCTGAGGGTTGCGACCATGACGGCCTTGATAGTGTGCAGGCGATTCTCGGCCTGGTCGAAGACGATGGACGCCTTTGACTCGAACACTTCGTCGGTGACTTCCAGACCGAACAGACCGTACTGCTCGTAGAGACGTTTGCCCAGGGTGGTATCTTTCGTGTGGTAAGAGGGCAGGCAGTGCATAAATCTTGCCTGGGGGTTGTGCGTCAACTGCATGAGCCTGCTATTTACCTGGTAGGGAAGCATTTGTTGAATGCGCTCGCCCCATAGCTCTGGTGTTTCGCCCATCGAAAGCCAGACATCGGTATAGATGAAGTCGCAACCTCTGACCGCCGCTTCCGGGTCCTCGGTCAGGGTGATGCGCGCGCCTGTCTGGTTGGCTGCGAGGTGAACTTCTGCCATTCTGGACTCATTGGGCCAGAATGCTCTGGGACCTGCCATGCGTATGTCCATGCCCAATTTGGCTGCCCCCATCATCAGAGAATCACCAACATTGTAGCCGACATCGCCCAGGAAACAGGAGGAGATGGCTGCAATAGGTTTGTGGCTATGTTCCTGCATGGTGAGGAGATCGGCCAGTGTCTGAGTGGGATGGGCCTCGTTGGTCAGGCCATTCCAAACCGGAACGCCGGCGTGGCGGGCCAGTTCTTCCACGACCGTCTGCTCAAATCCGCGGTACTCGATGCCGTCGTAGAAGCGGCCCAGCACGCGCGCGGTATCTTTGATCGACTCTGATGAGCCGATATGCGAGCCGCCTGGACCCAGGTAGGTGACATGCGCGCCCTGATCGTAAGCTGCGACTTCAAAAGCGATGCGGGTGCGCGTCGAGTCCTTCTGAAAGATGAGCGCGATATGCTTGCCGTGCAGGGAAGGCTGCTCCGTCCCTGCGTACTTAGCCGCCTTCAAGTCAGAGGAGAGGCGCAGCAGAAAATCAATCTCCTCCTGTGTGAAGTCATCCAACTTCAGGAAATGCCTGTTTTTCAAAGTAAAGGCCATTGTTCTCCTTTATGATCCTTTCTGAATGCTGGCCGCCAGTTGGTGTACGGCTGCCACAAAGCATGCCATGGGGGGGCGCACGATACCAGCGCCGACCTGACCGATGCCGGGCAGGCGATGAGCGATACCTGTATTAATGATGGGCAAGAGTTGCTGGCGCACAACTTGCCGGATATCAATACCGGTGGGCGAGCCACGAAAGCCAAGCGTAGGCAGTTGGTACTGGCTTGCCTCGGCAACTGTGATATCGTACATTTCCAGCGTATAGCGCGTAGCATCGGCGGGCGTGCCACCTATGAACTGCACGATGGCAGGAGCAGCCGCCATAGCGAAACCGCCGATGCCAGCCGTTTCAGTGATACAGCTATCGCCGATATCCGGGTTGGCATCCTGTTCTGAGAAGCCACTAAAATATAAGCCTTTGATCTGCTGAGCCGGGGCTACGAACCATTGATCGCCCAACCCGCTCACACGAATACCAAAGTCTGTGCCATTGCGTGCCATAGTTGTGACGACGCTGCTATGAGCAATGCCGTGCGCGGCCAGCGTTTTGGCCTTGCATGCCGCCATCGAGAGATTGAGGTAGAAATGGTCGTTGCTATGTATGAAGCGTAAGACGCTGGCCGTCTCCGCGCTGGAAGCGCCTGTTTCTACCAGGAAAGGCGCGATTTCGCGTATGAAAAGAGAGGTTGCCGCCTTGTTGCGGTTGTGACATTCGTCGCCCATCTGCAGCGCCTGCGAGGTAATCGATTGTAATTCGAGTCCGCCTGCCGCGCGCAAGGCGCGACCAAGCGCTGGCCCTAACACCTGCTCTATCCAGCGTAACCTGCTGATGACATCGGGGCTATTGGCTCCGTAGCGCAGCACCTTCCCCAATCCCTCATTGAGAGTGCTGAAGGTCTGGTGTCCATAGACAGGCTCATCGATGATCTGCACCGGCATGGATGCCGAGATGACGCCTGCCATAGGTCCCACGGCGTTATAGTGGTGGCAGGGCGCGAAGGTGATGGCGCCGCGCGCCGCCAGCTTTTCCGCTTCTTCGCTATCAGATGCCAGCTTCTCGTAGAGCAGCGCGCCGATAACCGCGCCGCGCAAGGGGCCGGACATGCGTTCCCAGGTGATGGGTGGCCCGGCGTGTAAGAGCAGGTGCCGGTGGAATCCCGCAATAGCTTCGGATGCCGGGCGCACGTCTAGCAGGCGCGGGCGCGCGGCCATCAGGCGCTGCACTGCTTCCTGGTTGGCCGTATCCACGCGCGCGTCTCCCAACGCTACAGCGAGGGCCACGTCGCTCTCGCCTGCCGCGGGTTGCCAGGAGACGCGGGTGACTGGTACGCCCTGAGCGGCCAGCGCGTCGGCGAAGAGGTCGGCTCCCACGTTGACAATATGCAGGGGAGAGGTAAAAAGATCGGAGGTTTCAGTCATGGGCATAGTCCTTTGGATGTGAGACGCTATTTGTATGGCTTACTAACGATGCAGCGGCGAGCGCGGCAGCCTCATTGCTTTCAAATACCAGCGCCCCTGCCGCTTCAAGCGTTGCGCGTTGCAAAGAGAGACGCTGCGGATCTCCCTCGCTGCCGCAGAGTGAAACGATTACCGGCAATGATCGTCCGGCAGCCTGAGCCTCGTTGCGCAGCCGTTTAATCACGGGCGCGTAAACCGCCGCCGGGTCGGGGTGCGAACAGTAACCCAGCACGATATCCAGCAATATCACGGCGGTTTCGGCATCTTCGGCGGCCCGTGCCAGGTAGTGCAGGCGCGTGGTCGGGTCAATCATGGGGTGCGGCTTGCCGCGCGTAAACTCATCCGCCCCCAGGTCAAGGGCGGTATGACCACGATACATTTCATTTGCTGTCAGCGCCCCCAATGCCCATTGCGGGCGCAAGGGGATGTTGGAGGCGATCGCGCCAACCTGCTCGCCGAGTAGCAACATGGCCTCGTAACAGAGTGTGCCGCCGGAATAGAGCGCGCGAATGAAGTGTTGCGACGGGGCCAGTTTTGCGCGTTCTGCTTCCAGACGTGGTTGGAAGGCCAGAAGCGCGTCCTTGCCCGGTACGCGCGCGGGGTCGCCGCCTGCCAGCGATACCGCGAGTGCTGCTCCTTCGGTAAGCGTTTTGACCAGTCTGATATTGTCGCCAACGGTTCCAAATTCTTGCGGCGTGATGCCCAGGAAGAGAGCTACCACTGGTTTAGCCGCCTGTGCCGCGGCTGCCAGCAACTCATTGGCTACACGTTTTGATGGCAGTTTGGAGACGAGCACGATGACATCTGTGTGAGGATCGCGCGTCAACAATGCCAGTCCCTCGCGCATCATGATCCCGTCGATTGTCTCGGTTAGATCGCACCCGCCCGTACCGATGGCCTGGGAGATGCCAGGACCGGCTGCGGCAATGAGGCAAATGAGTTGTTGCATACCTGTACCCGATGCTCCAACGATGCCAATCGAACCGCGCGGCGCAACGTTGCTGAAACCCAATCCGACGCCGTTGATGATGGCGGTACCGCAATCGGGACCCATGAGGAGCAGCCCTTTGCTGGCGGCCAGAACTTTGAGGCGCTGTTCCTGTTCGATGGGAACGTTGTTGCTGAAGAGAAAGACGTGCAGTCCGTGGCGCAGCGCCTGTTTAGCTTCGAGCCAGGCATGCTCTCCGGCGACGGAAATCACTGCCAGGTTTGCTGATGCGGCGTGGCGCAGCGCCACTTCAAGCGAACGAGTTGCTGGTGGCGTCGTGCTGCCTGAAACGACTATATTGCCAGGCCCTGCCAGCTTTTGTTGCGCGCAGGCCAGGGCAGACTGCGCGAGCGACTCATCAGCGGCGCGAATGGCAATCAGCAAATCCTCCGGCGCCGGCATGTTCTCCTGTTGCGCGAGAAAATCGGCGGGGAGCAAGTGCGCCTGCTCCAGCAACGCGAGATTCGCTTCTGTCGCCATAACCGCCCCGGCATCCTCCACTGCTATAGTGTCCTTCACGTACTGGATCGCAGACATGAGGGTGATCGAATCATAGTAGGTATTTCGCTTGAGCAACGCCCGTATGACCATGGTATTCTCCGCTTTCATGCAGGGTATTTTCTATTCCTAATGCTTGCAACCCCAGCAGCATGCCCAGTAATGTATCGCCGCCTGAATACGCGCCATACGCCAGGACACGATCTGCCGCGTGTAGTAACATTTGGGACTCCTCGACAGGCAAGGCAAGGGCCGTTAGTAATGTTCCCACGTGCTCCGCCAACTCGCCACGCGCGGCATGTGCCAGCAGCGTGGCGCTCAGCCTTGTAGTACGCGGTTGCGCTGTGCTGGCTATGATGGATGCAAGATGCTCGCGTGGTAGAGCATCGGCACATAGCTGAGCGCTGAGTAATGCCATGACGCTCACGAATCCTGCCAGCGTATCATCACCAGAAGGGGTGAGGCCCGGTCCCAGGCCGACCAGACCTCGCGCGGCTTCCTCAACGCCCGCGCTATCCTCCAGGCGGCACGCTCGTACCAGCAATTGTAGCAGGGGCAGCGCTCGCTGTGCCAGTGGCGTCTCACGCGCTGGCCTTCGCAAAAGGAGCGGTGCAGCCAGGGGAGCCAATCCATCTTGCCGCGCTTTTTGCGCGAGATGTTGAGCTAGCAAACGGGAATGGCGCGCAATGCTGACGCGATGCCAGTGATGTGCTGCTACATCAGGTCGGGGTTCCCACGCAGGCTCTTGAGGGAGGCGAAGCGTGAAATCGATGGCTGGAATGAGGAGCTTTCCGTCGCCAATCGAGACTTGCATGCCAGGATGCAGGCTTGTGTAGAGCCTGTGCATAACTATTGCTGGCAGGCGCGCGCTGTTTGGCATGCGCGATAACTCGCTGCTGAGCACAGCAAGCATGGTATCACCGGCGACTATATTCAGGGCTTTGCGAAAGACGCTGTGAACGGTACCGGTGCGCGATGCCTGCTCGAACACCGGCTGGATGGGTCTGCTATAATCGAGAGCTACCAGTGCAACAGCCATGCCAAACCTCTAGCAATATCTGTCAGCATATTACCATATCTGGCGACTGCTAAGGTGGAATAACTAATTTTTCGTGCTATCTCTCTGGTTTGACCCAGATGCCGCGTTCGTACATCAACTCGATCTGGCGTTTGATGACCTGTTCGCGGTACTCGTCGTGTTTCATCGGCTCGCGGTTGAGGTAGAGGTTTTTGGGATAGATGGGCTGCTCGTAGAGTAGCTGGTAGAGTTCGGTGCGCAGGTCTTTTATCCAGTTGTCCCATTGAGCGCGGGCGCGGTGGTCGCGCATGGCTTCGATGTCGATGACGCCGCCCACGTAGGTTGAACCGGCTCCATAGTCCTGCCGACCGACAATCTGGCCTTTGTAGTTGATGATGAATGAACGCCCGCCGAAAGTATCGATGGGAGTGCTCTCTTCCGGGAAGAGATAGTAAGTTCCCATGTTGGGAGCCACGACATACATGTTGTTGTCGAGGGCACGGGCGCGGCTCTGGATTTCAAATATCTCGTTGCCGGTGGCGGGATGCGGATAGGAGGCGCGGTAGACGACTTCCGCGCCGTTCATGGCCAGGGCGCGGGCGTTTTCGGGATACGAGCCTTCGTTGGCCATCATAATGCCCAGGCGACCGATTTCGGTATCGACGACGGGCCAGAAGGCATTCAGGTTACGACCGTATTTTTCGATCCACCAGTCATAGACATCGTGGGGGCAGACCGAGTGTTCGACGGGGAAAAGTGGCGAGACTTTGTAGTGCTGCAAGATAACTTCGCCTTGCGGGTTGAGGATGAAGCCCACGTTGAAATAGCGGTCTTTGAGGTCGGGATGCTTTGCTTTAGCTTGCGCCATGATGTAGGTGTCGTAGGTGCGGGCGATCTTACCCAGCGCGTCGGTCTCTTCGCCGGGAATGTCAATGGCGCACTCGCGCGCGAACTGCACGTGATCGAGGTCGAGCACTTCATCGTTGAAACCTTGCAACGCGCCTTCGGGAATAGCGATAAGCCGAACGGGCAAATCGAGACTTGAGAGCCAGGAAGCTGCCTTGACGAGATGCGAGAGGTGTTCAAGATTGGTCTGGATATCGGCGCGTTTGCGAATGCCGCGTACAGTGGGGATGAGTCCGACAGCAGTATAGGGCTTAATCATGCGTTGCTCCTTCTTAATATCACAGATCGTCTTTCCATGCGCGACCGCAAGGTCCATGCGCGATGGCGAAAGCCAGGGCGACCGCAAGGTCCATGCGCGATGGCGAAAGCCAGGGCGACCGCAAGGTCCATGCGCGATGGCGAAAGCCAGGGCGACCGCAAGGTCCATGCGCGATGGCGAA
>DATLSI010000298.1:0-12816 GCA_035534255.1 Ktedonobacteraceae bacterium | reverse complement strand
GATGAGCAGCACAAAGACGAGTCCGTAGGCGACGATGTTGATGACGGTGCCCCAGGTATTGACTTGCTGTGGGGTGGTGCCGAAGACGGGCGGGTAGAGTCCGGTGATGATGAATTGCGGATTGCCACCCACGTAGATGGTGTTGAAAATATCTTTGCCGGGTACGTCCAGCATAGCGACATTGCCGCCGGAGAGGGCGATAAAGCCAAATTGTCCGTCGCTGGTAATGGCTATGGATTTTGGCGCGACCCCCAGGTGGATGATGTGGTCAGGTTCTTTTGGATAGGGTTGTGAAATGAGGGGAGCCAGCACATCGACCTGCTTATTGAGCATGTCCGGTACGTATACCTGGTCGGTTAAGGCGTCATAATCCATTGGCCCGAACTGGCCGCCGCTCAAAATAGGTGGCAACACCTGCTGATTGCTGAGGCTAACGGGGTACAGCTTGCCATCTTTTGTCGTGATGTATACCATGGTGCCGGGAGGGATGATGATATACTGTGGTCCACCGGGAATGGGAATGGAGGCGATTTTCCCACTGTTATCGAAGACCTCAAGCCCGTCTGGGACTGCTACCCAGAGTTGATTCCCGTTGGGGCTGGTGCCAAGATTAGCTACCGCTATGCCAGAGACGGGGCCGCTAGTCTGGAGGGTTTTCTTGATGGCACAGTTGCTGGGGTCAAACTCCGTAACGCTGTCTGCTCCACTGCCCGCGGCATAGAGCATGTTGCTGCCGGGGTCAAATGCCAGCAACGAAGGCTGACCGGGCATGTTTACCGTGCAGAAGGTCTGGCCCGTTTTGGCGGCCAGGGCAACCACACGGCCCAATTGTGGTTGTGTGACATAAAGGAAACGCCCATCCAGGCTCAGGTAAATGGTATGCGGGTCGCCTGTGAGCGAGAATGTTGTTGTTACTTTTTGTTGCTGGATGTCGATCACGCTGATGCCTTTAGAGGTCCCTGATATGTAAGCCAGGTTGGGTGCGCCCCCGTCGGCCCGCGCGAGTCCGGTGGGCAGGAAGAGCGAGAAAAGAAGGAGAAGACCGCACCCTGTGATGAGAGCATACAGGATATGAGGGCGAGCGCTTGCCCTCATAATCACCGGAACACGTGGTCGCATTATCCATTTCAAAACGTGCATATTGTATTATCCTTCATTCATTACGGTTTGATTTATAGCGGAGGCGTCAGTGAAGTCCATCCTGTACCGCTCTGGTTCAGGCGGTAAAGCTCGGTCGGGTAAGAAAGCGAAAGAAAGACTTCGGATGCGTTGGTTGGTTCTGTAGCCAGTACTGCCAGGTTGCCACTAATATGTGGAAGCATGGTCCAGGTAACGCCGCCATCGTTGCTGCGATAGATGGCTGTGCCGGTTTTGCCGTAAATGATCTTCGGTTGTTGGGGCGATACGGTCAGTGAATTGAAGGAGGCTTGCGAGTAGACCAGCTTGAATATCTTGCCTTCATCGGACGAGACATAGATGCCAGCATCACCTGACGCGTAAATGGGGCTGTTCGGCCCGGCGGTAGTAACGTCATCTATGCCACCATTGATACTCGATAATACCTGCCAGTGTATTCCTCCGTCAGCGCTGCTTGCCATGCCATCAGGGCCGTAGACAAGCAGATGGCCGGGCATGTTGGGCAAAGGCATGATACCAAAGATAAGATCAAAGGGCAGGGTTCCTGTGCTGGAAAAATGCACGCCGTCGTCAAGGCTGCGGCGCAGGCCAAGCGCGCCCAGGTCTGAAAGGTAGATGTATACCTCGTCTGGCGAGTCGTTACCGGCTGCGACCGTATAGATGTTGGTATTGGTAAGACTGGCGGCGGTAACTGAAAGCTTCCAGGTCTTGCCCTGGTCGGCGCTGGTATACAGGCCGGGAATGCCGCTGTGCTGCTCGATGGATGGCTGAGTGAGCACATAGAGCCGTTGTGGATTGAGTGGACTATTGACCAGCGAGTAGTCCATCAGCCCTTCCATCAACTGGTTTGGGCCGCCGGCCACTTCTTGCCAGGTCGCGCCGTTGTCCTGGGACCTGTACACGCCGTAGTGGGTAGCCAGGAGCAACACCTGCTGCGGGAGTGCCAGCAAAGAATGCACGTGATTGGCGGCGGAGCCGAAGCCGTTAACAGGTAGCAGCGTGTTGGAAGGTGTGCTTTGGACGTTACTGCCGTTATTGCCGCCACAGCCGACCAGTAATATGGCGATGGCGGCCAGTATGAAAGTCGATTTTATGTATTTCATAATGTACTTCCTACTTGAAAGCCTGGTTATACACTAACCTGGGCGGGAATATATTAGCATAGGTTGTGCGCGGGCACATTAAAATGGCGTCGCGATCCTGGTACTTGCTTCGTGTAAAGTACCATCTGGCGTGCGAATCTGAACACGGATAAGCCAGTGACCGCCCATAGACAGGTCGCCGCTCGCGCTGAAATGGCCTTTACCATCGGGCAGCAGGCTGACGCTGTCGGTTCCCATATCCATATCCAGCATAGTTGTAAAGATGGTGACACTGGCGTTGGTGTCTGTTTGACCAGTACTTTTGTTGGTGACAGTCACGGTAAAAACGTTCGCGCCGAAGCGGTTCGGGTTGATTTCAAGTGTGGCGCTGAACTTGTTGTCTTGCGTTTGTAAAGTTGCCGAATACGGTTGCGGCTTTGCGCCGGGCTGTTGTTGAGCCGGTGTCGCAACAGGTATGAGCGTGCCAGTGAAGACGTTCATCAGGCCAACGCATACGAGCACAGCGATAGCCAGCACTGGCTCCCAGCGCAGCAGCGTACTGAGTCGCCGGGTTGCGTTGCCAAGCCGTTTTTCGCGCAGGCGCGCTTGCTGCGCAAGCCGTTTAGCTGGTTGTCCCGTCCCGCTATCGGATGATGCCTCCTGACCTGCTGACAGCGTTTGACCCGCTTCTACTGCGATGGCGGCTATAGCAGGGGCGAGGCGACTCTCTACATAGGAGTACTTGCTATATTCTTTTTTCAGACGGGGACGCAGCAGAAACAGGTGAATCGCGCTGGTAATGAGCAACGCGACGATCAGCACGATCTGGACAGTGAGTGCGCGTCCAAAGGCTGTCTGGGTGATCTGACTCGATGAGTTCAGGCGAAAAGCCGCGCTGAACAGCCCGGTGATCAACATGATAAGCGCGCCGCCAATTACTAGCGGTAAGGCATAGGCCAGTAGCGTTAGCAGCGAACGGGATGTATGCGCCAGGGGTTGTTTCGCCAAAATGGGCAGGTAGCTGACGGCGATGTAGAGTATGCCGCCAGGCCAGATGGCGGTAGCCAGCAGGTATAGCCAGTCATTGATTATGGCGAGAGTGGTCTGATTACTGCTTCCCGCGGCGGCATCGTTTGATACGGTGATAGCGATGAGAAGCAGCATGCCAAGCAGCAGGTTGAGCAGTGGCAGCAGCGCATTTAGCAGGCGCGGTCGTTGGCGACGAATGAGTATATAGAGCGAGACGATGATAGCCAGGATGAGAACGATTTCGCGTGTGAGCCAGAAAACGCCAAAGCGCCCGCCGGTTGCAAGGCTGGAAAGCACTGGGAGCGAGAAGGATTGGTTCCAGTTGCCGCCAGTCAGGATTAATGCCTGTCCGATCAGCACGCCGATATTGGCCAGCAAGAGAATCAGGAGCGTGGGAAGCGAGAACCACCGCTCAAAGCGTGCCTGTGTCTGTTCGTTGGTCGCCTGTTCAGTAGCATGCTTTTCCGAGGACATTTGCAAGACGAAGTTCTGCCAGAGTTGCGCGCCAACCCAGAAAACCGCCCCGAGTTCAACAAGCGTAACCATGATGAGATTGAAGATTGTTGGTAAGATAAATCTCATATGCGTGTCCAATCATCTCTTTTCTCTGTTATTACCAGACGGATATATCTCTACTATGGTCAATTTCCCGTATTGTATGGGAGTTCCAGGCTTGCCCGCGTCTTTATGGTTCGTCCGTGAGCAGTCCGGCGCGCAGGGCAAAACGTACAAGGTGCGTGATGTTGTGCAGGCCCAGTTTTTCCATGACATTGGCGCGGTGCGCTTGCACGGTTTTGATGCTGATAACCAGTTCGTCGGCTATCTCCTGGTTGGTATGTCCTTCGGCTACCAGCTTTAAGACTTCTAGCTCTCTTGGTGTCAGGTTGCGTAACTCCGAGATGGTGTCTCTGACAGGTTCGCGCAATGCTGGTAACGCGGACGGTGGCGCGGTATTAGCAACAAAATCGCGGATCAGCACTTTTGCCAGCCCGGGATAGAGGAACGCGCCGCCGCTGGCTACTGATAGGATAGCCATGCTCAATTCAGTAGGAGCGGCCTTTTTCACGAGGTAGCCAGCAGCGCCCAGGCGCAAGGCATGTAGAAAATATTCCTCGCTCTCGTGCATGGTAAGCATCAAAACCTGGATAGCGGGCAGTTCCTGGCGAATACGCCTGCACGCTTCCAGACCATCCATATCGGGCATCGAAATATCCATCACGACCACGTCGGGCTGCAAGGCTCTGGCCTGTTCGACGGCTTCTCGCCCGGTGCGTGCCTCACCTACGATCTCAATACCGTCCTGTAAGTCAAGCAGCATCTTGAGACCCTGACGTAAGATATCATGGTCATCCGCGAGCAGGACGCGCGCCGTCCTGGTTTCGTGCGTATCAGGCTCAGACATAGACATGTGGCGGCTCCTCCTCCACAGGCGTCAATGTCACCGGCAGACGCGCTTCGATAGTTGTTCCCTTTCCTGGTTGAGATGTGATGAGCAGTTGCCCACCAAGCAACTCGGCTCGCTCGCGCATGCCGGTGATACCCAGGCCTGCCTGAGAGTGCGGCACATCGAATCCAGCGCCGTTATCATGTACGAACAAATGGAGGTAGTGTTGATCGCGGCTGAAGGAGATGTCAGCGCGTTGCGCGTGTCCGTGACGTGCCGCGTTGGTCAGGCTTTCCTGGGCGATACGAAAGAGCGTAGTCGCGTAGAGCGCGGGAATATGCTTTGCGCGCAGCGCTTCTTCCAGTCCGTCGATGTGCAACTCAACAGGCAAATGCAGGCGTTGCGCGCAGTCCTCGCCCAGCCAGCGAAAAGCGGCATCCAGGCCGAGGTCATCCAGCACGCCGGGACGCAGTTGCAGCGCCAGTGTGCGAATACTTTCGAGTGTCTTTTGCGTGAGATGCGCGAGTTGGTGCAGCCCCGGCTGCAGGTGCGCGCGCGCCTCCTGCATGGATGCTTCATCCGGCAGGTTTTGTAGCGTCTGGTTCACTATTTCCGTGTGAACCAGCAGCGCGGTCAGATTCTGGCTACTTTCGTCGTGCAATTCGCGCGCCAGGCGACGCCGTTCTTCCTCCTGCGCTTGCAGGATGAGCATGGCCTGTTGCCGTCTGGAAGTCTCTAATTGGTCAAGCATGCGATTGAATGCGAGCGCCAGTTCACCGATTTCCGAATCGGTAGGGATGTCGGTGACACGCAGCGCGGTGTTTCCAACACTCACGGCCCTGATGGTACGTAACAGGCTGAAAAGCGGGTGGAAGCTGGCGCGCAAGAGCAGGATATTGATCAGCAAACTGCAGAGGGTGGCAATAACGATAAAGCTGGTATCAATGAGATAGTGGTGTGTTTCCAGGCTATGACTTGTTATCCAGAGGCCAGCTAATGCTTCACCGATTAACATGAGCGCGTTCACAAGAATAACTTTCTCAAAAAGAGAAAGTCGCGAGCGTTCTCGACTACCTGTCTGTTGATGGTCTGTTATAGACATAGGGCTGACTCACTTCTTTAGCGGGTGTAGCGCTGCCTTCCACTCGATGGTATATGTGCTGTGTATAGTATAAAGCAATTGAGTTCAAGAAACATGAAGATTGCCCTCTGCGCACATCGTAATCGACGATGGTATTTGAATAAACAATGCTCGCTGAGAGTCGTCAAAGCCATCAGCATGCGCGACAATACTAATTTCCCAGGGACCGCCCATTGACAACGCGAACAGAATGCGGTAATTCCCCTGTCCCAGTACCTTGACCGAGGTTGAAATGGCGTTCATGGGCATATTGGTCATTCTAGCAGTTGGGATAACCTGTGCTTGCTCTATGGGGATATCCTGTGGATCGCTGAGGTGGAGTTCTAAAGTGGTGTAGCCAGCCGAGACAGACATTGCCCTGTCAACATGTACTTGCATGAACGCGGGCATGTGTATTTTGATAAGGGCAGCGAAAAGCAGAAGGGCGCAGCAAACGAAGGTCAGTATGCACCAGAATACGGGTCGAATACGCATAGCTGTTTTTCCTCTTTTCCTCCTTCTGCGTTGTTTGAATAAATTGAACAGAGGACGCCTGACAGGTTCTTCGGGCATCCTCCACGTTGTCTCTTATATGTTCTCTCTCGCCAGGTTCCTAGTAGCCTGGCGGTGTCTCTATCTCCAGACCCAGTTTGTGCGCGAGGCGTAGTTCCTGTTCCATTGAGCTTCTGATCGTTTCCAGGTCCCGCGAGCGCATGGCCGAACTAGCCCACGAGCGCGCGTGCGGACGCCAGAGCAGGTGGTCAACGAATATCGGCCACATCTCCTTGCTCATACGCGTGATTGCCCTCCTCGTGCGAGGAGAAGTGTGCTCAAGCAAGAGTTGCTCATAGCTGACACCCGCGCCATGGTGAACCCCGTCGTCAATCGCCAGGTGACTGCAAATCTCCGCGATAATCGTGCCTTGCGTTGCGCTAGCGATCTGACGGAAGCGATCAATCACCAATCCTTCGTAGACTACCTGGAAGCCCCAGATTTTCTCCTCGATGGTATCGGCATTGAGCGTCAGTGCGCCGAGTCGTTCCAGGTAGGGATCAGGTTCGCTCATCCCTCCGACCTCGTTTGTCAGTCGAAGCCAGGCTTCGGCATGACGTCCCTCATCCTGCACCATCGTCGAGTAATACAGGCGTCCCGGCACGTCATTTATGTCTGACAACAATTGCGCGGAGAGCTTCGAGGCCAGCAAGTCTGCCTGGAGTTGCTGCGTCACGACCGAACGCCAGATCACCTGACGACGGGCGCGCATCTCCCCAGAGCCTTTCCCTTCAGGTATAGGAGGAATCTGTCCCCAGGAAAGTTGTTCCACTTTCCAGGCCTGGCGCTTAGCTAGCACGTAGAACCTCTTCATCTCTTCGGCGCTATCTACCGGCCCGTTTGCTTCTTCCGTGTTGCCAGCGAGCGACTCTAATTCCGACTCGCTATCCACAATTTCAATCTCGTCCAAAGGTAACTCCTTTCGATATTTCCTCTTGATACTTCCTCCCATACTCCATTAATGAATCTTAGTCTTTCTGTTGGGTTAATTGTCAAGAGTAACCTGGAGTTGATGTGGTAATTGTGAGTTTTTTGTGAGGCAGGAAATACCGGCCATCTACGCTGATTGTGTCGACCCCTCCATTTCTTTCAACTCGCGCGCATAGCGCGCCCGCGCAGCGCGCACGATAGCTACTCTGGGCCAGCATGCCAATGCAATAACTACGAGCAACAATCCTGAGTTGAAATCGGTAGACATGCCTGTGAAGATCATGCCTAAGGCTTGAGCAGTATACCAGATCAGTACGCTGGCGACAATCGATGCGACCAGGAACGGACGCAAATGCTTTTCCTTGACTACGGCCAGACCAACACCCAGTGTCAGAAATACGATGATCAGCGCGATATTAAGCGGAATCTCGATGCTGGCTGTGATATTGGAAATTTGCTGGAGCACAGGGTCAACCAGTACACCATTGAGTCCTCCCTGGCCAATCATAGCTCCGATGGCCTGGGAAATTTGACCTGCCTGCCACCAGTTGGGTTGCAATTGGAGCAAAGCCGCGAAGAACCAGAAAGCTGAGAGAATCCAGCGTAGATACTTTCGTGAGAGCAGTCCCTCGTCAGCAGTCTTCGCTGGCGCGTCTTTAGAGGCAGCAGGAGACTTTTTGCGCGGATAGATGGCGAGGCCCAGCAGAGGATAGAGCAGCACAGCCCCAGGCGCGCCTGTGAGGATGCTTGCCTGCCCGGTGAGCAGCATACTCATGCCCTCGCCCCCGTACCAGACGATGAAGGCCCACACGAAGGAAGCAATGATAATCTTTTTCAGCCAGCGGTTCGAGAACAAGAGGAAGCCAATCCCAAGGCCTATCTGGACAAAAGTAATGAGCAGGTTAACCGCCGTGAGATGGAGCGTCGTCTGGTCGACGATAAACTGGAGGCTGAACCCGATAGGTCCCGGCTGTCCTTGCAGCATGGGTTTCATGACACCATTGACCATGTTCATGGTGAACATCTGCGGCTGCAATTGGAGCAAACCATCTATAAGCCACAGCACCCCAAGCAGGCGCTGGAGCGTTTTCCGCGCAAGTAACATGAGGATAGAGTATCCTTTCAAATCAAGATGAATGTAACCAATCTCGTAACACTATAGGGCAGACCGCGCGTGTTGTCTATTAGTATGAATCCCTATTTTTTCTATCAGGTATTTTTATTTTCCAGGCGGAAGATGGGAATATTTGCTATTCGCCAAAATTAGTAATTGCGAAATACTTGCAATTATACCTGTTTCTACATTATACTCTATCAATACGGTGTATTTCTGGGACGGTCTTTTAAGCGCCACCGGGAAGTTTTTCAAATGTTGCCTGTAGTGCGAGTCTGTAGATCATACCAACTTATTATACTGCATCCAACCCATGTTGATTGGATGTGTGTTATGCCACGCGCATGGAGGTTTCATGAGCAGTCAATTCAGTCTTTCCGCGCTACGAAACGTCTTTAACGACAGCTCTCACGATATACGTCGCAAGGTGATCGGAATCTATACCCTCTTAATTATTTTCAACCTGGCCGCGTGGGCGTTGGCTTTTCTTGGCTTTTCGGTCAAGTACCCGGCGCTAATGGGCGTGGCGCTGCTGGCCTATACCTTTGGCCTGCGTCACTCGGTCGATGCCGATCACATCTCGGCCATCGATAATGTGACGCGCAAACTCATGCAGGAGAATAAAAAGCCGGTCGCGGTGGGCTTCTTCTTTTCGCTGGGTCACTCAACGATTGTGGTGTCCTTAACGGTCGCCATCGCTATTGCCGCGACCTTCGTTTCCACCGCCATTCCGGCTTTGAAAAGCGCGGGTGGGCTTATCGGCACTTCGGTCTCAGCCGCCTTTCTGTATTTGATCGCCATCATTAACTTCCTGGTGCTCTGGGAGATTTTCCTGGCTTTCCGCAAGGTCAGCCGTGGAGAGGAGTACGACGATAAGACGCTGGACGAATTCTTGAACCAGCGCGGACTGATGGGCCGCTTCTTCCGCCCCTTGCTCAGAATAGTGGATAAAAGCTGGAAGATGTACCCTGTGGGTGTCCTTTTTGGCCTGGGTTTTGATACGGCCACCGAGGTGGGCATACTTGGTATCGCGGCATCACAGGCGGGCAAAGGACTGCCCATCGTTTATATTCTGATTTTCCCGGCGCTTTTCACGGCTGGCATGTGCCTGATGGATACGACCGATGGTATCCTGATGCTGGGTGCCTACGGCTGGGCTTTCGTCAAGCCAATTCGCAAGCTTTACTACAACCTGAATATTACGCTGATCTCCGTACTGGTGGCATTCGTGGTGGGAACGATCGAAATAATCACCATCATCGCCATGCAGTTCAAGTTGAGCGGTGGCCTGTGGGATTACTTTAGCAGCCTTGATTTCGGTGTACTCGGTGGCATCATCATCGGCATCTTCGTCGTCAGCTGGATCGTCTCGACCATCATTTATAAAGTGAAGAAGTACGATTCTATCGAAGTGACGGTCGCGGTAGCCAAACCAGAACCCAGCGTAGAACTGGCCGGCAGCGGCAGAAAGTAACAATAGACAAAAAAGGTTTTCAGTGTACCATGAACGTGAATCAGGGTGTGCAACTCGCCAGTTTTACACGAAAAGCAGAAGGGAACTGCTCGCTCTGGTGACAACAACGGCGGGTACGGCGTATAATTTGCCAGGAAGCGGTCTAGAGAAAAGGAAAACCGATGCCTGCGCTGAATATGTCTGAACCCATGAAGATCACAGGCCATGTACGACGCTCGATCAGGAGTGTCGTGCTGTGGCCCTGGCTGCTGGTGGCCGCTGCCTGGGGAGTACTTATACTGGCTACACTGGCACATCTGACGTTCTTGATCGACCATCGCTACCTGTTGCAAGCCAGCGGCCTTCCCTGGCTGGCAGCTTTTGAAGTTTTCCTGCTTTGCTGGCAGGTTATGACGGTGGCGATGATGCTGCCATCCAGTATGCCAATGGTCAAAATGGTGGTACGCGCTGGTCGCAAACAAGAACGCCAGGCTGCTGTCCCCCTGGCTTTTCTGGCTGGCTATGCAGTAATGTGGACGGCGTTTGCCGCGGGGGCTTTTCTCGGAGATACGCTGGTGCATGCGCTGGTGGCGCTATGGCCCTGGCTGGCGCTGCATGCCTGGATCATCGGCGCGGTTACTTTCTTCATTGCCGGTCTATTCCAGTTCACCCACTTCAAAGAGCATGGCCTGAATAAGTCGCGCGCGCCGCGGGTTTTCTTCTTGCATTACTACCGGAAAGGGGTAAATGCAGCGTGGCATATGGGTTTGCGGCATGGCAGAGACTGCTTGAGCTGCTGTTGGGCTTTGATGCTTGTCATGTTTGGGGTCGGAGTGGGAAATCTAGCGGGTATGCTGGCCCTCACAGCTGCTATGGTTATCGAAAAAACTGTGCCTGGTGGTAAGCGGCTCAGCCCGTTTATCGGAATCGTACTACTTCTGCTTGGAGTTTTGTGGTTAGCACATCCCACGTGGCTCCTCCTACGAGCGGGAATATGATAGGGCAGAGGCTGCGGCGTCTCGACGTTGCGCGATAATCTGGGCTATAATGTCTACTATGGAGAATGAGGATAAGCTGGCCAAATTAGAATCGCTGTTGCAGGTGACATTTCGCGATCGCGTGCTGCTGGTGCGAGCATTGACCCACCATTCGTGCTGCCCGGAGACGGCAGTTCATGATTCCTACGATACGCTGGAATTTCTGGGTGATGCTATTCTGGGCGCTCACGTTGTCGAGTATATTTACCGCAGTTTTCCTGATGCTTCCGAGGGCGAGATGACGGCGCTGAAGTCGGAGGTGGTCAGCCGGCGCGTGTTGGCGAGAATCGGGCAGGAGCTGGGGCTTTTCGAGTTTATTCGTGTTGATATAGCCAACCTGCGCACGTTCAACGAGCGTTCGCGTGACTCGCTGTGCGCCGATGTGCTGGAGGCGATTGTGGGAGCCATTCTGATTGACCAGGGACACAAGGCGGCGCGCGATTTTGTGGCGCGGATAGTCTTGCCTGTAGTGCCGCTCTTGAGCGAGCAAACGCTGGATACCAATCCCAAAGGTCGGCTGCAAAAGATCATCTTGCAGCGTTCAGGCTGCCTGCCGCGTTATCGTGTGATGGAGCAGAGCGGGCGCAATAATGATCGCATGTTCACGGTTGGCGTTTTCGAGCACGAATATTTGCTCGGGTTGGGAAAAGCGTCGAGCATCAAAGAAGCTGGCCGCATGGCCGCGCGCGAAGCGCTGGAAATATTGCGCGATCAGGAAACCATCTAACAAGCTAAATGCAATAGTTACTTGTCAGGAAAATGTGTATATATGCAGCAAGCTGGAGTCTTCAAGGATGAGAAGATCGGGTGGTACGAGGCCAGTTTGCCTTTAATGGAGCGTAAGAAGCGCGGCCATTTTTCCACACCCTCTGCCCTGGTTAAACGGATACTGGATGCCTGCGGCTATACTTCCGATGCGAATCTGTCTCAAGTGCGCGTGCTCGATCCTGCCTGTGGAAGTGGTAATTTTCTGGCAGGCGCGGCTCAACGCGTGCTTGATTTTGGCGAACGCGCTCAGCTCGCGCGATCTGAACTGGTAGAATTGGTGCAGCGCAACATCTGGGGCTTTGATCCCGACCCCGTGTCCTGTTTTCTGGCCGAGATGCAGTTATCTTCTCTGTTGAAGGCCGCAACGTTATCAGGCAACACCCCCAATCTTCATATTCACCAGGCTGATAGCCTTAGCCTGGACTGGGAGCCGTGCGTTGATCTTTTTCTGGCAAATCCACCTTACCTGGCAGCAAAAAATAATGACCTGAGTGGTTATCGGCTGGCGCAACAGCGCGGGCAGGCGGATAGCTACCTGTTGTTTCTTGACCTGGCTATGCGGGTAACACGTCCTGGTGGTTGGATAGGGCTGGTGTTGCCCGATCCTGTGCTGGCCCGGTTGAATGCGGCCAGGGAGCGGGCGCGCTTGCTCAAACAGGTGACGCTGCATTCCCTGTGGCATCTGTCGGGCGTTTTCGCGGCTGAGGTGGGGGCAGTCGTGCTGATCGCGCAAAATACACCCGCGCAAAGCTTGCACCAGGTAGCGTGGGTGCGGGGACGATGGCAGCCAGCAGCTATGACGGAAGCGCAGCAGGTGCCACAATCGCTGTTCCTGAGCCAGCCAACCGCGGAACTACGCTATCTTCTGAGCAGCGAAGGCGGCACACTGCTAGACCGCCTGCGAGCAAGTCTGGATGATGCCCCCGCGAATGAACGGCGTTTTGCCCCATTGAGCGAGTTTGTGACAATTTCGCGCGGCGAGGAACTGGGCCGTGAAAGTCCGTACATTACGCCGGACATTGCCATGACGCCGGCCAGGGCGACCGCGAGGGTCGCCCCTACCATACAGCCGGCCAGGGCGACCGCGAGGGTCGCCCCTACCATACAGTCGACCAGGGCGACCGCGAGGGTCGCCCCTACCATACAGTCGACCAGGGCGAACGCGAGGGTCGCCCCTACCATACAGCCGGCCAGGGCGACCGCGAGGGTC
>DATLSI010000297.1:0-2831 GCA_035534255.1 Ktedonobacteraceae bacterium | reverse complement strand
GGTGCGTTGGCGGCAGCGCGGGAATAGCAGGATCGTAGATAGGTTTGCTGACGGGAGTGCCTGGCGGCAAAGGGAGCGTGGCAGGTGGGACAGGCGTATCGGCAGGCATGATGGCAAGGTCAAGCTCCTGCTCGCTTTTGCCAAAGCGTTCGCAGAGCTTGCGACGAAAATAGGGGGTTGGCCTGGTGATGCCGCGCTCCCAGCGGCTGACGTTGACGTGCGTCGTGCCGATGAGGTCGGCCAGTTCCTGCTGCGACCACCCCTGCTTATTGCGCGCCTCGATTAAGAGCCATCGCGGCTGCGGCTGGGGAGCCATCCCTGCTGCCTGCATCATCGTCTCCGTTATCTAACCATATGAACGGGATACAACCTGCACACACCGTATGCTCCGGGTGCATAGGGGCCGATTTATCGCGCCCTTGTATCCCTAGAACGTATTGAAAAGAACAAAATCTGGTGACGACTCCCTACGGCTTTCGCCGAGGGCCTCTCAGGTTTGCACCTGAACGCTCCGTCCGAGCGCAAGAATGGTGATCGCAGAGTTATGATCGCGGTCAAGTTCCGTACCGCATTCGCAGGAATGCCAGCGTTCATCCAGCGTCTTCTTCTTGATCGCGCCACAACCACTACAAATTTGACTGGTGTATCTGGGGTTCACAAACAGAACAGTTCTAGCGGCGCATTCTGCCTTATAAACACAGAACTGTTGGAACATTGCCCAACCAGCATCAAGAATACTTTTGTTCAGTCCGCCCTTTGCCGCCGCGCCATTCGGCACATAGGCGCCGTGTTCGTCCTGCTTTGGCTTGGGGCGTTTGCTCATGTTCGCAGGCTGCAATTTCTCAAAGACGATCAAGCCGTACTGGTCAACCAGCTTGCGTGAGGCTTTGTGCAAGAAGTCACGGCGCTGGTTTCTCACCTTGCGATGGGTCTTCACTATCCGTTTCACAGCTTTCCTCCGCCGCTTGCTTCCGCGTTGCTTTCTGGAAAGCTCCTGCTGCAAGCGTTGCAGCTTCTTTTCAGCCTGTCTCAGATAGCGGGGGTTCTCAATCGTTTCCCCTGTGGAAAGCGTAGCCAGGTGCAAGAGCCCGAGATCAATGCCCACCGCTTCCTTGCTCTCAGGCAACGGTTCGGGCTGGACCTCACAAACAAATACCACATACCAGTGAGTGCCTTCCCGCTTGATAGTACACGTCTTGATCATCCCCCTGATCGCCCGATGCAGCTTCACTTTGATCGAGCCAATCTTGGAGAGGGTGATGCGACTCTCGTGCGTCAACGAAAAACCGGCTTGTGGATAGGTGAAACTACCGTAGCGATGGTATCCCTGGAACCGCGGATAGCCAGGCTTTTCCCCATGCTTGAAGCGTCGGAAAAAGGCGGTGTATGCCTTGTCTACCCGTCTCAGAACATCCTGGAGTACTTGCGAATGAATGTCCTGGTACTCTTCTCTGATCTTCTTGATCTCAGGCAATTGGTTCGCTTGATCATAGTAGGTGATCGTGATACCACACATCCTGTAGGCGTCACGCCGTTCCTGCAAGGCAGCATTGTACAGCTCGCGGCAGCGATCTAGCGTTTCTTGTAAGCGTTCACGTTGCTTGCGAGTCGGATACAATCTGAATTTGTACGCTTGCTTAGACATGTTGTTGGTTCCCGATAGACTGCTTGATCACGAGAGCGGCGCCTCGCCCACTGTCGAAAGGAACGCGCCTTCACTCTCTGGGGCTAAAGCCCAGGGTTTTACGGCGTAGTTTGATAAATCTGTATAGGAAAATGATAACACAAGTTCTTCCTTGTGTACATGGTTTTGCGCCATAATTAAATCATAACAAACTTGTACGTACATTATAAAGAGCAACCATCGCACAAATGGTAATGAAAAGAACGAAATGTGTAGGCGGATCAACGCACCAGAGCAAAGGAGTTTGAACATGGTGATAGCCTATCGAGAAGACACAATGCTTGCCAGCCGGGTTGAGACGGACGAGCAGCACGGTGCGCCAGAAGAAACGGTGATCCGGCATTATAAATTTGATGGCCTCTTGCAAGCACATTACCACCTTGCTCTGAACAAAAAGCCTGGCATATTATCCTGTTTTACCGACAACGGCACCGAGATACGCATGGTTTTGCAGCGCCAGTTCAGTCCAGGCGAACTCAGCGTGCTGATCCCGCTGCTGGATTCTTTCCCCTACTATTGCCCCTACGAGACATTGTACGCCAGTTTCTACAACGGTGAGGTCACAGAGAGGATCATCGAGCAGAGCCGCCGTCGCCTCTTCAAGGCGCAAGAAAACAGCTCGTGGGAAGCGGAGATGCGCCCGGTGCGCAACGTGCTGTCGCGCACGCGCATCAAGCTGCGCGCCTTCGGCATCAATGTCACCTCGATCATAGAAACCGGCTGCGTGCTGCGCCCGGTAACGAAAGCCAGAACAGCACATCGATGAGAGCAGAGGAAGTTGTAGCTGAACAATTCAACGCGCCGGTAAGGACCAGCGCGTTGAATTGTTCAGCTACAACTGTTATGTTCCACCGAATTTGCCATGATACATCCCCTCATTGATGCAAAGCACTTGCGGGAGGTAGAATATGCATATGAGGCCATGTATGTGTGTCACCATGATGGGCGCGATAAATCTGGCCCCTACGTCTGGAGATACTATCATGAGCGAAGCAGACTATGATCTTGGCATGAAGGTACGCAAGGAGGTGATGGGAAGCGAACATGTCGAGCGAACGCTGGCCCGCACCACCGAGTTCGATGCCGACTTCCAGCGCTTTATCACAGAGATGGCCTGGGGCTCCGTGTGGGCGCGACCGGACCTGGA
>DATLSI010000296.1:0-14592 GCA_035534255.1 Ktedonobacteraceae bacterium | reverse complement strand
CTTGCTGCAAGGGGACAGAAGACACCTGCGAGAGCCAGGAGTAGTCAGCTTGTTGCTTGAGGAGCGTCAAGGCCTCACTCAAGTCCTTGTAGTACAGGCGTTGCTGTTCATGGTAGAAGGCATCCGTCTTTTGGCGCAAGGTCCAATTAGAGACGAAACGAACACAGCCAAAAGTACGAGCAAGGATCTGTTTCTGCTCATCCGTTGGGTAAAATCGGTACTTGTATGCTCGTTTCTGTGCCATACTTACAGTGTAGCACACTGTGGTGTAAACGTCAAACAGTTCTACCGCCTGCGGGCGGCGCGGCTTGTCTCCCCATGGCTGAAGCCAGGGGTCTTACGCCGCGATTGATAAATGGATTAAAACTGAGCGGTGCAATCGCAATGGTTGCACCGCTCAGTTTTAATCCATTTAGTGATGGAAGATTAAATCATGGCAGCAAGGCTGCTTTCGACCTCTGAAACTTCCTCCTGCGATCCATCAGCATCCTGTTGCTTGATGCGCCCACCGCGTAAAGGAATCTCTTTCAGGAAGAATACAGCTATCGTACCAACCAGCATAATTACCACGCTCATGATGAAGACGTTGTGAATGCCTGTTGCCAGACCTACCCTCACGGATTCGATCACCTGGTTGAACATCGTCAGGGCTGCTGAGCCCTGGTGCGCGGCGCTCGTTTGCAACTGCGACTCTACTCCAGGTTGCAGCAATATCTGCGGATTATTGAACAAGCCCAGAAATTGTGCCACTTTAGGTTGAACAGCCGCCAGTTGCTTGACAGTGTTTGGCAACGCGTTCTCGAAGGCGGGCAGGTAGGCGGCATTCATGACCGAACCCATGGCCGCCAGCGCAATCGTGCCGCCAATCGAGCGGAAGAAGGTCAGCGAGGCGGTTGACTCACCGATCCTGCGTGGCATAGCGTTCTGCACGACCAGCGTATACAGCGACATGCCGAAGCCCATTCCAATACCAAGTACCAGCATAGCCAGCAATACATCGGAGTTGCCAGAGTTGACATTCAGACGGAACAGCAGCAGCATACCAGCCACGCTCGCGATCATACCGAAGATGGCAAGCAATTTGTATTTGCCCAGACGCGATACCAACTGGCCGGAAACGATACTGCCAACCACAAAGGTCAACATCAAAGGCGTCAGCACCAGGCCGCTGTTCGTGGCGGACGAGCCAACAACCCCCTGCACAAAGAGGGGAATGAAGAAGACAGCGCCGAACAGCCCCATACCAAAGATGAACGTGACAATTGACGAAACAGTGAAGATGCTATCCTTAAACAGGCTCGGCGCGATAATTGGTTGGCCATCGTGCCGCTCCAACCACGCTTCATAGATCACGAAGGACACTAACATGACCAGCGCGAACACGAACAGGCCGATAACCTGAGGAGACAACCACGCGTATTGTGAGCCTGCGAAGGTGAAGCCAAGCAGCAAAGGCACTGTACCCAGCACCAGCAAAGCTGCTCCCACATAGTCGATCGAGACCTTTTGCGCTTTACTGCGCAGCGTCGGCATCAGGAAGATCAATACCAGCAGAGCTATAATGCCGACAGGCAGATTCACATAGAAGACCCAGCGCCACGAAGAATACTGGGTTATCCATCCGCCAAGCGCCGGACCAATAATGGCGGAGATACCAAAGACAGCGCTGGTCACTCCCTGCCACTTGCCACGTTCGCGTGGCGTGAAGAGGTCGCCAACCACAGCAATGGCGATAGGCATCAACGCTCCTGCTCCAAGTCCCTGGAACGCGCGAAAGGCAATCAACTCGTTCATCGTCTGCGACGCGCCCGATAAAGCCGAACCCGTCAGGAAGATTACGATGCCGATCAGAAAGATGGTCTTGCGCCCGAACAGGTCGGACAGTTTTCCGTAAATCGGCACCGTCACCGTAGATGTCAGCAAGTAGGCGGTTGAGACCCAGGTATATCGATCAAAGCCCTGCAAATCAGCGATCACGCGCGGCATAGCCGTCGAGACAATCGTCTGGTCTAGCGAGCCTAATAACATTACTAACAGCACGCCGGCCATCGTCAGAAGCGTATCGCGCCGCGAATAGCGCGGCTGCTCATAATCATCATCAGCTATCGCCTGGCTCTTTGAAACTATATCAGTTCCATCGGACTGACTCGAAACAGTTTTCATAGACAATTAATCCTTCTGTACAGTTGCTATGCCCTTAAAGTAGAACCGTCCAAGCTGTTTCACAAACTCATCAATCGGCATTTGCGTATTCGCGTTGAGACGTTCATAACTTCTCGGTGACAGCAGACTAAAAAATGCACTAACCATTACTGGCGTGGGCAAAGTATTATCAAATTCACCCGCCGCTTTTCCTTCCTCCAGGATCGAGGTGATGAGCACGTCCATGCGATCCCACTTATCGCGCATGCAGCCTTTCTTATCAACAAAAACCCGGCGTAGTTCCGAGCCATTGACAACCAGGTAAGGTAACTGCATCAAATGACTCGTACGCGGGTCAAAAAACCCACCATACACAACCCGCAATATCGCCTCCAGCTTCTCACGATTGGTGCTGGCTGAAGCGACCGTACTTTCAACAATATCCAGCATTTTCTGCGCGTTGCGCTCAAGAATCGCAATCACCAGGTCTTCTTTGCCGGGGAAGTGCAAATACACCGTCCCCTTCGCAATACCAACCCTGGCTGCGATCTCATCGACAGAAGTTTCAAAAAAACCCTTCTCCGCCAGCACTTCCTCGGCAGCTTGCAGGATTAACTCTTCACGCTCATGGCGCTGCTTTTCCTTCAGTGAACGAGGAGCCGTTACAGGTTGCATCGTTGCACCTCCTTGGTTATTATGACTCCCATTTTATTCTCTGACATTGTTAACATTTCGTGACTCTTAATTATTTCGTGACCCTATAGTCATAGTTTTAGCATGTAGTCATAATTTTGTCAAGTAACGTAGAGGGAGAGCAGACTTCCCCGTGAGCGGACTTGACCGCTCTCCTGCTGAGCACAGCGAAGCATCTCTGCGCCCAGTGAGCCAGACCCAGCACTGACGTGACCAGGGTCCCAGCGGAAGGGGTGAGCATGCGTCTCTCCAAATGTCTAGAGGGAGCGCCAGGGATTGTGCATGAGACCAGAATCAAGTATGCTGTAAACTGGAACTGATCTCGCATTAAATAGGAGAGAAAGACGCTGCATATGAAGTCTATTTACATTGCCGGCCCTCTATTCAACTCACACGAACGCTGGTACCTTGATCGCATCGCGGAAACGCTTGAGGCGGCTGGCTACCACACATTTCTGCCTCACCGCGATGCTGGGCTGGTCAAATTGGGTTCAAGCGAAGAGCGTTCGCGCATTTTCAAGCTTGATATCGACGCCCTCAACACATCCGATCTCATCGTGGCATTACTAACCGGAGCCGATCACGATTCTGGAACAAGCGCCGAACTGGGCTATATGTATGCACTGGGCAAACCATGCATCGGCATAACCGACGACAAGCGCGGCATGCTGAATAACATCATCTGGGGCATTTGTGGCAATGGTGAACGCATCGTACTCAGTATCGACGATCTGCTCCCTCTCATACAGAACAGTTTGAAATTTGACAAAAGTAAGGAATAATGATAATATTTCCTTACCTTTATAAAACTAGTACGAGGGGACAAAATGAAAGAGATCATCTCCACTATCACCAGTAAGGGCCAGGTAACAATTCCTGCCGAAGTGCGCAAATATCTGGGCATTACAGCGAATGACAAAATTGCATTCGTCATCGACGACGAAGGAGTTGTACGATTACGAGTTCCTCGTTTTCCCACAATTGCTTCACTCAGAGGCTCAGCTGGAACTCTCAGGAAACCCTTATCCTGGGAGCAAATGCGCCAAATTGCTTATGAAGACCGCTTCAAAGCAAAGTACGATGGTCAGTAATGACTCAACCATTTATTGACACGGACGTTATCATTCGCCTTCTTACCGGCGATGATCCAGTAAAGCAAGAATCCGCTACATCTCTATTCGACCAGGTGGAGCAAGGGTTGCTTACTCTTACTGCACCTGACACAGTTATTGCTGATGCCGTATTTGTGCTTTCTTCCCCGCGACTCTACCACATTGCTCGCGGTGAAATTCAGGAAATGTTAACAACGCTTGTTCGGCTTCCTCATTTTCAAGTTGAAAACCGATTCAATGTGCTACGATCGCTTGAAATATATGGTTCTTCTAATTTAGATTTCGGCGATACACTTATCATTGCTTCCATGGAGCAGCAAAACTCGCGCATTCTTTACTCCTACGACAAAGGCTTTGATCGCATACAGGGAGTAAATAGACAGGAGCCTTAAAAACTCCTGTCACGCCTCTTCCTTGCCGCGCATCTCTGTATCACGCAGGGAGAATAAGCTACACGCAGTCATCGTCGCCGCAGCTACACGTCTCGCCGGTGCGCGCCTCGTGCAGCGCCTCGCGGCCTTCGCGCACGATGAAGTAGACGAGGCCAAGCGCGGCTAACGAATCAGCCCACCACAGACCGAAGAAGGTGTTCAGCAGCAGACCCGCCAGCAGGGTATAAGACATGTAGGCGCAGGTTACACTGCAAGCAGCGTCAGCTTTAAGGGCGGCGCTGCCAATGCGTTTTGCCACGCGCACCTTGCCCTGCCAGAGCGCGGGCATAATAATAGCGGCTGCAATGGCTAACCCAACGCCCAGCCAGGATGTTTGGGGATGACTGCGGGTAATCAGCGAGAAGAGGCTACCGGCAACAATATACAGGGCCAGCACAAACAGGCTGATGGCAGTGATCCAGGCAGCGCGGCGTTCGGCACGTTCGACGGTCTCGATCGAGCCTCCACGCTGCTCTTTGAGTAAACGCCAGAGTAAAATGCCGCCAGCAAGCAGTTCGACAATGCTGTCGAAGCCGAATCCCTCAAGTGAGACGCTATGTGCCATGAGTCCGGCAGTAATAGCAACGCTTGCTTCAACAAGCATCCAGGCGATTGAAACCAGTTCGATCCAGACGCCGAGGCGAATTTGACCGGAACGACTACTGGCTTGTGAGACGTCTATAGAACGTGCCATTACCTTTTTCCTTCTTGCGAAACTGGCAGAAGAGGTGAACCGGGCGTATTTGCAAGGTCGTGTTGAGTATGATTGTGGTTATGCTCCGCGCTTTCGCCCCCTTCCATCCGGCAATAGAGTCCATCGATAGAACAGCATTGTTCTTGATGAGGATTGCACTCGAACTGGATAGTGGCATGACCAATATGATATTTCTCGCTGAGCATTTTGTTCATCGACTGGAGGATGGTCGCGCAGGTGCTTTGCGGCACATCGTCGATCATAGCATGGCATGACAGGGCATACATGTTACTGGTAATGCTCCAGACGTGCAGATCATGCACATCCTGCACACCCTCAACCTTGCGCATATCACGCACCAGGTCGGGCATGGACAACTCTCTGGGTACAGATTCCATTAGAATATCGGTTGTCTCGCGCAGAATACGCCACGCGCCAACAGCGATCAGCGCGGCGATGCCAACTGAGAGCAGAGGATCAGCAAGGGTCCAGCCGGTTGTGAGAATGACGATACCCACGATAATTACACCTGCCGACGCGCCAACATCTCCAAACACATGCAGGGTAGCGGCACGCACATTCAGGTTATCACCTTTTTTGCGCAGTCCGAAACCAATGTAAAGATTGACCGCGATGCCAATACCTGCCGAGAGGAACATAATGAGCGGTTGCACTGGCTCTGGATGCTGGAAGCGTTGTACAGCTTCCACGATGATTACAACAGCAATGAGGATTAATGTAACCGCGTTAGCCAGGGCTGCCAGGATACCCACGCGGTGATAGCCAAAGGTTCTGCGAGCATTGGCGGGCCGTTCCGCCTGCGCGACAGCAAACCAGGCGAGGCCAAGCGCGAAGATATCGGTGACGACATGTCCGGCATCGGAGAGCAGGGCAAGGGAATTCGCAACAAACCCGCCAACGAGTTCTGCTACGAGGATGAGCATGGTCAGAAAGAAAGCCAGGCGCAGGCTTTGTTTTGCCATACTATGCGAATGATTATGCCCGGCATGTATAGTGTTCATAACACCAGCATACCACATAACAGGAGATGCTGCTCGTTCCCCTTGTAATTACTTCAGCAAGTGCCTATAATTGGGTTGTAGAAATCTACCGGCGATGAAGCTCGCCTAACGCGCTTAGCGCTGATAGCTTCTAGCAATCGATTCCTGAAAGAGTCGGCTGTTAGAAGCGTTTTTTTATTTTCGGAACCCCGCCTGCTCCCTGGTTGCACTATTCGAAGAGAAAACTTCCCAGCCGACTATGACAACATCGTAGCAAGAATATTTTGGTTTTGTTTTAGTATGAAAGTATAATAGGCAGGAGAAAAGAAGGAAATGAAAGAACCACTGATAAAATCCAGGGCGCTCAAGTTCGTGCTGCTGATCGGCGTCATGAGCTTCTTCGCGGATTTCACCTATGAGGGGTCGCGGAGTATCATTGGACCCTATCTGGCCTTGTTCGGAGCGAGTGCGGTGGCAGTGGCGTTCATTACCGGCTTTGGCGAACTGCTTGGCTACGGCCTGCGCCTGGTATCGGGGCGTCTGAGCGATCGAACTGGAAAGTTCTGGCCAATTACCATCTTCGGGTATATCATACAGATGTTCTCGGTCCCTCTGCTCGCCTTAGCTGGCAACTGGCAGGTTGCGGCCTTGCTGATTATCATCGAACGCGTAGGCAAGGCGACTCGCAACCCACCCCGTGACGTGATGCTCTCACATGCCGCCAAAGAGATGGGGTATGGTTGGGGCTTCGGGGTGCATGAGGCGCTGGACCAATCCGGCGCGCTGTTTGGTCCATTGGTTGTTGCTGCTGTGCTGGCTATTCGTGGTCAATATCAGATCGCCTTTGCTGTGCTTCTTATACCCGCTCTCATCACGCTGAGCATTCTGGCGGTTGCGCGTTTGACCTATCCCAGGCCTGAAGAAATGGAAACGAACCCGCCAGACGTTAAGACCAGTGGGCTGCCACGTATCTTCTGGGTTTATCTCGCAGCGGCAGTGCTGGTGGCTACCGGATTCGCCGACTTCCCGTTCATCGCCTATCACTTCGCGCGGGCCTCAATTGTGCCTGGGACGTTGATCCCGGTTTTCTACGCTGTTGCGATGGGCGTGAGCGGAGCTGGCTCACTGCTTTTCGGACGCCTCTTTGATAGGTTCGGCATCTCTGTCCTGATCCCTCTGACGGTCCTTTCGGCCCTGTTTGCGCCTTTAGTGTTTCTGGGTAACTTCTGGGTAGCGCTTGTCGGAGTGGCGCTCTGGGGCCTTGGCATGGGCGTTCACGAGTCGATCATTCCCGCGGCTGTAGCACTGATGGTGCCTGCGCAGAGACGCGCTTCGGCCTATGGACTTTTCACGGCAGGATATGGTATTTTCTGGTTCCTGGGCAGCGTGATGATCGGTGTGCTCTATGGAATATCAATACCGGCGTTGATTGCTTTCAGCCTGGTCGTCGAACTCGCCGCAATCCCGCTCATTATCATAGTAAGAAAGCAGATGCGCCCGGTCAACACTGCTGTATGACCGCGTTTACTCGCTACGCTGGCGTTTCAAAAAGCTCTCTACAAGAGCAACCGCCGCCTCCGGTTGCGGGAGCTGCGATGGTTTTGGCGACGCCTGCCCCAATAACCGGCCCCACCAGCGGACTCTCGAACGTATCTCCTCTCCATCTTGAGTTTTCTCGGGTCGAGAGCGCTGGTGGTATCTGCCAGTTGGAAGGGAAGAGTTATAGCAGCAGGTACACATCAACTTACGCATGGAAAATGTTCCGGCCATTCCTCCCACAGTAGTGAGTGGCCATCTGTGCGGGACTACAAGGTGGATTTCACATATACCCGCGCCACAGTACTGGCAAACGGCCACTGCTGGCTGCGCCGCGCTTCTCGATTCTGTGCGGCAGATGTAGCAATTCATCGCGTCTACTCCATTCGCTCGGCTGATTCTATCAGTCCACCTTTCAGGCTTCTCTTCTGAGAGTCAGAGAGTAAGTGGAGCCGCTCTCCTCGAAAGGTGGGAAACCTGGGAGGCAGCTCAAGCAAGCAAACTGCGATTTTGCGCACAAAAAAAGCTTCTATACTCTGTCCGGCACTTATCTTTATGCTGAACAAAGCTAGAAGCCATTAGCCGTCTGGCATTAAGCGAGCTTCATCGCAAAAACCAACTTTTCACTTACCCGTAATAAGTATACAGAATAGAATCGGTGAATGTCAAGGAAAATCCGGAGCGCACGAACAGCGCGAAATCTTTACTTGACAGGGTATCGTCGGAACGGTTATAATCACTTACATAGAGACGCTGAATGCTCTCTTCAATCTATGGCGATGAGGCTCGCCTAATGCTTTAAGCTAATAGCCTCTACCACCGCAGAGCAGGAATGACCCGGCTGGTAGAGGTTTTTTTATGCCCTTTCGGCATCGATTGCCGATTGAGGTGGACCTTTCCTTTTTGTCAGGAAATATCTCCCGACCTCTCCCTAGCGGGCGGACTTCTCAGAAGTTGCGGTTTGTCCTGTAGATGTTTGTCTTCACGAGAGGTCGATATGGTGCAATTAGTCATCCTCCAGGTATTGCAGATTGTGACCGTCCTTTGCTGTGCTCCACTCCTGCGTGGCATTATTAACCGGCTGAAAGCAATCCTCCAATCTAAGCGCGGGCCGAGCATCTGGCAACCTTACCGCGATCTGTGGAAGTTGTTGCGTAAGGGGCGTGTCGTCTCGGAGCATGCTTCCTGGGTCTTCCACGCGGCGCCCATTTTCAGCTTCATCACCCCACTGATTGTGGCCATGCTCATCCCGGTTTTGACCGCCTATCCACTTCCCTATGCTTTCATGGGTGACATGCTGGCCGGCGGCTTTATTCTTTCGTTGGGAGGCTTTTTTACCTCGCTGGCTGCTATGGATACGGCCAGCGCCTTTGGCGGCATGGGCAGCAGTCGCGCGCGCGTTGTCTCCTTCCTGGCAGAACCGGTCGTAATACTTGTACTCTTCGGCGTCACGCTGATCGCGCAAGTCACGATCCCTTTCGTCGTCAATCAGACGCTCATTTCGGCGGCCTATTTGTTCAATCCCGCCCACTGGCTACTGGCTGCTGCTCTGTTCATGGTGATCCTGGCTGAGAGCGGGCGCATTCCAGTAGATAATCCTTCCAGCACCTTCGAGCTTTCTATGATCGAAGCGTCACGCACGCTGGAATATTCCGGCCAGGAACTGGCGCTGATGGAATGGGGCGGGGCCACGCGTTTCTTCGTGCTGCTCACCATTCTCCTCAACGTGTTAACGGCACCCTGGGGGCTGGCGCCTGATGGCGGCACGACTGTATTCAGCGTGCTGGTAGCCCTGGCTACGTTACTCTTCAAGATGCTGGTCATTTGCTGTGTGATCGTAGTGATCGAGTCATCGATAGCCAAGTGGCGCTTCTTCCGCATCCCGGAGTTTCTCGGCTCGGCATTGATTCTCGCTGCCCTGGCTATTGTCTCTTTTTACTTGATACACGCGGCTTAGTAGACCGTAGGAGTTAAGAAGACTATGCTTGCATTCAATTCGATTACGTTGGCAGCAATAACGGCCGGTGCTCCGCCTGCTAGCGCTGTACAGATACTGCAAATACTCGGCGCGTTGCTCCTGTTAACAGCTTTTGCTGCTGTGGCGGCGCGGTTGCTGGCGGGGGCTATTCGTGCCTACGCGATTCAATCGCTGGTTTTGGGGCTGATTGCTGCTGTGGTAGGGTACTTCACGGGCAGCACAGATCTCTATATTGTGGCCGTCTTGACTATCATCGTGAAATGCGGGGCCATTGTCTGGATACTGAGCAATGTGACCAACCGGCTTCCTGTGCAGCGCGAAATACGACCTTACCTGAATATTCCGGCTTCGCTGCTGATCTGTGTCTTGCTCACCCTGCTTGCCTTTTTCGTTTCGCCGGCGGTTGTTGCTCAAGGCACCTTCTTAAACGAACCGCCCCTGGCAATCTCCATCGCTATGGTGTTGATTGGACTCTTCATCCTGAGCAGTCGCCGTCACGCTGTAGCCCAGGTCATCGGGTTACTGACGATTGAGAATGGATTGTTTTCGGGCGCGATTGCTATCGCGTATGGGATGCCGCTGATTGTGGAGTTCGGTATCCTTTTTGACATCCTGATTGCTGTAATTGTGATGAGCTTGCTTGTGGCACTCATCCACCGCGAGCTTATTAGCGCCGATACCGCTGATCTGCGACGATTGAAAGGATAAGCGTGTATGCTGCTCACCATTTTGCTGCTCGTGCCTCTGCTGGCAAGTGGCATCTGCCTGATCGCGCCGGGTCGCCCCTGGCTGGAAGCGGTCACTGTCACCAGCGCGGCGGCTGTGCTGGCACTGGCCGGATTTGCCACGCAGCAAGTAACGCTCGCTGGACACATCAGTGAGCTTGCGAACTGGCTCTACGCCGATGCTCTCAGTATCATCACCTTGCTGGTGATCGCCATTGTCAGTTTCACGACCGCCATTTACTCTGTAGGATACCTGCGCGAAGATATGCGCGAGCAGGATGTGACACAGGGCGAAGGATTGCGACATCTGAAGCGCTACTATGTGCTCTTCAACCTGTTCGTCTTCAGCATGCTGATCGTACCGCTCAGCAACAGCCTGGGCGTGCTGTGGATCGCCATCGAGGGCACAACCCTGGCTTCCTTGTTCCTGGTGAGCTTTTACGGAACCGGCGAGGCGCTGGAGGCGGCCTGGAAATACGTGATTATCGGCTCGGTTGGTATTGCTCTTGCCCTTTTTGGCACGATCCTCGCCTATTATTCGGCGGTGCAGATACTGGGAACCAGCTATGACCTCAACTGGTCAGTGCTGGCTCCGGTGGCAGCGCACCTCAATCCGAGCATTATGCGCCTGTCTTTTCTCTTCATTGTAGTCGGCTACGGCACAAAAGCCGGACTGGCGCCCATGCATACCTGGCTGCCGGACGCCCATAGCGAGGCCCCCAGTCCTATCAGCGCGCTGCTCTCCGGTGTGTTGCTCAACTGCGCGATGTACGGCATCCTGCGCTTTTACGCGCTGGCCGTCCCTTCGCTCGGTCATGCCTACCCGGCCGCGCTCTTGTTGACCTTCGGCTTCATTTCTCTGGCCGTAGCAGTATTACTTATCTTTCGCCAGCGCGACTACAAACGCCTGCTGGCCTACTCCAGTGTTGAGCACATGGGCATCGTCGCCCTCGGTGTCGCTTTTGGTGGCACGCTCGGCCTTTTTGGAGCGCTGTTCCAGGTGCTTAATCACGCCGTCACCAAGTCGTTGATGTTCTTCGCGAGCGGCCAGGTACTGCTGAAATACCAGACCAAAGATATCAGTCGTGTTTCGGGCGTTATCAAGATCATGCCTGCGACGGGAACATTGCTCCTCGTGGGAGGACTGGCCTTAACTGGCGCTCCACCGTTCAGTATATTTATCAGCGAGTTCGCTATCCTCAGCGCAGGCTTTCGCCAGGGGTATGCTGTAGCAGCAATTGCTCTGCTGGTGCTGATTGCTCTCATCTTTATCGGCGTGCTCTTTTACCTCAACAGTATGGTTTTCGGCAAAGCGAGCGCAGCCATAGAGCCTGGTGAGGTAAGTTACCTGAGCATTCTGGCAATGGTTTTGAGCGCGCTGCTGGTACTGGTGCTGGGAGTATATATCCCCACACCATTGAGTAATTTACTGCACCAGGCCGCCGCCGTACTGGGAGGGACGAGCCGATGATCGATCTGGTAGATTTTTGCGCGCGGCTCTCCAGCGCGTGTGGAGCTGAACAGCTTCTGACAGTGCGACTCTTGCAAGATGAAATCGCCGTCTCTCTACCGTCACACGCCCTCTTAGCGGCAGTGCATACCTTGCGGCATGAATTCGTCGCCAGATTCGTTGACCTGTTTGGCCTGCACCAGTCAGCATCACAGGGCATATTCCATCTCCACCTTCTCTTCGCGCTGGATGAAGAACAGACCTGGGTGCATTTGCAGGTCGATCTTGATAAGCAAACGCCTACGTTTCCCAGCCTGGTTGATGAATTACCGGCATGCGGCTGGTACGAACGCGAGATCTGGGAGGAACTGGGCATAACGCCGCTGGAACATCCACTGCTGCGACCTCTACGCCTTGCCCCTGACTGGCCGCAGGGTGTTTATCCTCACCTGCAAGGGTTCAACTGGTCACAAGAAGTACCTGCCGCGGAGCCACACTACTTCGAGTTAGAACCCGCGCCAGCGGGGATCGTAAATTACCCGCTTGGTCCTGTACGCTCCGGTATTGTTGAATCGGGGCATTATACGCTGCGCACGGCGGGCGAGGAGATTGTGGATATGTACATCCAGTTGTTTTACAAGCATCGCGGCGTGGAGAAACGTGCCGAGGGTTTGCCGGTTGAACTGTTGCCTCTGGTCGCAGAGCGCATTTCAGGCACCAGCGCTTTTGCTCACTCGCTGGCGCTTTGCCAGGCACTGGAGAGCCTGGCAGAAGTAGAGATATTGCCTCGCACTCTCTACCTGCGTGCCCTGCTGGCCGAACTGGAACGCCTCTATAACCACCTGGGATACCAGGCCGACCTCTGCCAGGCGACAGGTTTAACCGTCGCGCAGGCGCAATTTGACCTGTGGAAGGAGCGCGTGCTGCGTCTCAACGCGACTATCAGTGGTCATCGCTATCTCTTCGGTATGAATGTCCCCGGCGGTGTGAGCCGCGATGTCACCGAACAGGGGCAGCAGGCTATCCGCGAACTGACCGTTGCGCTGCGTCGCGACCTGGAAACACTGAGCAGGCTCTTGCTTGCCTCATCTTCGCACCGGGATCGCCTGGAAACTACGGGCATCCTCTCACCGCAAGACGCGCGTTTGTATGGAGCGGTAGGCCCGATTGGACGCGCATCAGGGGTGGACCGTGACCTGCGGCGCGACCACCCATATGCCGCGTATGCAGATGTCGACTTTGAAATTCCGGCGCTTCAAGAAGGCGACGCGCTGGCCAGAACCCGCGTACGGTTGGAGGAGACAACGCAGTCGCTAGCCATCATTGACCAGGTTTTGGAGCGTTTGCCCGGTGGCCCGGTGCGCGTTACGATACCACCACTTCCGCCCGGACGATCAGCCTTAGGCTGGGCTGAGTCGGCACGCGGTGAATGCGTTCACTGGATACTTGCCGGGCAAGATGGAACGCTGCAGAGGTATCGCGTGCGCCCGGCATCCTTCGCCAACTGGCAGGCTTTCTCTCTTGCCATACCCGGCCACAATATTCTGACTGATTTTCCGGTGATCGAGCAGAGCTTCGGACTCTCGTTCGCCGGGGCGGATTGCTAATAGATAGATAGTAAGGAATAATGCGAGATGGTTTTTTCCTGGGTACGCAAAGGGTTACGCACAGGTGTGCTCACAACTCGTTATCCTGCTGTTCACGAACAAATGCCGGAAGGCTTTCGCGGCAAGCCCGTGCTCGACGCCAATCGCTGCCTCTCCGACCGGGGATGCGACGCCTGCGTGCAGGTCTGTCTACCCTCCGCGCTGGAGCTGAAACAGGTGGCTTATAACGATGATGGTGGAGGAAGCTTCGGGGAATGGCAGCTGACGCTCGACTATGCGCGCTGTATCGCGTGCGGGTTGTGCGTGACTGCCTGCCCCACGGGCGCGTTGCGCATGACGGATGACTACGAACTGGCAGCGCGTCATCGAGAGGATCTGCGAGTTGTCAACATGTTTGAAGTACCAACTATGCTGGATAATCTGAACGGGAGGGAGAAGAACAATGGAAGACCCGCTTGACGAGGCAACCAGGGAGGCAGCCGCACGATTGAATGAACGCGTGCAGCGCTTGTTCGGGCATTCCCTGCATATTCGCCATGTAGATGCTGGTTCCTGTAATGCCTGCGAATCGGAAATCAAACTCCTGCTGAACCCGTATTATGATGTGCAGCGGCTGGGCATCTTCTTCACCACGTCGCCGCGCCACGCTGATCTGCTGCTGGTGACAGGGCCTGTCACGCGTGCAATGGAAGACCCACTGCGCCAGACCTACGATGCCATGCCCGATCCTCGCCTCGTGGTTGCCGTGGGAGCCTGCGCGTGCAGCGGCGGCATCTTCGGAGCGAGCGCGTTCGCCAGAGCTGGTGTGGCAGAAGTATTGCCGGTCGATGTCTTCATCCCCGGCTGTCCGCCATCGCCCCTGACGTTGATTCACGGCCTGCTGCTGGCACTGGGGCGGGCCGAGCAGCGCGTGCACGGACGCGTACAGCGCGTGAGGGAAGACCGCCTGCTACAGATGTTTTCACTGGGCGCCGGGGGGACGAGAGAAAAGGAGCGAGGTTGATGAACTGGAGTCTTTTGCCGGGCGTGGCATTCTGGGCCATGCTCACTATGTACATTCTGGGTATCGTGCTTTCGCTATTGCTACAACAGGCGCGAACCATTACTATCGCTGCCGCTCTGTGTGTGGCCCTGGGAGGATCGGGTGCGCTCATCGCGGGTATTGGCGTATTGAGCGGCGCTCCACCTCCTGGTGCCGCGCTCCAAACAAATCTCCCCTTTGG
>DATLSI010000295.1:0-12094 GCA_035534255.1 Ktedonobacteraceae bacterium | reverse complement strand
AGCATATCTTCGTAACTACCAGTGATACGAGCGAAGTTCGCATAAAAATAGTGCAACTCACTATCGATAGTGAGTTGCACTATTAATCTAGCGGAACCGGCGGGATTCGAACCCGCGATCTTCTGCGTGACAGGCAGACATGTTAGGCCACTACACCACGGCTCCTTATGCCTGCAACCAGCGCTTATAGCCCGGTTGTATGTTGGATGATACCAGACATCGGCTCTGCTGTCAAGTCTTCGGAGCTATCAATTTTTGGAGTGGTCTGTTTCTCCTTCGTTAAAGCAACATTGCATCTGGTAATTTGCTGTTTTTCCCGGTTCTCTATAATGAAATGGGAATGACCAGATTATTTGCATTATCCACCTTATTTCGGCATTGCTTTGCAGGAGCCAGTATGATTGATATGAAAACTCAGCAGCAACAACAAGAAGTTGTAACTCGCCCGGTATCTCTTTCTGAGCCAGCGCGTGATCTGGAAACAAAGTTGACGGTCATGTGCGCGGTATGCGACGCTGTTTATGCTCCATCTCCGCTACAGATGGCTTTCTTGCAGCATGAGCAAGGCATACTGGAAGCCACATTTATGAGCATGTGCCATTTCTGTTTCCGCTGCCGGCGCGCGGCCTGTCCCCAGTGCTGGGACGAGGTTCATGGAGTGTGCGGCGCGTGCGTGCAGGAAGCGCACTTGCCATTTCGAACCGCCGTTCCGCCATTGGATGGTGTGCTATTTCCGCCCGTATTGAAACGATCTCAAACACAGCAACAGAATGCCAGTTCCCTTCTCATGCTGGAAAGACCTGGACGTTTCTCTCTCGACACCCAGGCGGCACAAGATAACGATACCGACTCTCGCATTCAACCTGTTTTGTTTGAACAAGCCGGTACACCCGCTGAACCAGCGACAAAGCTGGAACGAAGCGGTCTGCCCTTTGCTACTCCCATGAAAACGCCATTACTTGAAGTTTTGACAGACGATGACAAGCCAGAAAAGGCGCAGTCAGCCACAAAAAAAGAAAAAAAGACGAGCCGCCTGGAACTCGTGTTGACATGGATTGTGCTGGTCATCCTGCTGCTGCTCGTCGCGTTGATCGCCCTGGCGGAGTATTTTCCGGCGGTCAACACACTGGTAGCTCGCCTGGCACATATTGACATTCACGCGGAGATAGCCTATCTTGTGCATGTAGTGCAGCAGATATTCAAGAAGTAATAGGACAAGAAGAACAACGTGGGACATGAAATCCTGGTTGATGGGTATAATGTGATTAAACGCGATGCATCCTTTCAAAGCGTGAGAGAGCGCAGCTTTGAAGGCGCTCGTCATGCCCTGATCACACAACTGGTCAATCGCTATCGCCATACACCCCACCACGTGACCGTCGTCTTTGACGGAGATGCTCCCAGAGAACAAACGACCCACCAACAGCGAATACGCGTTATCTTTTCGCGCGCTGGAGAAACCGCCGACAGCGTCATCGCCAGGTTAGCGGCGCAGGCACGAGCAGAAGGACGCGATGTTGAGATGTTTAGCGACGATCTGGAAGTCCAGCACGCGGTCAAAAGTGTGGGTGGAAACGCGCAGAGTGCCAGCCAGCTCACCTCACAACTGAACGCTCCTCCAATTCACTTGAAACGTCTTGTGCGGCACCGCCAGTACGTGCGCCAGAAATATGGACTCGACCCGATGCAGACCAAAGACGACGATGTCCATGAGCAACAGCGATTGCGTCGCGGGAGGAAGCGATAACGTTTTACTTCTGAGCAACCGAGGGATATTCCACGATTTCGGCATCGCTTGCATCAGGATCAGACACATAGGATGCATTTGGTGTTGATGAAGCCCCTGGTTTGTGTGCTATCCTGCCCAGACGGGCACGGACTACCCAGGTAAGCCCCTCAAGGAAAATCGTGCGCGACATCTTCGATTTACCCACCCGCCGATCCATGAAAATGATGGGGGTCTCAACAATTTTGAAATTGTGCTTGAAGACACGGTAAGCCAACTCCACCTGGAAGGCATACCCCTGCGATTCAATGTTATCGAGATTGATGCTCTCCAGCACTGCGCGCCGGTAACAACGATAGCCTGCCGTGCAATCATGCACGGGGATGCCGAGCATAAAACGCGCGAAGATATTGCCGCCCCCGCTGATGAAGCGTCTCACGATTGACCAGTTGGGGGTACCACCACCTTTGATATAGCGCGAGCCAATGACAAGGTCAGCATGCTCGATCTCTCTCAGGAAATCCGGCAGATAGCGAGGATCATGCGAGAAATCAGCATCCATCTCAAATGCTGCATCGTACTTTTGCTCAACAGCATATTTGAACCCTGCGATATATGCTGTGCCAAGGCCCATCTTGCCCGCGCGGTGCAGGACGTTGACCTGCGGATTCTCCGCGTGTATCTCATCCGCAAGCGTGCCTGTTCCATCCGGCGAGTTATCATCGACGATCAGTATATCTGAAGCAGGGGCATACGTTGATATCTGCTGGAGCAGTGGGCGCAAATTATCGTATTCGTTATACGTCGGAATAATGATAAGCGTTTTCATTTGAGTACGTCTCCCAAGTTTGTTGTTACAGCCGCCGCTTGTAAATCTGGCAGGCTTTCTGAAGTGTGTAAGCTCCTGTCATCCTTCAACAGCCGTGCTTGCTCTTCGCCCTGCTTCATGAAAATAGGGCCATGTTGTGTAGCCCTGTAGAACAGCAGCGCAATGGCGCCGAGAGCAAGACCAAACCATAACGTGCAGAGTCGAATAAGCAACGTTGCCGCTCCTCCAATGGTTGCTGACGATGTCAGGAGTAGACGAGTCAGTCCTATCATACTACCATCGGCAGTTCCCAGCCCCCCGGGTAGGCCAGACGCCGAACCTATCAATGACGACACTGCCATGATAAACATGGACTTGATAAAGAGATCTACACTGAATCCCAGTCCAAGGCCCGCGAATACAAAATACAACGCGCCACACTCGCCTGACCACGAGATAATGCCTATGCTAATGGCCAGTAGTAGTGGTCGCCATTGTAATAATGTATATGAGCTTTCGTAAAAAGCGCGTAGCCAGCGCGCCGCGTGTGAAATCAGCGGCAATCGCTCACCAAAAGCAAGCAGAGCCAGCGATAAACGCCTATTCTGGATGATAAGCACGCCGACCACAACACAGGACAGCAGCGCGACTAAAAGTACCAGGCCATAACGATAAAGCACCAGGCCCATTGATGCAAGCGCGATCATCGCGATTCCATCGGTCAGGCGTTCCGCCATAATGATAGGCGAGGTACGGCTGATCGGCTCTCCTGTTGAACGCTTGAGCAGATAGGATTTCAATAATTCTCCTACCTTACCTGGAGTAATTGCCATGGAAAGGCCAGAAATGAAGATCACAAGGCTTCTTCGCCAATCGATTGTAATTGTAAGACGTTTGAGATAGTATTGCCATTTCAAAAAGCGCCAGAAGTAATTAAAGAGCGTCAATCCCAGAATTATGGGCAGAAACTCCCAGCGGAAGTTTGCTATCGCGGTGAGCAAGTGGGGAAGATCACCATAGAAAGCAATAGCAGTCATCACGATAAAGGCCAGTGCCAGTGAAAATACAATGCCTGTGCGCAGTTTATTACGAGTGAGCAATGATGCCTGTTCCTTATTGCGGTAATATATATAACACGACAATGATAAGCGCCGCACACAACACAACGGTTGCAAGCATATGGCGGTCACGCAGCAATACTTCTTCAGGACTTCCGCCTGCCATGCGCATATGCACGAGATACAGGTAGCGGAACATGCCATAGAGCACGAACGGGATAGTAATCATCAGGTGGTGGTTGCCCGTTGAACTCTGAAAGGTATAGAGACTGTAGGCCATCAGAGTAGCCGCGGTCACGATAGTAATCATCTGATCCAGCAGAGGCAGGCTATATTCTTTGAGTATCTGCCGGTGACTGCTGGCCTGCCCTTGCAGCAACACAAGTTCGTTCCTGCGTTTGTTTAGCGCCAGGAAAAGTGAGAGTAAGATGGTAACAAGGTATAGCCAGGGCGAGATCACCACAGGAAGGACAACTGTTCCCGCCAGAATGCGCAGCACAAAGCCGCTGGCGATGACAAAAACATCAAGTAATACGACATGTTTGAGCCACACGCTGTAAAGTACCATCAAGAGCAGATAAGCCGCCACCGTCAGGGCGAAAAGCACGCTCGCACCACCATAGCCGACAAAGAGGTCAGGCTGATCTGGGATGGGAATTAAAAAAATAAGAGCGATCAGGCCAGCGCAGGCCAGCACGAGTATGCCCATGCCGACTACAGCCCACGAGGCTGGCAGCGCTCCACTGGCGAGGGGGCGTTTCGATTTCACCGGGTGCTGCCGGTCGTTTTCAAGGTCCAGCAGATCATTGAGCAGGTAGATACTGCTGGAAGCCAGGCAGAAGGCGATAAAAGCAACCACCGCTCGCTCAAATATGGGGAGCGAGAGCAATCGCTGCGCGAAGACAATACCCACAAAAAGCGCCAGATTTTTCACCCACTGGCGAGGACGCATAGCCCGCAATAAGGCCAGTACGCGCCCGCCGAATGGTAAACTTACAGAAGTACTGGTCTTGGTGGCATATGCTTCTTGCTGTACAGGTTGTTTCTCTTGCGTTAAGATAGTTTTTTCCAAGTATACAGGGTCCCTTCGACACGAGAGCAAAAAAAGAACAGGCTGTGCCTCTCTTAGAGACGAACAGCCACGAAATCGAGTAACAACGCTGGTACCTTGTTGCATTAACCTTTTTAATAAATGCGCCGTTTCAGGTCAGCGATGCGATGCAGGGTGATGCGATGCTTGTCAGTACTGATAAAATCCTTCTCGGTGAAATATCCCATCACTTTATTGACGCTCTCGCGCGATGCGCCTACCATCGAAGCCAACTCTTGCTGGGTTAGTCGCACGTCGATACGCACGCCATCCTCGGTCTTGATGCCATGCGCATCGGCCAGTTCCAGCAATTTTTTCGCGACCCGGCCATACACGTCAAGGAAGATCAAATCTTCGACCATCTGGTCGGTGTTGCGCAGCCGCCTGGTGAGCGCTTCCAATACTTGAATAGCTATCTTGGGAGTTTTCATGATGGCGTTATGAAAATCGCTCCGCTGCAAGGTGTAGCACTCGACCTTTTCCAGGGCGATGGCGTCGGCTGAGCGCGGCAGACCATCAAGCAGCGCAAATTCACCGAAATACTCGCCTTTCCCCAGCACAGCCAGCGAAATTTCCTGTCCATCCGGGCTGATAATGCAAATCTTGACCTTGCCTTCTTTGATCATATAAAGTACCTGGCCCGGATCGTCCCGGTGGAAAATTACCTCACCGGAGCGAAATGGGCGTCTCTTCGCAGAAGACATCAGTTCATGAATATCTTCATCGGCCAGGTCAGCGAATAGCGAAACCTGTTTCAGGTAGGAAGATTCTTTTTCTGCTTCCATTCGTATCATTCCTCTTAGCATACTTACAGGCGGCGATCAGTCCACTTCTGGATAGCTAATACTAGCGCACTTTTAGCTATCATGCAATAGTTACGGAAAATGTTCTCATCGATTCTTCTCATAATCAGTAGGGACGCCCCTTGTGGGTGTCCCTACTGAATTTGATAACCAGCCTTTATCCCATCGCGACCAGGTCAGCAGCCAGCTTCGCGGCATTGAAGCTGCCCCAGCCGGTCGCCATATCATACCCATTAGTGACGGGATACGCGCCTCCGTTGATACCCAGCTCATCATTGTTTGAAGGCAAGCTGGAATTGCCAGGGGACGCGATATCGTGGAAATCACTGCTATAACTCGATCCACTGGCGATCTTGTAAATAGCGGGATTGATGAACCCTACAGGCTTCTTGCCCGCTATTGCCGCCATTTCGTTGGCTAGCGCGATCATAGCCGCCCACATGGGAGCCGCCGCAGAGGTGCCGCCTACCGTTATCCAGCCGCCGCTGCCTGAGCAATTCGAGCCAACCGTGCAATAGACGTCATAGCCGGTAGCGGGATCGGCATCCAGCGAGACATCCGGCGTTTCGCGCATGCCGCTGGAGTACGAGTTCTGCACGCCCGGCCCGCTCTGCCACGCTGGCTGCTTCCAGAACTGGCTGATGCCGCCGCCACCCGCACCTCCCAGGAAGCCGCCGTTCCAGACGGTCTCAAAGGCATAGCTGTTGTCTGTGTTGAGGGTGAGATTCGTGCCACCCACGCCCGTCACATAGGGCTGCGCGGCTGGATCATCGGCATTGAGCGAGGTATCGAAGCTGCCGCCCGACAACCCCTGGAAGCACGTTTCACTGCCACTATCGCCCGCTGCTACCAGAATGGTCTGGCCCTGCGCGGCAGCTTGCTGGAAGTACTGGTTTTCCTGGTTGACCTCCGCCTGGCCCATGTTTTTCTCACAATCGCCCCAACTGACACTGATAACCGGCGTGCGGTCCTGGACGATACGCGCGAACTCATCGTTGTAGCCCTGCGTGGTGTTCGGGGCTTCATAGACGACGACTTTAGCCAGGTTGGGGTCCATGCCAAGCAGCGCTTCGATGTCTAGCTCGACCTCGATGGCGCCCGCGCCCGGCTGACCATTGAAACCATCCAGGGCCACATTTTGCAGCGCGACACTGCCGCCGCCGAAGCACTGCGCGTAAGCCTGGATATCGCTCTGCGAGTAACCATCCAGTTCAAAGACGCCGACTGTCTGACCCTCGCCGTGCAGACCGGCGCTGTGCAGCCCATCATAGTTATAGGCCGTCGAAAACTGGCTCGGAATATAGGCCGTCGAACTGCCGCCAAAGATACCCCCCCCGCCGCCGCTGCTCGTACCAGCCGCGGGACAGTTTGCTCCCGCGGCTGGACTCAACCGGGGCGCATTGTGTGAGATGATGGGAGGATGAGAGAACTTGTTGGCATCGTCCAGGCCACTGAGCGAGACGATTTCCTGCGCGAGATAGGCAGGCAGCGTTGGCCCGGTGGCGTTGGAATAGAATGCACGCCCATCCGGGGCCAGGTAATCGTTGATCTTCACGCCAAAGACGCGTTCAGCCAGCGACTCAGACCCGCTGAAATCGATCAGGGTTGCGTAGGTCTGCGTGACGCGGAAGCCCTGCCCGGTCAAATAGCTGATGATTGCCTGCTGCTCGCCGCTCGTCGGGCCAAACTGCCGGGCGAACTGCTCTGGAGTGAGATACTGATGATAATAGGATGACGAAGGATCATACAGACCCTGGAGCAACGCGCTCAGTTGGTCCCGATTGCGTAACGCCAGGCCAACGCTCATTTGCAGGGTGCGATTGGCGGTATCGCTTCCTTGCAACTGGCTCACTTTCAATAAAGGGGGAAGGCCACCGATATCCATCGGCTGGGTTTGCGCTTCCGCGTGCGCGGAGTGGAAGAAACGGGTAGGGACGATCATCCCACCCACAACCAGAATAAATAAGAGTCCTACGATTACGCTTACTTTCTTGCGCACTATGACCTCCTTCTAGACAGACATTTCCGTCTGCCTGAAAGAACGCTATAATGTGGGTAAATCGTAGATTTCAGAGGTAAAAATCTGTCTTATGTGGTGCATGCTGGCAATTATCTTGATTGCTCTCATTGAAAGAGATCTTCTCTATCAGGCAAAGCTTGTCCCATCGTATCCAGTTCTCCCCCATACAATATTGGCAAATCGTATGAAACCAGGCAAGCTATTACTACCTACCTTAATGAGCAAGAGACGCTTATTCGTGAATTAGTGCGCACATTAAGCAATCAAGGAAGTATTTGCTGGCAGACAGGGAATTACGTCGATGAAGGAGAAGTTTTTCCTCTCGATGTATTTTACTATCACATGTTTAAAAAACTTGGGTTAAAGTTACGCAACAGAATTATTTGGCATTTCGAACAAATGCAAGACAAAGACTAGCAAAGAAAAAACAATGCGAGATAAAATATTATATAGCCCACCCGCGCTCAATAAAGCCTTCAAAGAAGAATTTACAGGTAGAGACTGGATTAACCACAAAGTAATTGCTGAATACTCCCATGAATATTATGTGCCTGGCTACACGCCAAAAACTAGAAGCGGTGGCCATAAACATTGAGCCACATCACTGAGTGAGGCAGAGCCGACTGCTCCTTGCACCTGGATAGCTCAATCTTTCCGAGTTCTAGGCAAAATACAACCTATGCGATAAAATGCCAGCATGAAGAGAACTAATCAGACACGCAGCATTGTTGTACCTGAGCGAGTTCGGCTGAGGGCCGAGCAATCAAGTCCTCAGACAAGACAGTGGCTCAAAGACCTCCCTGGGCTCATTGCCGAACTTGAGCACGAATGGGAACTGAGCGTTGGCCGACCGCTATCGGGAGGATCTTCGGCATACGTAGCGCCAGTAAAAACGGCGAGCGGAACGGCGGTCATCAAGATAGATATGCCGAGCCCGCACAGACTGTACGGCTTTCAGCAAGAGATAGACACTCTGCTTCGTGCCAATGGTCACGGCTACGTCCGAGTGTTACAGTTCGACTACGAGCGCCGCGCTTTACTTCTAGAGAAGCTCGGACTCTCCATGCAAGAGAGTCAATTGGAACCTGAACAGGCAATACCCTTGCTGTGCAAGACCCTGAAACAGGCATGGCTCGTCCCACCTGGTGCGGATCACACTATTCACCCCTTGGAGTACAAAGCGCAGACATTGGCTCAGCTCATAAGCGACCTATGGGACAGACTTGAACGGCCATGCTCTAAGAACATAGTCTCTCAGGCCTTGGAGTTTGCACGCCGACGCATGGATGCTTTTGACACCGAACGATGCGTCGTCGTCCATGGAGACCCCCATCCAGCCAACGCGCTTCTGGTAGGTGTCCCACGTGCTGGAGGGGAGTCAGGCTACGTCTTTGTTGATCCAGAGGGTTTCCTCTGCGAGCCAGAGTACGATCTTGGGGTGGTCATGCGTGACTGGAATGAGGAACTGCTTGTAACAGCCGATCCTCTTGCTTTAGCCCACCACTACTGCCAGCTCCTCGCCAAGGAATCTGGCCTCGATGAAACCACCATTTGGGAATGGGGCTTTATCGAGCGCGTATCAAGTGGGTTGTATATGTGCGCGTACGGCTCAAGCGAGCACGGCCAGCCATTTTTCAAAACAGCCCAACGCTTGCTGGATACATAGCTCCTCGCTTGGTTCTCTTGTAGGCCCATATATCAACTCACCGGATCTTGTATGAAGCGCTGCTGCACACAGAAGACGAGTTGGCACAGGCGCAGCAAGCCAATGAGGACTTGCGCGAAGGGCTCAAACAAGCCCTGATCGCCATTGGCTCCCAGCACGAGCGAATAGAAGCCCTCGAAGAAGTGATCACGGCCCAGCACGAGCGCATCACCACACTGGAGCGGCAGCAGGCCAAGGATAGTCATAACAGCAGTTTGTCCCCCTTCCTCCGATCGCTTCGTGCGCCCCCCTAGAAGCGGTAGAGAGTCGTCTCCATTCAGAGACATGGATTTTGTGAAGAATAAGTTGGGCGTAGAGGTACAATTTGGCAAGTATTCTTTCATGGTTTATAACGTCTGCGCCAAAATGACGATCTTTGCCAAACTTGGTGTAATTGATTGTGGCATAGAAATAGTGCCAGTAAAAGGGTTAGCAGATGAGATGTCTACAGGAGTATCTTACTTTGAGCAGTTTGTCTGGGATTTAGAACATAGAGGCATATCGGATATTGACATACTGGTCTTGATATTAGGGATAGATACTGACGGAATCAGGCCAAAGGATTTGAAATTAGCAGAAACAAAACAAAGTTATCTTTTCTGACTCTGCGATATAGGTTAGAACAAAGCAACAGATTCCATTGTTCACTTGCTTGTAAACGAATAGAACTGGTAATATCGGAATTACTAAGATGTCTGCCTTTCCGAAAGGATGAATACCGATGTCATCAGAAGTAATGCCGCCTGAGCAGCAGAGTTGGACAGAAACACCTCCCGCTAATCCGCCTCTTCGTCATATGATCGGAGAGATTGTTGAGCGTCAAACGTGGCTCGACAAACTATCCACGCCTTTACAAAGCTGGCTCCTGAATCTGTACGGACAGCCGGGCGAGCCAAATCGCAAAATCAAAGATTTACTGAATGGTACCTGGCTGGGACATGCATTGCACCCTCTTCTCACCGACGTGCCGCTTGGTGCCTGGAGCAGCACGCTGGTATTAGATACGGCATGGCTCGCCAACGAGGACGAGGGAGTAGCGCGCGGCTCGGATATCTCACTGGGCCTGGGTATTATGGGCGCGGTTGGCGCAGCGGTCACAGGCATCACCGATTGGAGCGACCTGGACGGGACGGACCGCCGCGTTGGTATGATGCACGGGCTACTCAATAGCGGCATTCTTCTCACCAATATTACCTCGCTCATCCTACGGCTCACTGGCAAGCGCCGCGCGGGAGTCTATCTCTCGACGGCTGGTTACGCCGTTTCGATTTTCTCCGCCTATCTGGGGGGCGAGTTAGTCTTCGCGAAAGGCATCGGCGTCAATCACGTCGCGTGGGAAGGCGGCGCTGACGATTTCGTGGCGGTTCTGGATGCGAAGGAGCTGGAAGAGGGCAAATTGACGCGCGTGGACGCGGCAGGCATTCCGGCGGTCTTGCTGAAGCAGGGTAACTCTATCTATGCTATCGGCGCGACCTGCTCCCACCTGGCCGGACCCCTGGATGAGGGAACCTGTCAGGATGGAGTTGTCACCTGCCCCTGGCATGGTTCGCGTTTCCGCATGAGTGACGGCGGCGTTGTGAATGGCCCGGCGGTCTACGCGGCACCTACCTTCGCTGTACGCGTGCGTAAAGGAAATATCGAGTTGCGCCGCATAGATCATGCCTGACAAATCTACAACAAGTATCAGCCTTTAGACAGCCAGTAACTCGGCCTCGCTGAGCGGTCCCAGCGTCGTCAAAATCTGCTTCTCGCGGATGGGGAAGCGGCGCAGCGCGCGCATCACATCCCCGGTTGTGACTTTCTCGACGCGCTCAACCTCTTCGTCCACGCTGACCAGGCGACCCTCTGTTACCCAGTCACTGGCCAGTGAGCGCATGCGGGCAAAGGTGGACTCGCTGCTCAGTACCATACTGCTGATAGTTTTGTCCTTGGCGCGGCGTAGCTCGTCTTCGTAGATGCCGTCGTTCAGGATACTATCCAGTTCGGCGCGCAGCATCTTCAATACCTGTGGCGCTTGTTCCGGGGTCGAATTGGCTTCCAATACCAGGATGCCCGTTCCTTCCATTGCCCAGCTAAAGGCACTGGCCGATTCCGCGAGACCCTTCTGGTTGATGTTCCAGTACAGGCGGGAACCGTCGCTGTCACCCAGGATGCTTCCACCAAGGGCGGCGGCGTAGTAATCAGGGTCCTTCACATCCACGGATGGCATGGCGAGCAATAGAATCTGCTGTTTCAGCTTCTCGTCGATCATAATTTCGTTGCGCGGCTGCGCCGGTTGGTATGGCTCAACATGTCGCCCGGCATCGCCGGTACGCCAGTCGGAGCAATGTTTCTCAGCCAGGCTGACAAGCTGATCCCAGTCGAAGTTGCCAGCTACCGATAGGATTAAGTTATTGGCGGCATAACGCCGGTTCCAGTAATCGCGCATCTGCTCGATGCGCATATCGCGAATGCTCTCGCGCGAACCGAGCACATCATGCCCCAATGGATGCCCATCGAAATAGACCTGCATCAAGCGCCTGAATGCCCGGTCGTAGGGCTGGTCATCCGAGCGCGCAATCTCGTTGATGATGACTTCTTTCTCAGTCGTGAAGTCGCTCTCAGCCAGGCGCGGGTACATCATGTCGCTCAGTAGCTCAAGGGCGCGCTCCAGGTACTCACCCAGCACGCGCGCGTAATAGACGGTGGCTTCATGCGACGTAAAAGCGTTGAGTTCCGCGCCGATCTTGTTAAATTCAAGCGTGATTTCCTGCCAGTCGAGCGTCTTTGTGCCTTTAAAGACCATGTGCTCTAAAAAGTGCGAGACGCCCGCGATTGACATATCCGGCTCGTCGCGCGAACCCGTGCGAGCATAATAAGAAACAGCAACCGACTCGAAATCGGG
>DATLSI010000294.1:0-12451 GCA_035534255.1 Ktedonobacteraceae bacterium | reverse complement strand
GCCGGTTTCTTCGTTCAGGTCGGCGATCACCGCTTTTGCGCCCGCACTCGTCAGCAAGCGCACACACGCGCCGCCCAGGCCCGACGCTCCGCCCGTCACAAGAACTACTTTGTTCGCGATATCCATTACGGTTCCCTTTCTCTTGTTAGGATGCCTGGAATCTAATGAATATTGACGCCCAAAACCGGTAATGGCATGAAATGCCGTCTCCGCCCGTAGGGACAAGGACGCGGGGTGGAGTGGATGAGGGGGCCTTGTGCTTGTCCTCGTAGGGGGACACTTCCTGCATGGTTCCCTGATGCCATGGCAGGGCACCCCACCCCGGACAAGCACAAGGCCCCCGCACCAGCCGGACCCCGCGTCCTTGTCCCTACGGACGGAGGCGGGGGACGCAGGCGTCCTGTGCTGTGATGTGCGTCATTCCCGTGTTCGGTCGTTAATATTCAGCAGATACAGACATGGTATACTCAATTACGTAATGCATTCTACAACACAGCAAATACCAAAGTATGGAAATTCCTGGCAAAAAGATGCAGCAACCGGGTAAACCACACTGGCAGGGTCGCCGCCGCCATGTATCTCGTGAGCGTATAGCTTGGTATGGTGAGCCGGGCGACGAACGCTACTGGTACGAGTACTGGCGGGGGCGCCTCACGGCTGATTATTACGCTGCCGCGCAAAACGCAGCGCTTCGACAGGACGAACTGGGGCAAATCCTGCTCAGGTATCTATCGCCGCGTGGCCTGCACCTGGAAGCTGGCTGCGGCGCGGGCTACTGGGTAGCAGCTTTACATCGGCAGGGATTGAAGATCGAGGGCATTGAATACGCGCGCGAACTGGTAGAACTTGTGCAGGGAGTCAATCCACAACTACCTGTAAAGCAGGGCAACGCGCTGGCTATCGCTTGCCCCGACGATTCGTATGATTCCTACCTGTCAATCGGCGTGGTAGAGCACCGCCTTGAAGGGCCTGAGCCTTTTCTGTTGGAGGCGTTTCGCGTGCTTAAACCTGGCGGCAAAATCCTTATCGCTGTGCCATACTTCGGCCCGGCGCGCAAGTTAAAAGGCCAGCTTTTTATGTATGAACGGCAGCGGCCAGCATTGCCCTTCTTCCAGTATGGTTTCAGCAAACAGGAATTTACACGCATCTTGCGCAAAGCGGGGTTTTACGTGGAGTATGTCCAGCCGCTCTATGTTCATCGTCTCATGCAAGAAGAACTGCCCGGCTACAACCGGCTCACGAAGAGAGCGCCTTTTGTCAGAAGGCTCGCCGAACGCCTCTTACTCAAAAAAGATGGACACATGCTGCTGGCAATCGGGCAAAAGCCGGAAAATTTCCCTCTAGACAGATAAGGTAAAATCTGGCATACTATGCGTTAACATAAAGACGATACGCACAAAGCAACGATGGGGAAAAGTAAGCGGGTAGGGACGCGACAGAGAGAAAAGGCCACTGGCTGCAAGCCTTTTCGCGTAACAATTGGCTGAAGTTCGCCCCAGAGCTGGCTGTTGAAAAAGAGTAGACAGCCCCGGAAGTCTCCGTTAGCAGACGAACCAGGTGGATCACCGGCATGCATCATATATTGATGATAATATGGAAAACTGCGCGTGCTGGGGATCAATATGGGTGGTACCGCGGAGTATGCTGGCAACTTCGTCCCTTGAGATGAACGTGTTGTCAGCTTTTTTGATTCATTTAATTCCTACATGGCAGGAAGGCAGCAATCACATGGGAAATACGACGCGAGAGGATATCGTGCAGCAGTTGGAGCAGGTGCTGCGCGCTGCGAAGGCGGCGCTGGAGCAGGCCGGCAATAGCGAGCAGATACAGGCATGGCATAGCGAATACCTGGGACGCAAAGGACAGCTTACCGCTATTTTACGCAACCTGGGCAGCCTGACACCGGAAGAGCGGCCGCAGGTTGGTAAAGTTGCCAATGAAATCAAGGTCGCGCTGGAAGCAGCGTTACAGGCGCGCCAGGATGCCATCGCGCAGGCCGAATTAGAGGCAATGCGCCGCGCTGAAAGCGTGGATGTAACGCTGCCGGGTCGCCCGCAAACGCTCGGCAAGCTGCACATCACCACGCGCACCCTGCGCGACATTTGCGGCATTTTCGCCGCTATGGGCTTCCAGATTTACGATAGCCCGGAAGTAGAAACCGACGAGTACAACTTCCAGTGGCTCAATATGCCGCCGGGCCATCCCGCGCGCGATATGTGGGACACCTTCTATACCAGCACGCCCGGCTTGCTGCTGCGCACGCATACCAGCCCTGGCCAGGTACACGCCATGCGCGAGTACGCGCCTGAGCCTATTCGCGTCGTCTTGCCCGGTAAAGTCTACCGCTACGAGCAGGTGACGGCGCGTTCCGAGTCCATGTTCTACCAGGTAGAAGGCCTGGCGGTCGGTAAACGCATCACCTTCACCGACTTGAAAGGCGTGCTGATGAACTATGCCAACCAGATGTACGGCGAGGGCAGGCAGGCGCGCTTCCGCAAGAGCTACTTCCCGTTCACCGAACCGAGCGTGGAGATGGATATCGACTGCATCATTTGCAACGGCAAGGGCTGCGCCATCTGTAAGTACACCGGCTGGTTAGAAATCCTGGGCGCGGGCATGGTTCACCCGCTCGTGCTGCAATACGGCGGCTATGATCCTACCGAGTTCAGCGGCTTCGCCTTCGGCATGGGGCCTGAACGCATGTCGCTGCAGAAGTACGGCATCGACGATATCCGCTACTTCTACACCAACGACGTGCGGCTGCAAGAGCGCGTGTAAGGAGAATACAATGCAAGTTCCCATTTCATGGTTAAAAGAATATGTTGATTTGAACCTGCCTGTCAGCCAACTGGCGGAGCGTTTGACGCTGGCCGGCCTGGAAGTCGAGGCCATCGAAAATACGGGCGACTGGTGGGACGCTGAAACCATCGTCGTCGGGCGCGTCGCCGCGGTGAAGCCGCATCCGAACGCCGATCGGCTGGTGCTGGTGGATGTCGATTTCGGCGCGGCTTCACCCGAACAGGTGGTGACGGGCGCGCCAAACCTTTTTGAGTACAAGGGTAGGGAAGACTTGCCAACACTCAAAGTGGCCTTCGCTCGCGCTGGCGCGGTGCTGTTCGACGCCTACAGCGACGAGCGACCGCGGCCTAAGAAGAAGCTGAAGCCATCCAAGATTCGCGGCGTTGCCTCCAATGGCATGGTCTGTTCAGAGCGCGAACTGGGTTTGAGCGAGGAGCACGAAGGCATTCTCATCTTGCCTGAGGACGCGCCCGTCGGCATGGCGCTGCGCGATTACCTGGGCGATGAGGTGCTGGCGCTGGGTCTGACCGTTGATATGGCGCGCTGCCACAACATGATCGGCGTGGCGCGTGAAGTGGCCGCGCTCACCGACGCGCCATTGCACCTGCCGCCCGATGATCTGTCCTTGAGCAGCGGTCACAAGGTGGATGAATATATCTCCGTGCAAATCGAGGATGCGCAGTTATGCAATCGCTACACCGCGATGGTAATCAAGGATGTGCAGATCGGAAGTTCGCCGAAATGGATGCAGGATCGTCTGACAAAGACGGGTATGCGCCCCATCAGTAACGTAGTGGACATCACCAACTACGTGATGCTGGAATGGGGTCAGCCTCTGCACGCCTTCGACTATGATCTACTGGTCGAACGCGCGCGCAGAGTAGGAGAGAGCAAGCCAATCATCATCGTGCGCCGCGCCATCGACGGTCAGAAGATGACCACGCTGGACGGCGTCGAGCGCGAGTTGGATGACTCCATGTTGCTGATTTGCGACACGCTTGGCCCCATTGCCATCGCGGGCGTAATGGGCGGCGCTGAGACCGAGGTGCATGATGGGACGCGCAGCGTGCTGTTGGAGTCGGCTACTTTCGATGGCATCAATAATCGCCGCGCGGCGCAGAAGTTGAAGTTGCCCAGCGAGGCCAGCCAGCGTTTCACACGCGGTATTCCTGCCACGCTCAACGCCATTGGGGCGCGCCGCGCTGCATCCCTTATGCGCGAGCACGCCGCCGGGCATGTCGTGCCGGGCATGGTTGATAACTATCCCGTGCCACAACCTACCCGCGTGGTCTACACCACGGAAAGCGACGTGCGTCGCATCCTGGGCATGCAGATCACCTTGCCTGAAATTGCCGCCGGGCTGCAGCGCCTGGATATCGTCAGCGAGCAGGTCGCGAGCCTGCCCGCGCCGCGTGCCGAAATGGGAAGCTCAACCTTTGGCCTGCGCGTAGAACAGAACGAGCCGCTTTTGAGCTGCACCGCGCCCTGGCACCGGCTGGATATCCAGATACCCGCCGATCTCGCGGAAGAGGTGGCGCGTATCATCGGCTACGAAAAGATCGATACCACGCTGATGGATGATGTGCTGCCGCCGCAGCGCCGCAACCTCGGTTTGGAAACCGAGGAGAAGATACGCGATATCCTGGTCGGCTGTGGCCTGCAAGAAACCATCAGCTACTCGCTGACCACGCCCGAAAATCACGACAGGCTGGCTCGTCGTCCCCTGGGAACCGGCGAGCAGAAGGTGCCATTCGTCACGCTGCTCAACCCCTTGTCGGCCAAACGGCGCGTGATGCGCCGCGACATGCTGGTCAGCGCGCTGGAAAACCTGGCTTATAACTATCGCTACACGACGCGCTACGCCATCTTCGAGCTTGGCAGGGTCTACCGGCCCGAAAACGGCGATGGCCTGCGCCCCGAAGAAGACCCGCGCCTGAGCATCCTGCTGACGGGAACGCGCCGCCCATCCAGTCTCTACCCCGACCCGGCAGGCGCGGAAAACTTCGATTTCTTCGACCTGAAAGGCATGATTGAGACGCTTTTGCAGCGCCTGGGTTATGCTGAAAGAGATATCGACTATGTCGTGGAGAGCCATCACCGGGCCTTCACAGCCACATGCGCGCTTATAAAGCTGCATGGCGACTCACTGGGCATCATGGGAGAGATCGATCCGCAGGTGCTGCTCGACTTTGATGTACCCGCCGGAGCGCGTGTCTTCGCGGCTGAAATGCACATCAAACCGCTCATCAAGCCGGGCTGGCAATTGCAGCCGGTAGCGCCCATCAGCAACTACCCCCCGGTCGTGGAAGACCTGGCCTTCGTGGTGGGCGAGGAAGTTCCTGCCGCGCAAGTGCTGGATGCCATTCGCAAGGCCGGCGGCACGCTGCTTACCAAAGTCGAACTTTTCGACATATACCGGGGGCAGCCCGTCCCCGACGGCCACAAATCGCTGGCCTACAAGCTGACCTACGAAAGCGTCGCGGAACCCCTGAAAGAGTCACAGGTAGTGGCAATACGCAACCGCATTATTCGCCGCGTAGGTGAAGCCGTAGGTGGGACTCTGAGAGAATAATGTAGATAGTGAAGTGAGTGACACTATGCAAGACAATGAGATTGTCCTGAGCGACAATGAAATACGCGTGCTCAATGCCCTGGCGAGCAAAGCCGGGGAGAGCGCGCAGCCCGTCGAGAGCCTGCTGGACGGAACGGAACTCACCTACGCGCAGGGGCTGTCCGCGCTGGGTTACCTGTGCGCCAAGGGGCTGGCGGAAAGCGTCGTCACGGGCAGCGAGCAGAAGCGCGTGCTGAGAAAAGCCGGGCAAGAATATTTGGAGCAGGGTTTGCCGGAACAGCGCCTCTGGCAGCATCTACTCGCGCAAGGCTCTCTGTCCCTGCAAGAGATCAATGAATACCTGCCGCAGTCGGAGGCGAAGTTTACCATCGGCATGTACCTGGGAGCGTTTCAGAAAGCTGGCTACGTGGCCTTCGCTGCTGGCAGGATCGTGCCCCGGCAGCAGGATATGCCCGCGTCCATAGGCCAGTTGCAAAGTTACCTGGCGCATGTCAGGGAAACACCGGCGCGTGATCCGCTCAATCCAGCCGGGGCCGAGGCCGAGAAGCGCAAGCTGGTGGAAGACAAGCAGATTGCGCTGAGCGGCTACCGCCTGACCGCCCTGGGAGAAGAGCAGGCTCGTCACTACGCCGAAACCGCAACGCAAAATATGATCGGCAGCGTGACACGCGAGATGCTCATGAGCGGCGCGTGGCGCGAGCGCCAGTTCCGCCCGTTGAGCGTGGTCGCGCCACCCGAAAAGCGCCTTGAGTTGCAACATCCTTTGCCGCGTTTTTTGACCTATTTGCGCAGTTCGCTGGTGGCTGCCGGTTTCAGTGAGGTCTCGCGGCCCATCCTGGAAACGCAATTCTGGAACCTCAACGTCTTATTTATGCACAAGTGCCACCCGGTGCGCAGCCCGAAACACCTGCTGGCCATCGATGGCGTGACGCTGCCGGAGGATAGCCCTGAAATGAGCGCGGCGACCATCGCCTGCCAGGAGCGTTTCGCGTTGGAGTACCAGGGCAAAGGCACATCCGGCTCGCGTGGCTGGGGCAACCTGAATGGTTTCAACAACGAGCAGGTGGTGGTGCGCAGTCACAGCACGCCAGTTACTGTGCGGCAGCTGGCAAAGGCGACAGAATACCCGCTGCGCGTCTTCGGCTTTTCGCGCTGCTGCCGCGCCCGGCCCGAAAAACCGGAGTTTTTACAGATGGACGTGCTGGTAGCCGACGCGGGTCTGAACGTCTCGACGCTGCTGGGCAGCATCAAGCATGTCTGCCTGGCCATGTTTCCTCGCGCGGTCGATGTGCGGGTGCAGGCCAACTATTTTCCCTTTGCCGAAGTCTCGGTCGATATTTTTGTCGTATATGCCGATGGCAGCAGTGATGAAATCGGCTCCTGCGGCATGTTGCGGCCAGAGTCGGCCGCCATCCTCGACGTGCCGGTGCCGGTGGGACTGATCGGCTTTAATGTCAGCCGCCTGGCGCGTTTCCTGTGCAATAATCCGAAGGCGCTTGACCCCAATAGCATCGGCTTCGACGCCTTTGACGAAACGGAGGTACCCGTCCATGCCGAACGTTGATTTTGAGCGCAGTCGGCTCACGCGCAGGATGCCTGGCGCGCTCGCCTCGCCCGATTTTGAGCGCGACCTGCTCGGCGTCAAGGCCCTGATCGATGCGCAGAGCGACGATGTACTGACCCTCAACTTCATGGATACGCTGCGCCCGGAATTGTGGTGCGTCGAGGGACTGGCGCGTATTCTCGCTCCCATGGCTGGCCGTACATATGGTCTCGAACTCATCTCCGGTCTGCCAGAAATTGAGGTCCATTTTGCAAATCTGCCCGCCAATAAATCTGCCTGGGTCTTGTTTGTCGAGGTGAGTAATGCACAGGAGATCGTTGACGATGGCTATTTCTTCAAAAAAGTTCGCGATCAACTGGGTTTCGGCAGCAGCCAGCAGGTAGATGTGACTATCCTGCCAGGCATGCAGCGCGAAATTCACATTGCTCCAATCGACGATGATGAGGCGACCCTGCCCGTTCTGACTCTCGCGCCGGGCAAGAATACCGTCGTTTTCACCGCGCATGACCCGCGCATCGCCTCGTGGTTATGCTTCACCTTCGCCTGCAACTACGTTGATCGCGTCTATACGCTGGTGGGCTACGCGACCTCGTTGGATGCTAACGAGCAATTCGCGAAATGGGAGGCGTTCGATTTTTCTGACCAGTACGTCTGCCAGACATTCGGCTTTGTGCCCACCGGTGAACGCTTCAAGGACGCGCTGCAAAGCCAGCATTTTGAGCTTCAACATGATGAGGCTGAGCAAACGTGGCATGTCACGCCGCCCATCTTCCGTTTCGACATCATCCATCCCATCGATATCCTGGAAGATTACCTGGTTGTCAGCCATTACGACGAGGTGAAGCCAGCGCCCTTGCTGACGACTCCCGCGCTCGGTGGGCAGACTCGGCGTAACGCGCTGGAAGAACGCTTAGTAAAGTATATGCAAGCGTATGGAGCGCGCCAGACCATTGGCCTGCTGCTGGATTCTCAGGAGGATGTCATTGGCTACACGCGCCACGATGCGCCCCAACAGGTAATGCGTCTCGCTAATGCCGTCAACAGGTTGCGTGAATATGTGGTGGACAGCAGCCTGCCGCCTCTCTTGAGGAACGCCGCGCATGCCAGCGCGCCGCAGCCGCCCGCGACGTTCTATCTCTTCACCGAGACGGTGCGCGTGGACGAGCAGAGCGTGGCGCACTCGCGCTGGAAGATGGGCATCCTACTACTCGGCAGTGAGCATCCATTTAACAACGCCCACACCCTGCTCGACGCCTTGTGTTATCACCTGCGCCTGCCCTATGCGCTCAAGCGCAGCGTTGGCGCTGCGCTTATCGTGGGCCGGCAAATGGACATTTTTTACGGTGATGAAGATATGCACATAGGGCAGTTTGGTGAGGTCCATCCTGAAGTGCTGACAAACTGGGAACTGTTCTATCCTGCCAGCTTCATCGAACTGGATTTAGACGCTATTGAGCAATTGACGATCAAATGATATGTTCAAATAAACGTATCGCGCTGTACTGGCATAACGGGCGCAGTCTCGGTCATACCGCGCGCAGCGCGACTCTCGGTCAGGGGCTGCTCGAACACCTGCCCGGCAGCGCTGTTATGGGCATTACCGGAGCGTCAAAGGGCTTTGAACTGTTGCCGCCGGGCATGGACGTGATGAAGATACCATCGTACCTGGCCTATGACCACGCGCGGGGAGCCACTTCCGCGCCTATCATGTCCATTGCGCGAGACGATTTATCAAAATTGCGCGAGAACCTGGTCGCAATGTTTGTGCGCGACTTTCGCCCTCACGCGCTGATTGTGGATTATCACCCGCAGGGGAACGATGGCGAACTGGTGCCAGCCTTAACTCATGCGCCCGCCACAAAGAATGTGCTTGGATTGCGCGGCATCCTCGGTACCCCGGAAGCAACCAATAGCCAGTTCTTTAACCCGCGCATCACGGCTTTCATCCTCGAATACTATGCAGCCATCCATGTCTACGTCGATGAAAACGTCTTCAGACTTGAAGAGTATTACGACGTGCCGTCATCGCTTGTCGAAATGCTACACTATACCGGCTATGTGACGCGCCCGACCGTCGCCACGCGTTTAGAGGCACGCGCGCAGTTGAACATAGCACGTGACGCGCGCATCATAGTTGCCAGTTTTGGCGGCGGCCAGGGTACAGAACCACTATGGCAGGCGCTGTTGAGCAGCCTGGAGCGCGTGTCACGCGCAGTTGACCTGGCTTACTTCGCGGCAGGGCCATATCTCGAAGCTGAGAGTTACGAGCGTTTGCAAAAAGTGGTTGCCCAACGTGCAAACTGGCACTGGACGCGCCTGCTCGATCCTCTGCCTGCCTGGATGAAGGCCAGCGATCTTTTCATCGGCTCCGGCGGCTATAATTCGCTCTCCGAGGTCATCTCCACGGGCGCGAATGCCCTGATTATCCCGCGCCAGCTCAATGAACGCGAACAGATGTTGCACGCCTCAAGACTGGCCGATCTGCGCAAACTGCGCCTGCTCGATCTTGAAACCGTGCTTGAGGGAGATATCTCAACAGTATTGGAGATGTGCCTGCGCGAACCATTCCCAATCGCGGGACAGTTGCCCATCAAGACCGATGGAGCCGCTACAAATGCGCGTTTGATAAGTGAGCTAATTGATGGATAACATAAAACCTCAACGTATCGCCCTGACCACATCCGACAACGTCTTCGACGCCGGAGGGGTCGAAAACTCGCTTGTGCGTATCGCGCGCGGCCTGGCATCTACGTATGGCATGCAGGTAGACATCATTATGCTCAATGCTTTCGGGCAGACAGCCTTCAAAGCAGCAGGAAATAATGGCATCACACAGCTTGTCTCGCCATTTGAAGGTGTCTCGCTCTATCAAATAACTTCCTGGACGGGCAGCGAGCAACACGAACAACGCTGGATTGACATCCATTATGCCCTGCTCGCGCTGGCGGAACAGCGTTGCTATGATCTCATGCAGGCATTTTACGTCACCATCGCGGGCTTCCCAACCGTCTACGCGGCGCGCCTGCTTGGTATCCCTGCGCTTGTCAGCATGCGCGGCAAGGATGCCATTACCGATGTCTTCAAACCTGATTGGTTTCACTACCTCAAATGGGCATTGGAGCATGCCACGAACATCACCACGGTCAGCCAGGAGGGCCTGGACAGGGCGCGCATCCTCAGTAACCGTCCAGGTGCAGGGCGCGTCATCCTCAACAGCATACGCCCGGACGATTTCGCGGAGGGCGTTGAAGAGTTGTCCCTTTCACGTCCTGTCATTGGTTCGCTGGCAGTCTTCAGAAACAAAAAGGGCCTTGAAATCCTGCTCGCCGCCTTCAGCCAACTCTTGCAAGGCTACCCAAACGCGCATTTATTGCTGGTTGGTTACGTCTTACCCGCCGAGCAATCACGTTTTGATGAACTGGTGGCAACGTATGAACTTGAAGGCAAATTTACGCTGACAGGCAAGATAGCCAGGCGCGCCGCCCTGCGTTATTTACGCGCCATGAACGTATTCGCCTTCTCATCCCTGCACGATGGCTGCCCCAACGCTATACTGGAAGCCATGCTTGCCGGGCTGCCCATAGCAGCCACGCGCGCCGGTGCATTATCCCAGATGATTGAACACGGCAAACATGGACTGCTGGTCAGCCCCGGCTCATCAATAGAGTTGTGTGAGGCCATCGCGCAATTGTTGAGCGACGAACAGACCAGCAGAGCATACGGGCAGCAGGCCAGGGAACGAGCTTTGACCTACTTCGCGCCGCAACGCGAGTTGGAGGAGTACATGCAGGTGTATGGAGAATGTTTGTAAAAAGCAGAAGCATAAATGTAGGATAGGCCGCCAGCGAGGTGCTGTTGCCAGTCCTTTTGCGCCAGACAAAGAGGCTAGTCGGCCACAGACTCAGGCCGCATAGTCGACTTGGAAGTATTTAGGCATTTAGATTTCATAATTCTAGATTTTGTTGTATAACATTAATATAACTTTTCATTGTTAGAAAATGAACGTAGACGGAGGTCAATCTAAATGAATCAGGCAGATACTTCAAGTACCTTTAGCCAACAAGACCAAATTAACAATCAAAGTGCTGATGAACGTACAGAATTAGAGCGAATAATTCGGATAGTAGCACATAGTTTCGAAGGTAATTCAGCGAAGAATTTGCCGCGTCTTGAGCCATTTGTGAACTATTTTCGCAAGTGTATCAATGTCCTTGATGTTGGATGTGGTGAAGGCTTGATGTTAGAACTACTGGGTAACATTGGTACGAAGGCCACGGGCATTGATATCGATCCTCTAAAAATCGCTACAGCGAGTTCAAAGGGACTTGAGGCAACGAAGGCAGAAGCCCATGAATATTTGCATGATAAAATCGGTGTATTTGACGGGATATTTCTCCGCCACATCATAGAACACTTTGATGGCCCTGATGGTGTGCTTTTGCTTCACTTGTGCCGCAAAGCTCTGCAGTCTGGTGGGATTATCATTGTGATAACCCCTAATTTCAGGGTTCCAGAAGTGGCAAAGGAGATTTTCTGGTTGGATATTACACATAGAAGGCCATATCCTCTCCCCCTTTTACAACATATTTTTGCAGCTCTTGAGCTAGATGTTGTCGAGTATGGAACGAGAAAGAGCGAGAAAGAACAAGACCTCTTTATTGTCGGTCAAGTTCCAAAATAAGCAAATGTTAGTGATTGATGTTTTCTTTCCAAGACATACATGAAGGCCTGGTGACAGCTTGCGTGATACCAGGCCATCAGGGTGTGGGAGGGTCATGATGCACTGGCGATCCCGCGCATCAGTGCTTTGCCCGAGCGGATGGTGGCACATCGAGCAATCTCGAAGCGTCTTTGTCTGCTCGCCGGTAGAACCAGACTTTGACCACATCCAGGACCACAACGTAGGCCAGGGCCAACCCAACAACGATCGCCAGTTCTTGCACAGGTAGCGGCGCAAACGAGAACAGGCGCGCCGTCGGGGGGAAATAGGGTAACGCAAACGAGACGAGAAAGGCCAGCGCGACGGCTGCCGCTAAGAGCGGGGATGGCCTTGTGCCTCTCCAGAAGTAATCGTGGTTTCGTATGGAGACAATCACGACCAGCTGCAGCACGCTGAGAAAGAGAAACATACTCGTCTGGACGTACAGCGGTGCTCGCAATGAGATCAGCGCGAAGTAGAGCAGTTCAAACAGCGCCGTGCACGAGCCAAGCAGTAGAGAAATCACCAGCAACGACCGCGTCTGGTATTGCTCCGGCTTCATGGCCTCCTTGCTGTCAACGGTATCGGAAGCGATAGTGATCAGGGGAACATCGGTAATCAGACTGGTTAAGAGCAACTGGACGGGGAGCAAGGGCAGGTTGAGCGCGAAGAGGTACAAAATGGCCAGGGCGAAAAAATTGCCAAAATTGCCCACCATGGTATATTTCAGATACTTATCGATATTGAGGAAGATGGCTCGCCCGTAGTGAATGCCGTTGATAATCACGCCCAGATCCTGTTTCAGGAGCACAATATC
>DATLSI010000293.1:0-8918 GCA_035534255.1 Ktedonobacteraceae bacterium | reverse complement strand
GCGCCGAGCATAACTTCCTGGTATCCAGCGAAGAGAGATTGCATGGCGGCTGGCCAGGAGCGCTGCTGCGCCTCGCTAAGCGCGGCCTGACCGAAGGTGTAGCGCATGACGACATTATAAAGCAGGTGTTCGAGGCGAATGCGATAGCTGTGCGCCTGTTCGCGCTCATCGAGTCCCTCTGCATCCAGCAGGAAGCCGGTGCGCCCCTCCTGCACGAGGTCACACACACCCTCGGAGTTTACTCCTACGACTGGAAGCGCGCAGGCCATCGCTTCCAGCACCACCTGCCCAAAAGTCTCCGATGTCGAGGGGAAGGCAAAGATGTCTGCCGAGGCATAGGCCGTTGCCAGTTCTTCTCCCCTGAGATAGCCGGTGAACGTGACCGGCAGATCGGCCAGTTCCTGCTGCACCTCTTTCAGAGCTGGCCCGTTTCCGACGATCACCAGGTGGCAACGCGCGTGATCCATTGCGCGATAGGCCTGGGTCAGCAGGCGCAGGTTTTTTTCCCAGGAGATGCGGCCAGCGTAGAGCAAAATTACTTTGCGTTCAGGATCAGTGCGCTCGTGTAACCAGGAAGCGCGTAATATCTCGCTGCGTCGCTGTGGCTGGAAGAGCACGGTATCCACGCCGCGCGGCCAGATGCGCACGCGTTCAAAACCCTGTTTGCGCAGGATAGCAGCCGTGGATGGCGAGGGACACAAGGTGAGCGCGCACTGGTTGTGAATGAAGCGGTTATATGACCACATAGGTCTGCTAAAGAGGGAAAAACCAAAATGACCGCAGTACGCGGCCAGGTTGGTGTGATAGGAAGAGACTACGGGCAGATTGAGGAAGCGCGCCGCCGCCAGTCCTGCCGCGCCAAGCACGACGGGATCGACAAGGTGGACGATGTCCGGACGAAACTCGTTGAGGCGGCGGATAAACAGGGGCCGGAAGAAGTTAAACTTGAGTTCGGGATAGAACGGCAGCGGGAGACCCGCCGTACCGACGATCTCCGCTCCGGCATACTGTTCCATACCGCTTTCGGGGCCCAGCAGCAGAGCCTGGTGGCCGTCGGCTTGCAGGTGTTCCAGCACTCTCGCCAGGGTGCGTGTCACCCCGTCCAGCTTGGGCAGAAAATTCTCCGTAATAATCGCAACGCGCATAGCATTTCTCCTGTCGCCTCTCGCATCTGGTCTACTTCATACTACAGGGTAGCGTGTGTTGGTTAGCGGAGGGTTAACATAGCGTTATGTTGCCTTTAAGTTCTGGTTATCCTTTATTATCAGCGCGCCAATTAATATAGGACAATCTAGCCCTCAATGTGATGATTGGCCGGAGACAAGCGTTTAATGAGTAGAAGAACTGACATTCTGGCGTGCGATGGTTAAAAATGGTATATCAGGATGCTGAATGTGAGGGTTAAATAGTACAGTTCGTTATACTAAAATGAAACCGGGTTGTTATAGAACTATCCTAGTAACTGGTGAGGGTATGCTCGAGTGAGGCCAGGTCTGGCATGAAGAGTATGAGAGACGCTCTGGAAGTGGTTGATGAGGAGGTAGGGAATGCCTGGTTATATGGTAGTCAATGGATCAGTTCATCAGGAAGCAGGTAATAAGAGTTGAAATCCCAATTTGCGAGATTTGCTATGCAGCCGGGAGATACTAATGAGAATGTGCCGGAGCACATCAGGGCAATGAATAGCTGGTCGCCGGTTCCCGATGGTTATAATCCTGTGGATAATCAGCCGTCGCGAAGCGTACCGCCTCCCGTCCCGATGCCGTCGCAACGCCCTCGTGCAGGATTATTATCGAGTTGGAATGCTGGCAAAGGTCAGAACCTTCAACCCCAACAACAGCCTGGAGTGCAGAATCTAGATTCTATCGTAAATCAAGATACACTGGAGCAGAGAACTGTTCAGCCGCCGCCAACGCAGCAGGCATGGCCGGTGGGACATGCCGCCAACAGGGTGGACCCGCAGGCGTTTATGAATGGGCCGGTTTCGCCTCGTGATTCGGGGATAGCGGCATTCCCTGCACTGTACGGGAACGCGCCTGTGCAGCAGCCCGCCGCGCCGCGGGTATACCCACCTGACCCGCAGATGTTCGGGCAAAATATGAGTGCGCCGCCAATGCCCATGCCTGGTTACGCGCAAGCACCGGTGCAGCAAATGGGATATGCCGGAGCGGGAGGGCCTCCGCCCTATATGCCGCCGGTGGCGCCCGGCAACGGTGGAAGAGGAAGCGGCAGGGAACAGAGGATGAAACGCCGCTTCCCCATCTGGGCGCGCGTCGTAGTGGCATTTGTCTTGCTCATAATGCTGGCGGGCGGTGGCTTCTACACCTACTATCAAGTTAACTTCTCCAAGCCCATTAGCGATATCACCGGGCAGACGGTCAATCGCGCCAAAGGGGAAGAGAACCCCAACCAGGGACGCAATGGTGATATTTTAAGCGGTCCACGCATCAATATTTTGTTGCTGGGGAGCGATACCGACCAGAAGTTCGGAACCTCGGCTGGTGGCGCAACCGTTTACCTGGCGCAGACCGACATCATCGTGACGATTGATCCAGCCACCAAGACGGTAGGCATGCTCTCGATCCCGCGTGACTTCTATATCAACATTCCGGGCTATGGCATGGGCAAGCTGGACGAAGCTTTCGAGCATGGCTATAGCATTGGCCAGGGCGGTTTTGCCGGAGCAGTTGATCTCAGCCGCCGCACGATTGAGCAGGATTTCGGCATCCCCATCAACTACTATGCCTGGGTTGGCCTGGATGGGTTTGTCAAAGTTATCAACACGGTCGGCGGCGTCGATGTGGATGTCACGCATCCAATTACCGATGATTCCTACCCATTCGATGTGGGCAATAATACAAACGACATTTATGCCTACCAGCGCCTGTATATTACGCCGGGGCCGCAGCACCTTTCCGGTCCCGAAGCCCTGGAATACGTGCGGTCGCGCCATGCCGACCTGGTAGGCGATTTTGGGCGCTCGGCTCGCCAGCAGCAAGTGCTCAGCGCTCTGAAGATAAAGCTTGCCAACCCCAGTATCGTTGGTGAACTACCGCAACTCGCCCAGGACCTGGATGGCTACGTCAAGACTGATATGCAGTTGACTGACGTAATTAAAATGATGAATTTCGCGCGCACCATTGATATGAACAAGATCAATCGTGTCATCTTGCAGCCGCCCTATTCGTCTGCCGCCACACTGCCGAGCGGCGAGTCGATTGTAAATCCTAATTGCAGCCAGATAGTTCCGGTCATCGCGCAGATGTTCGATATTGGCAGCAGTGCAGCCTGTAACATCACTGCCAACAGTAATAACTCGATGCTGGCATCGGCACATCAGCCATCGTCTGCACAGCAACAGGTTGCCAGCACGCCCACGTCGCAGCCAGCCAGCACCAGCACGAGCAACGCGAGCCAGCAGAGTAGCAGCGATAACATGGCTGGTCTTCATGGCCTGCTTGACCTGTTGTTCGCTACCGTCTTTGAATCGCCGCAGGCTATGCAAGTATGAGATGAAATATATGAAAAACACCAAAAAAAATACGTCCTGGGTCACTTTGAGTTTATTATTGCTCGTGGCGTTGAGTATGCAGGGGTGTTTCGGCACCGGTGGGAGCAGCGCTCCGAGCGGTAAGTCTATCACCACCAATTCGAGCGGAAAACAGGTAACTGTCGTACAAAACCTGTTCAAAGGGAAAATTTACCTGACCATCGATCATAATCTGTGGGTTATCACCGGCAACAATAAAGCGACCCAACTGCTGCATACCAGCAATGCATACGATCCGGCGGTCTCACCCGATGGGAAATGGATCGTCTTCATCGAGAAGTATATGAATTATTCAACGCTCGATGTGATGCCTTCAACGGGGGGTCCGGTAAGGACCTTGCTGAACGGCAACGGGCATTTTTATATCGATAGCGGTTTCCCTAAAGATACCTTTTTCTGGTTCATGCAGCCGGAGTGGTCGCCTGATGGCTCGCATATCCTGTTTCTGAGCGACCTGCAAAAGAATTATGTCTGGGCTAATCTGAACTCGTTGTTTGGAAACAGCTACTTTCTTGACTTGCAGGTCTTCTCGATCCCATTCAACGATCCGACGGCAACGCCGCAGGCGCTGGCCTACGCTAGCTTCGGCGACGGCGGAGACACCGATGCGGGCTATCAACCGGCGCATGTGGGTACCCAGCAGATCATTTATACCCACTATGCTTATGACACGAAAACAGGTACCCAGCAGGTGGTCCAGATTTTCATGGCGGATGCCAACGCTATTGCCGATCATCCCGGCCAGTACACCCCTGTTCAGGATTCGGGGGTGGCGCTCACTCCGACCAATGTGCAGAACATTGAACCGGCCTTTTCGCCTGACGGCAATACTATTGCTTATGTCCGGCGCGAATCTGCCTCGCAGATGGGGTTATACGTCATGCCGGCACCACCAGCGAGCGTGACTGCCACGCCCAATGACCCGGCGACGGAGAAGCAGGCTCTGTCTGTGTACTTCGCCTCCTCGCATATCCTGAGCAGTCTGTACCTGAGCCAGCCGGTATGGTCGCCCGATGGCAAGCAAATCGCCTTTTTCGAGTACACCAACAGCGAATTTGACCTGTGGCTGGCTAATATTACGAAAGACGCGAAAACCGGCAAGTACAGCATGCAGGGTAGCCCTGTGCAACTTACGACAGGTGGACTGGATGGCAGTTCGCGTGCGTTCTGGACGAATTAGCCTGTTGATGGTATACTACGCTCTGTCATTTGTGACGATGCATCCAGGGATGCATGGCGAAAGCATCGCTATCAGTAGAAGATTCCCGGTATATTGAGGTATGACATTGACACAGTTTGAAGGCACGCTAATTGCCGGGCGGTACGAAATCCGCGAACATATTGCGACAGGTGGCATGGCCAGTGTCTTCAAAACATGGGATCATCGTGTAGAGCGACTGGTGGCTATCAAAGTCCTGCGCTCGCTGGATAAAAATGACCTGCGCGCAGTCGAGCGTTTTCGCCGCGAGGCGCGCGCTGCTGCCGCGCTTGCTCATCCCAACGCCGTCACCATCTATGATTTTATTGAAGAATTTGGCCAGTATTTTCTGGTGATGGAGTATATTCCAGGCCCCACGCTGAAACAGTTGATAGCGCAGCGCCGTCATTTGCAATCTCAGGAGACGCTGGAGATCGCGGCCCAGGTATGTGCTGTCTTGCAGGTGGCGCACGCGCGCGGCTTCATTCATCGTGATATCAAACCCCAGAATATTATGCTGGTCTCAAGCGGCGCGCCAGCAGGGGTAGGAATGAGTAACGGAGCGCTGGCAGCAAGTCTGCTGGTCAAGCTGACCGATTTTGGCATTGTACGCGTAGCAGAAGATGCCGGGCTTACCAATAGTGGAATTGTGCTTGGCACGGCTGATTACCTCTCACCGGAGCAGGCGCGCGGTGAGAAATTGACCGCCTCCTCGGATCTCTATTCGCTGGGGGTAGTCATGTTTGAAATGCTGACCGGGCGACCGCCTTTCGTCGGCCCGACCGCCGTTTCTATTGCCATGCAGCATGCTTCGACCTACCCACCGCCACTGCGCCAGTTCAATGCCAACGTGCCACCAGCCCTGGAGCAAATCGTTAACCGCGTTTTAGAGAAAGAGCCGGAGGATCGCTTCCTCTCGGCCTCTGAAATGGAGCGGTCCCTACGCCAGTGCGCCAGGGAGTTATCAGATCGAGGGAATCCAGCATCCGCGCAGGCATCAGCGCAACAACCTCTGGGCGGACACGGCGCGCCCGGACAGTTCTATCCACCCATGTACAGGCAACAGTTGTTCTAATAGTCATGCTATTTGTAGGGGCCAGATTTATCGCGCCCGTTAGAATCAGGAAATTATTTTATGGAACGTACTCAGATCAGCACAACTCAGGCTCCGGCAGCCATCGGCCCATATAGCCAGGCAATTCGCAGTGGTCAATTCGTTTATTGTTCTGGACAGATCGCGCTTGATCCAGCTACAGGAGTGCTGGTTGACGGCGATATCGAAGCACAGACACATCGAGTCCTGCAAAACCTGCAGGCAGTGCTGGCAAGCGCCAATTCTTCGCTTGCGAATATCGTCAAGACAACCGTTTTCCTTATCAATATGAGCGATTTTCAGGCGATGAACGCGGTCTACGCCAGCTATTTTGAAGTATCTGGCCAGCCCGCTCCGGCGCGTTCCACCATCGCCGTTGCTGAATTGCCGCGCAAAGCGCTGGTTGAGATCGAGTGCGTGGCCCTCGTGGAGATGTAGAGGCGGGCAAGGTCTCTACATCCTTCCGGGTGAAAAAGGACGCGCATGTGTAGGGACGCGATTGATCGCGTCCGCCCACGCCGGCACTTGCCCACGCGGACGCGATTGATCGCGTCCCTACAAATCACCCGGAATGACGGAGAACCAGCGGGCGAGGCCAATCGCCGCTGCTATGCTATGGGGAGTGACATTGTGAATATGGCTAATTCTTCTACTATCTGGTATACGACACTTGATCGCCTGGAAACGCTGCCAATGGACGCGGTGTGTAAAGCGTGGCTGCAATCCGCCAACCTTACCAGCGCGCCCAACTTTGGCGCTGACGACATTGACGCGCCTTCACTCATGGGGCAGGAGGAATCGCTGTATTTCACATTGCAGGTACCCAGTTCGCTGGCGCGTGATGTCATCAATACGCGCTGGCGGCGTCCAATCGAAGACATCCTGGCGGATATCACCGGCCAGCCTGTCACAGTGGTAGTTACCAACAATCACGATGAGGGGTTGCCGGTACGCGATACCGGCGGGCGCATTCCCACGCCGCGCTATGCCCAGGGCGGCGATTATGCCTATTATGACATTGTCCCGGTCCGGTCGCCCATGCCACCTGAACTCGAGAGCGCAGGCCACTACGGAGTAGCCGATGGCGGCGCATCGCTCAACCAGTTAACGGAAGAATGGGATAATGAGCAGCGTGCCAACATTCTCATGCAAAACCGCCTTAACCCACGCTACACCTTCGATGCATTCATCGTAGGCAATAGTAATCGTTTGGCGCATGCCGCTTCTCTGGCCGTCGCCGAGGCACCGGGCGAGTCTTATAATCCGCTATTTCTCTACGGCGGCGTGGGACTGGGTAAGACCCACCTGCTGCACGCCATCGGCCACCAGAGTATTCAGGCGGGCCTGGCTGTGCTGTATGTCTCATCGGAACAGTTCACCAACGAAATCGTCAATGCCATCCGTTACCGCACAACCGAAGAGTTTCGCGCTAAATACCGCTCGGTCGATATCCTGCTGGTAGATGATATTCAATTTATCGCGGGCAAAGAATCGACCGAGGAAGAGTTTTTCCATACCTTTAACAGCCTCTACGAGATGAGCAAGCAGATCGTGATATGCAGCGACCGCCCGCCTAAAGCTATCATCAGCCTGGAAGAGCGGCTGCGCTCGCGCTTTGAATGGGGCTTGATCGCCGATATCCAGCCTCCCGATCTTGAGACGCGCATGGCAATCCTGCGCGTCAAAGCAGACGTGCTGCACTATCCCGTCCCCGACGATATCATCGCGTATATAGCCGGGCGCGTGCAGACCAACATTCGCGAGTTGGAGGGCTGTCTGAATCGTCTCATGGCCTACCAACACCTGCACCAGACCGATCTCACCATCGAAGTCGCGCGGGCCGCCATGTTGTCCCTGGGCAATGATAGCCGGGAGTCGCGCTTGAACATCAAACAAATCGCCCAGGCGGTGGCGGAATACTATCATCTCTCGCTTGAAGATATGTGCGGCAAACAGCGCGACAAGCATATCGTCGTGCCGCGCCAGATCGCCATGTACCTCATGCGCCAGGAGACGCAGGCGTCCCTGCTGGAAATCGGGCAAATGTTTGGCGGGCGCGACCACAGCACCGTACTGCACGCCTGCGAAAAGATCGACCGGGCAGTGAATATCAGTCACACCCTGCGGCGCGAAATTGTCGCTATCCGCGAGCAACTACAAAGAGAATAAGGCCAGAACAGTATGTTACCATATACTACCTACCTGATAGACCTGGATGGCGTCATCTACCGGGGTAATGAGTTGTTGCCGGGAGCGAAAGAGTTCGTCGCCTGGCTCGAAGCCAACCACAAGAAATATCTCTTCCTCACCAACAATTCTTTCGCCAGCGGAGCGCAAGTGCTGGATAAGTTGACGCGCCTGGGAATTTCCACCGATGCTGCTCACCTGCTGACCGCCGGGCAGGCCGCCGTGCAGAACATCGCGCGTCACTTCCCCAATGGCGTTGTCTATGTCGTAGGCGAACAGGCTTTGATGGAACTGGTACAGGCGCAGGGTTTATCAGTTGCACCTCTCGATGCTCAAGCGGCGGACGCGGTGCTGGTAGGACTCGACCGCGACTTCGATTATGCCCGGCTGACAAGCGCCATGAGAGCGGTACGCGCCGGCGCAGCCTTCGTCACCATCAACCGCGACCCGGTACTCCCCATCCAGGGCGGTTTCATCCCCGGCACCGGTTCACTGGCGGCAGCCATCGAAGCAGCCAGCGGCGTCTCCCCGGAAGTTGTAGGCAAGCCTGAACCCATGCTGCTCTATGAAGCCATGCACCTGCTGGGCAGCCAGCCCGACGAGACGGTCATGATCGGCGACGGTCTGGGCGTAGACATCCTGGCGGGCAAAAATGCCACAACACATACCCTCCTTGTGCTCTCCGGCAGCACCTCCCGCGCGGACCTGGCGGCATCCACCATCCACCCCGACCACGTATATGACGACCTGGCGGCAGTGATGAAGGATTTGTCATAAAGGCCCCGCCTCCACGGATCAAGTGAGCATCTCTATCTCTTTTCTCTCCTCTTTTTTGGGGATATATTTGTCGGCATGTCCAAGGGGAGTGAATGAGAAAGAGAGTGGAATCA
>DATLSI010000292.1:0-24100 GCA_035534255.1 Ktedonobacteraceae bacterium | reverse complement strand
CCGCGCCTCTGCCCGTCATCTCGCCGCTCTCACCCATTCCGGCTATGGCCTCGAACCTGTCGGCAACCCCACAAAGCTTCAGTCGCGAAGATTACGGCGCGCCGACCACTTCTTTTCAACCAGCTAAAATGCAAACGCAGGCCGCTCTGACGTCTGCTCCAGCCTCAAGGTCGCCGCGAAACCCTGGAAAAAGAAGTGGCAAGAGGTCGCTATTGCCCCTGGTCTGGGCAATCATGATTGTGGTGTTGCTCACAATTGGCGCGCTGGCCTATTACGGCTATCAGGCAGTAACAGCTACGGCGGTGACGGTCAATTTCGGCCCGAAGGTCATTCCACTCAACCAGGTCTATACGCTGACAGCCACCACAACGACGCAAAATGTGGATGTCACTACCGCCATTATTCCACTCAAAGAACTTACTAACAATCAGTCTGCATCACAAAGTGGGCCAACGACCGGGTCGGTTAACTGCCTTTTTTTCAGTTGCCAGCAGGGAGTAAGCCAGCGAGATGTCAATGGACTTGCGGCACAGATACAGCCTGGGCTTGAAACTACTCTCAAGAAGCAACTGGTACAATCGGTGGCGAACGCCGGGGGAATGCAGGTCGGCCCTATCCAATATACAGATTCCCCGATCAATTCAAACCCTGCGGTAGGACAGCCGGGAAACACGGTCATAGTCACCCTCAACGAGCAAGGCAGCGTTTACTTTTTCATAAAGGCGGACGCCACGAGTGTGGCGCGACAGGCAATAGCTAACCAGGTGAAGCAACTGGGTACGAATTATTCGCTGCTCAGCAATACAGTTCAGTTAGGGCAACCTACCATAGTGAGCCCCCCGTCTCAGAAAGTCAGCATCAAGATCGCGGCAGGCGGTGATGCGCTCTACCAGTTTCCTGCTTCTGAACTGCAAGCCATACGCAATAATCTCAAAAGCAAAACGTTGACCGGTGCGACCCGGTACCTGGCAAACCAGCCGGGCATTGACGCGCAGTCGATAGCCATCCACTTTACGCGGGGTAATAGCAAAACGCTGCCCGACTCTATCCAGAGCATTACCGTTGTGCCGCTCAACGCTAACGCCAGTTCATACCCCGTTATACACCTGCAAGCTGTGCCCACGCCAGCGATTACATCCACAACTACCGATAATACGCCGCCAGCGACACCCTCGCCCACGCAGCAGGGTGATGGGAACGGAAATGGAAACGGGAACGGCAATTGAGCAGTATATGATAAGGGCAGACCACGCCTTCACACCCCTGCAAATTCCAGGTCGTTCTGCCTTTGCAGGGGCGAAGCATAGCCTGCCCTGTCGATGTCTTGTGTGGGATTTCTCTCTATCTCTATTATATACTACGATTCCAAATTTTTGAAGGTTATAGCGTCACAAATTTGTGAATATAGCGACCCTCGCGGTCGTCATGCCTCCTCTTTCGCCTCATTCCATAACGCTTTAACTGCATGCGTCACATCTTCGTAGCCAAAACCACGTCGTTGCAAGAACGCGCCGAGCCGGTTGCGGAACGTCGGGTAATCCATATTGGGGAGGCGCGCCAGCGAAAGGGCTTTTTTGCGCCCGGCGCGCAGGGCAAGTTGCTCGTCCTGCTCCCCGTCCACCAGCTCATCGACTATTTCTTGCTCAACGCCTTTCACGCGCAATTCGTTTTTGAGCGCGTGCGAGCCGCGCGGATTGAACTTGTCGCGATTTTCTACCCAGAACTCAACGAAGGCGCGATCATTGACGAAATCGAGGCGATCCAGGCGCGCCAGCGCCGCCTCGATGATATATGGCGGTGTCTCTTTGCGGCGCAGGTAGCGGCGCACCTCTTCACGACTGCGCGGGCGAAACGAGAGGAAGTTCAAAGCGCGATCAACAGCCTGCTGCTCGGCGTCTTCGCTGCGCAATTGTTCCAGTTGCTCCGGCAGCAATTCCTGCTCTACCTTTAAGCCCATCTGCAACACGACGAGAGCGCTGACGCCAAGCAAAAAATGACCATCAACGTATAGATTGACGCGCTCAGCATTATTAACCTGTGGTTCAAGATCGGTTATTTGCATGGGGATACTATACCATGCTTCAGTGTTTTAGACAATCCGTTCAACAACCGCATAAACTTCCGGTCGAATACAAATGCAACCGACCGCACACCACGTCTTCGTAGTCATTGTAGGGGCGGGAGTGGTGGAGAAGTGGGGTGGAGACCCTTGCGGTCGCCCTTGCCTTGCCCAAATTAGGTGGAGACCCTTGCCCAAATTAGGTGGAGTAAACAACCTGACGAACGTTTGGTAGGAAGAAGGTTAGCAGCGATTCATCCAACCGGGCGGCTGAATGAAGAACTGGAATGCTGCTAGAAAATGGCTTCAGCTAACGCCGATTCTGGTAGCATCTCGATGAGCGGCACCTGTTTCGTCTCGGTGATGTGATTTGCACTGTCTACGAAGACGAGGTGTGGCTCCAATGCGCGAATTTCCTGCTCGTCATATTGTGCATAACTGATGATGATCACAATGTCACCCTCAGCAGCGTGACGAGCGGCAGCTCCATTCAGGCAGATCACCCCTGAACCACGCGCTCCGGCGATGGTGTACGTCTCCAGGCGCGCGCCGTTGTTGACGTTGACCACCTGCACTTTTTCATACGGGTAGATGTCGGCGGCTTCCAGCAAATCGGCATCGATAGTGATGCTGCCAACATAGTTCAGGTTGGCCTGGGTAATGGTGGCGCGGTGAATCTTGCCTTTGCACATAGTGCGCTGCATAGTCACTCTTCCTTTCAAAATGTTCAAGGTACGCGGGCATACTTGCATTCTCATTATCAGTATACCCTTTTGTCGAACCAGCAAAGGGTTCTCATAGTATTTAACGTGTCACACACCTGGTTAGGAACATTGTCCTTATTCTGTTATCAAAATTTTATCATCAGAGCGGGATGACGTGCCAGGAGAAGGCAGAGAGAGGATATTTTTGCTATAGTATGCTTAGAGAAAGCTGGAGGTGTGCTTATGACAGCCGGAGAACATGCACTGTTAATGTTGAGGCGAGGATTGCGCCAGCGGTGTCCTGTGTGTGGCAGGGGAAAAATATTCGTCGGATTCTTCAAGACCTACGAACACTGCCCTGTGTGCGGCTACGCCTTTGAACGCGAGCCGGGCTATTACACGGGTGCGATGGCTGTGAACCTGGTGGTTAGCGAATTGCTGATCGCCATTATCGCCGTGCCCCTGGCGGCCAGCCAGGCGGTGCCGGTGGTTGATCTCATTATTCTTGGCTGCACATTGCCAATCCTGTTGCCGGTGCTCTTCTATCGTCCTACCAAAAGTCTGTGGATGAGCTTTGATCACTTTCTTCACCCTGCGAACAACGATGGTAGTTGAGATATCATGGGTGAGCGTGAAAAAAGCAGAGGGACAGCGCCCATCTGCTTTTTTTGCTCGTGCTTTACGACTTTATTTTATCCTCTGATGTGTGGCAACAAGTAGACCAGTGAAAAGACGATTACCCATACGCCATCAACGAAGTGCCAGTACATTTCGGCTGCCTGTACCGCAAAATGCTTCTTGGCGGTGAAATCGCCGCGCAGGGAGCGCAGGAGACATATCACCAGAAAGAGTACGCCGACCGTGACATGCAGGCCGTGGAAGCCTGTCAACATGAAAAACGATGACCCGAAGATGGTGGCCTGCGGTGTAAAGTGCTGTCCGAACAGACCGGTGTATTCATACACCTGGCCGCCCAGGAAGATAGCGCCCATCAACGCGGTAAAGAAAAGACCAATCTTAAGATTGCGCTGATTGCCTTTGGCGATGCCCGCTCCCGCTATGCGTACCGGAATACTACTCGCGAGCAGGATAAATGTGTTAATCAAAGGGTAGGTTAGATCGGTTGGCAGTTGCCAGTTGCCATTGCGGATCTCCAGGTAGAGGTAGGCCGCGATGAAATTGGCGAAAATCAACGCTTCTGAGGTTATGAAGAAGATCATGCCCCACCAGTTGATACTGCGTCCGCCCTCCTGGCCGTGCTCCTCGATTGTCCCGACTTGTTCGCCGTGAGCAACACTCATAGTTTATTTCTCCCTCATATCAATGATATTCAAGGCCCCAACCGATAATTGCCACAATGACTAGCAACGCGCCAATGCCTACCACAATCGGATGAATTACTATACCGACCAGCGCGATGAATACCGCAACAGCTAACGCGAAAGGCCAGTAGCTTCTTTTGGCTTCAATGGCCTGTTCCATTTGCTCTGGCGTGAGCTGATCCTTCCTCGATAGCTTTTTCTTGTGCTGACCTGACTCCTCAGACACTGTTTTCTCTTTCCAGTAGGGACGCCCCTCGTGGGTATCTTTGTTCCCCTGGGGGGTGTCCCCTCGATGCGAAATGCGCGTTGATTTATGCGTGCGGACACCCCCAGGGGCGTCCCTACTGTTTAATGGGTCGCGGTCTTCCAGTCGGCGATCTCCGGGTTCTTCTTATCATAGAATGGACGCCGGCTTCTGACCGTCGGGATAACCTCGAAATTGTACGCTTTGGGCGGTGATGATGTATCCCATTCCAGGGTGTATGCATCCCAGGGATCGCTGCCCGCCTTCTCACCGCTGCGCAGCGTGACGATGAAGTTCCACAGGAAGACCATGATCGCGACGGCTATAATGAAAGCGCCGATGGTTGCCAGCAGGTTCAGCTCGTTCCAGCCCAGGTTGCCAGCATACGTGTAGACACGGCGCGGCATGCCGAGCAGCCCCAGAATATGCATCGGGAAGAAGGTCAGGTTCACGCCGATGAGCATCAGCCAGAACTGCCATTTTCCCAGTCCCTCATTCAGTTTGCGACCCGACATTTTGGGGAACCAGTAATAGATGCCGGCGAAGATGCCGAAGACGGTTCCACCAAAGAGCACGTAGTGCAGGTGAGCAACCACGAAGTAGGTATCCGTCACCTGGTAGTCGAAGGGTACCACCGCCAGGGCTGCGCCGTTCAGTCCGCCAATCAGGAACATGGCAATGAAACCCAGCGCGAACAGCATCGCGACATTGAAGCGTATTTTACCACCATACACGGTGGCGATCCAGTTGAAAATCTTCACGGCGGTTGGGATTGCGATCAGCGTGGTGCTGGTAGCGAAGAAGGCCTGCGCGACCAGCGGCAAACCGACCGCGAACATATGGTGCGCCCATACGGTGAAACTCAGGAAGCCGATCGCGACACCCGACCACGCGATGAATGTATAGCCAAAGATAGGCTTGCGCGAGAAGACAGGCAGGACTTCCGAGATGATACCGAAGGCGGGTAAGATCAGGATGTACACCTCTGGATGCCCGAACGACCAGAAGAGGTGCTGCCACAGCAGCGGATCACCACCCGCGCCTGCCTGGTAGAAGTGCGTGCCAAGATGACGGTCGAGCAGCAGCAGGATGGCCGCCGCTGTGACGCTGGGCAGCGAGAAGAGCAGCAGGAACGATGTTACCAGCGTCATCCAGGCAAACAGGGGCATGCGGTTAATCGTCATGCCTGGGGCGCGCAGCCTGAGAATTGTGGCCACGAAGTTGAGCGAGCCGGCGATAGACGAAACGCCGAGCATCAGGATACCCAGCGCCCAGAAATCCATGTTCAGTCCTGGCGTGCAGACGACCGCGTTGATACCGCAGCTTGACGTCAGTTCGGTGAGCGGCGCGTAACTGAACCAGCCCGCGTTGGGTGCCTGCCCGAACAGGAAGCTGACGTTCAGGAAGAGTCCGCCGAAGAGCACAACCCAGTAGCCGAAAGCATTCAGGCGTGGGAAGGCCATATCGCGCGCGCCGATCATCAGCGGCACGATGTAGTTACCGAAGCCGGTCAGCATCGGCATGACAAACAGGAATATCATGGTCGTGCCATGCATGGTAAAGACCTGGTTATATTGTACTGCCGACAGGATATTTCCATTTGGCACTGCCAGTTGAGTGCGGACAAGTAATGCCTCTACTCCACCGACCAGGAAGAAAAAGAAGGCGGTGACTATGTACATGATACCGAGCTTTTTATGATCGATAGTCATGATCCAGTCGCCAATGTAGGTTTCGCTGAAGCGCTTGCGCCTTGTAAGACTTATACCCTCAGCGATTGTACGGGTTGCCATGGGCAATTCCTCCGAAATCCAGCTCCGCGAGGTGGTCTACTTTTGTGTAGTCCTCGCGGGATAAATAGAAAAGCCTGTCTTAATTGAGAGCTTCAAGATATGCTACCAACTCCGCGACCTCGGTATCCGAGAGTTGCCGGATTTGCATATCATTGCCAGGTTTGACACCCTGCGGATCATGCAGCCACTGGTACAACCCGCACGCCGATTGATTCTGTATGACCGCATTGCCCGACGAATCCGTGCTAACGACGCAGGACTGCGGATTCCACGACAGCACCAGCCCCGCGATAGATGTGCGCGTAGCGAAGTGCGTCAGGTTTGGCCCAACCGGGGTAATACCGCCATATTTTGCAGTGAGATGCTGCAGGTCACTGGAATTCAGGTTGACGCCCACGATGCCGTGGCAACTAACACAGCCACCAGAACCCGTAAAGAGCTTATAGCCAGCCAGCGCGGCGCCACTGGTCGGCGTCTGCGCGGCCTGCTGCTGATTATGCAGCCAGGAGATATACTCGCTCTGAGACTTGACGACCAGCAAAAAGCTCATGTGCGCGTGTTGCAGCCCGCAGAATTCGGTACATATGCCGCGATACGTGCCGATCGTATCCGCCTTGAAGAGCTTATCGTTGCTGTGACCCGGTACTACGTCCGTTTTGCCGGTGATCTGCGGAATCCAGAAGCTGTGAATCACGTTCTGGGATTCGAGTGTAGTGTGAATTACCGTGCCAACCGGAACCACCAGTTCATCGGCGGTGACAATGCCATCATTCGTATAGTCGAACTCCCACCACCATTGATGGCCGACAACTGTGATTTGAAGGGTGCGGCCCTGACCCGAAATATCGCTCAGGTTAAACATCGTATAGATGGTGCCGATGAGTACCGCGAACAGGAACAGCGATGGGACTATCGTCCAGATCATTTCAATCGTGTTATTTCCATGAATCTGCCGGGGAGCAGGTGAATTTGGGCGCTCGCGGAAGCGTACAATGGAATAGATAAGCATACCCTCAACCACCACGAAGACAATCGTGGCGACCACCAGAATGAACCAGAACAGACCGGCTTCCTTAGCGGCGACGGGGCCTTTTGGATTCAAGATGGACGGGGTATTTTGATCGCAAGCTGCAAGAAGGATCGAGGATAAAAACAGCGCTGAGAGTATTGTAGCCCAGCGTTTCACCCCACGAAATTTTGGCATCCTCACTTCTCACTTTCCTAAAATAAATAGTTGGTTTGTTGATGGACAAAAGCGCCGCCACAGATATGACACTCCCGCCATTGTATGCTGGTAGTGTATTAAATTTGCCTGAAAGTAAACTTGCTGATTACTTTTGCTACCTTACAATAGCCTGAATGCGGTATCAGGACATGTTGCGCGGCTTTAGAACTGTCCACCCATCGCCTGATTCTCATTGCTAATGGTAACAGGTTTAGAGGGGTTGTTGCAAGTGTGGAGGATAAAGCTTCTTGTTGTGGAGTACAATGGTGTATCATATTGGAAACACGTAGAGAAGCATCTCGCAAACTGCAAGGAGTTCCACATGGGCATGATTCATGGCGGCTGGCTGGTCGCCAAAATTCTCAAGCGTGAGGGCGTCGAGGTTGTTTTCACCCTGAGCGGCGGCCATATCGCGGGTATTTATGATGGCTGTGTGCGCGAGGGCATCCGCGTGGTGGATACGCGCCACGAGCAGGCGGCGGTGCATGCCGCGGAGGGCTGGGCCAAGGCTACGCGCAAACCTGGCGTCGCGATTTTGACGGCAGGCCCCGGCGTCACCGACGGTGTGACGGGTGTGGCGAACGCTTATCTCGCGGGCAGTCCCATCCTGGTGATCGGCGGCGCGGCCCCCCTGGGATTGTGGGATCGCGGCGCGCTGCAGGAGATGAACCAGATCGATCTGCTGCGCCCCATTACCAAGTGGGCGCGCACCGTACATGAGACGGCGCGCCTGGGCGAGTACACCGCCGCGGCCTTTCGCCAGATGTTGAGCGGCAAGCCCGGCCCCACCTTCTTAGAGATGCCGATGGATGTGCTGAACAACTTCGCCGATACCGATACCTTATTTGACCCTGGCGAACCCGCCAACTATCGCTTCAATGGCCGCACCGCGCCCGATCCCGACATGGTCGCGCAGGCTGCCGCGCTGCTGGAAAAGGCGCAGCGCCCAGCCATCATGGCGGGTACAGCCGTGTGGTGGTGCGATGCAGCCGAGCCGCTGCGCCTGCTGGCGGAACGTCTCAACGCCCCTGTCTACCTCAACGGCGCGGGTCGTGGCTGTCTGCCGCCGACGCATCCGTTATTCTTCAGTTCATCGCGCCGCAAAGCTCTGGAGGGCGCGGATACCATCCTGGCCATCGGCACGCGTATGGACTTCCGCCTCAATCACGGGCAGCCGCCGCTCATCCCGGCGCAGGCCAATCTGATCTGGTTCGATCTGGCGGGCGAAGATGTTGGCGTCAACCGGGGAGCAGCCGCCGCGCTGGTGGGAGATGTTGGTCTGAGCATGTGCCAGTTGACCGGGGCCATAAAACAACTCCCGGCGGGCGACTGGCTGGCCCATATACATGGCGAGGAGCGCAAAGCGCAGGAACGCGACGAATCTTTGATGCGTTCAGATGCTGTTCCTATTCATCCCATGCGTTTCTGCCGCGAAATTCGCGACTTCATCGACGAGGATACCACCGTTGTAGGCGATGGCGGTGATATCGTCAGCTACGGCGGTAGAGTCATCAACGTCTACAGGCCCGGCTACTGGCTCGACCCCGGCCCCATGGGCTGCCTGGGTACTGGTACTGGTTTCGCCATGGCCGCGCAGATCGCGCGCCCCGGCAAACGAGTCTTGATCCTGCATGGTGATGGCGCGTTTGGACTCAACGGCATGGAATTTGAAAGCATGGTGCGCCAGAAGCTGCCCGTTGTCTCGATCATCGGCAACGATGGCGCGTGGGGCCAGATCAAGCATCCACAGCGCGCCATCATTGGCCATACCACCGCCGCTGAACTCTCGCCCGGCATTCGCTATGATAAAATGGTCGAAGCTCTGGGCGGATACGGCGAACTGGTTGAGAGACCACAGGACATTCGCCCGGCCCTCGAACGCGCCTTCGCATCTGGCCTGCCCGCCTGCGTCAACGTGCTGATCGACCCTGAGAAACCCTACAGCCGCTCGACCAACGTTGCCGTGTAGCGAGAAGCTCTATCGAACGGAACCTTCGATGGGGAGACCGTGGAACCCCGCCAGGGAGACCGTGGAACCCCGCCAGGGAGACCGCGAGGGTCGCCCCTACAATACACGCGTGGGTTATGTATGCCCGTAATATTGTAGGGGCGACCCTCGCGGTCGCCCTGGTATCTTAGCGAATTAAAGAACACGACAGGAGAAGAACCCCATGACCTTGCTCAACATGACACCTGACGAACTGCTCACTACCACGCGCTCGGTGCGTAAGCGCCTCGACTTTTCGCGCCCCGTTGAACCGGAACTGCTGCGCGAATGCCTGGAAATCGCGGTGCAAGCTCCCACAGGCGGCAACAGGCAGACCTGGCATTTTATCCTTGTGACGGATCGTCAGAAAATACAGGCGCTGGGAGAAATCTATAGCAAGGGCTGGGTTGCTTACCGGCAACTACAACAGCAGACCGTGGCCAACCTTGCGCAGAGCAAGAGGATGACGCCCGACCGCATCACCACGCTTGCCAGAGTCGCCGATTCCGCCAACTACCTGGCCGAGCATATGCACGAAGTCCCGGCCATGCTCATCCCTTGCGGCTATGGACGAGCTGAGATCGATGGGCAACCAGCCTCTGTGCAGGCCGGTTGGTGGGGATCGCTGCTCCCTGCCGCCTGGAGCTTCATGCTGGCGGCGCGCGCGCGAAGCCTGGGAACTTGCTGGACATCCGTGCATCTTTTCTACGAGAAAGAAGCGGCTGAGGTGCTTGGTATTCCTTATGAAAAAGTAGTGCAGGCCGCCATGATCCCCATTGCCCACACGCTGGGAACCGAGTTTAAGCCGGGCGCGCGCGTGCCATTGGATGATATTTTGCACTGGGACAATTGGTGACACATACGATCAAAGTTATCCTGCGCCGCCATTTCGGTACGAAAGAATGGCACATTACTAAACCAAAGGATGGGCAGCAGAAAGCGTGTTTTGTTGCCCGGCATGGTTCAGAGCGAGTATCCATCAAAATTGATGTGCCTGTTGCGCCTTTACAACGTCTGGGTGAAATTGGAGTTGCGCCGCGAGTTATTGCCAGCGGTACAATCGATGATATGTCTTATGTGGTGCAAGAATATATCACAGGAAACTACCCCGATAGGCGCTGGTTCGCGGGTCATTTGCCCATACTCGCGGCATTCATCCAACGCTATCATAATGACCAGACTCTAACAACGCTTTTGGGTGCAAACTCCTTTCCAGGCTATGCTGAGCATGTTGCGTTCGACCTTGCACTATTGGAAAAGCGGTTTCAATTGCTGCAATTCGAGGAGTTACGCGCACCTGAAATAGTATCAGCTTTTGAAAAGCTGAAGGTATGGTCAAAGCAACTCCAGGCTGTGACGCTTGTGCCAGTGCATCCCGACCCCAACACGAAAAATATTCTACTCTCCAATGATGCAATGCTGATGGTGGACTGGGATGATATACAGCTTTCCGACCCGGTGCGCGATGCGGGGTTATTGCTCTGGTGGTATGTCGCGCAGCGGCAATGGAGCGAGTTTTTTGAGGCGTATGGCTTGCCTGTGGACGCTGGATTGATCGAGCGCATCTACTGGTGGACTGCCAGAACGTCATTTGCTGTTGCCCTGTGGTGTGTGGAACACCGGTATGATTGCCAGGCGTTTCTGTTGGATTTTCTGGCAGCGGTGCATATGGAGAGTAATCCACACGCGGTGTTTGATTAGTAGATTACCGGAGCTTTTCCCATGTTGCTCTATCTATTCTTGCCTGCCTCAAAATTCTGATAAGCAGCCCCTCTCCAATGTCACCATGATGCGGATTTGGGATAGTTAGTCTGATTCTTTCATCGGCCTTTATCATAAATTGATGATTTCCTCCGGCGTAGGGACCTTCAAAGCCGAGTTGACTCAAATAGTAAATCAGGTCTTTACGCTTAATAGGACCAATATAAGGCATCAGGCTACTTCTCCAACGGCTAGTTGGATGCCATCGACGCTGGGAAGTGGATAATGAAGAGAAACACTCAACAAAATCCAATCTTCTAATACTTCCTCTAGTTCGTTGCGGCATGCCTCAAGGGTTTTCGCATTCGCATAAACACCGTTAAAGCCGGGAATTTCGCCGTAGAAGGTACTGTCATCCGGCAAAATTTCATATCTGGCTTTATTCATCGCGGCCTGGATATATTTTGTTAGCATAATGGTTCCCTGCTTTCCTTTCACATGGGTGGTTTATGTGGTCTTCCGGAATAGCACAGTTTAGTGTTCTTCTCTTTGTTCAATTATAATCCATTATGCGAGAATGTGATAGATACCCGTAGAGCCAAATTTATGGCATGATTATATTGCTGGCGTGGAACAATTGTTGATGGGTTAGTAGCTTTACTAGATAAACTCTGGAAAACAGCGTGACAAACGTTGACAAAACCCCTGTCTTTCGGTAAACTTGCATAGGGGAGGAACATTATGTTCACGTAAAGGGAAAGGCCATGCGAGTTATACGCTGCCCACAATGTGGTACACCACTTCCCTGGATTGCTCAATATTGCGCTAAGTGCGGTTCGTCTGTTTCTTCACAGGCACCATCTCTACGTAATATCGCCGTGACCAATTCCTCCGCTAAAGACCCCAGGCCTCGCCGCCCAGGTTCGCTCAAAACACATTCATTTTATTCAGTAGATCGAAATGAACACAGCGACCCCGATGAAACTCAGCATATCAATGGCCCGCGATCAGGCACGGGTAAAATAAGCGCGGTCGAAGCGTCAGATGATGACCCGTTCAATGTACGAGTCAGGACGGCTTCCGCTCAAAGGCATCAATCCATCAAGGATTGGCCGGATGTGGCGGAAACTGAAGACGAGATGCAGCGACGAGCTACCTGGCAGAGGGTTGTTACTCACAAGACCCCGCAGGTATCGACTTTATCCTCAATGGCTGCTTCAAGCGCCGTCTCTGATGGCTTGCCTGACACACCGGCCCCACCCCTCACGACTTCAATGCCGTCCACACCGGTGCCGGGTATGCCTTTTATGGGACCGCGCGCCAGTAATAACAAACCTCCACGCTTCTCATTTATGACCCGCGTATCAGGCTGGGTTGCAATATTGGTTATCCTGGCCTTGTTATTGGGCGGCGCGTTCGGCATTTTTGTTTCCCTCGGTCGTAATCCACAGCCAGCTCCTTCCACCGGCGCGCTAACGTTGCGGGCTACCCCCCCCACCATAGCCATTGGCGGTGTGTTGATCCTGCGTGGTTCGCATTTTACTCCGCGTGTGCGGGTTGGACTGACGCGTGATAATACCATTCACATCATTGATATAGGAGGTCAGTCCTTTATATCAGCCGACGCGAACGGCTCTTTCAGCGATTCGGTCAACATAGGTAGTTCATGGACTACAGGTCAGCATACCATTCGAGCGGAAGACGCGTTTTTGCACAAGACCGCCACTATCTCCATTCAAGTGACAGGCCATAGCAGTTTATCGCAATTTCCGCATTTCACGATTTCCGTTAATAGCATCGATTTTGGCTCTGGCGACCAGGCCACTAATAGTTCGCAGGTAATTACGCTAGCGAATGCCGGTGGCGGCGAAATTGACTGGCAATCAACCTCCACGCAGCCGTGGCTCTTAATCAGTCCCCAAAGCGGAACTATTTCTGGTGGGGTACCGATGCAGGTAACGGTGGCCATCGATCGCTCCAGTTTACGGATCGGGTCATATACTGCTGAGGTGTTTTTCACCTCGGTCGTAGGAAAAATTGCGCTTCCTATCAAGATGCAGGTTTCGAAATTGCAACCAGGACATGAAGCCATCATGCAGTTGACGCCGGCTGTACTCTCGTACTCAGGCGTCGATGGCAGCGCGAGCCTCGCGTCGCAGGTTGTGACAGTCAGCAACCCTGGTGTATTGTCTTTACAGTGGAGCGCGGCTAGCGTGACCAGTGATGGCTCCAACTGGCTGTCTGCATCTCCTCAATCAGGCACAGTAACAAAAGGAACTGGTCAGCCTGTGACCATCAGTATCAATAGCAGCCTGCTCTTGCCGGGTGTCTATTATGGCTCGGTAACATTCTCTTCTAAGCAGGGAGCGGGAGTTATCAATAGCACGCAGACCGTCTATGTGAGCGTGACGATTGTACCGCAATGTAGCATCCAGGTTTCGCCAGGCGCTCTCTCTTTCACAGCCGTCTATCTGCAGCCCGCGCCTGCGGCGAAAAGCATCAGTGTGGGCGTGAACCAGGGGTGTTCAACGCCATTGAACTGGACTGCGGCTGTCAGCGGCGGTTCCTGGCTTTCCATCAGCGCAACTGTCGGGGCAACGCCCGCCGCTCCCAGGGTGGCTATCAACGATACCGGGCTGAAGGCGGGTACGTATAGTGGCGCGCTCATCTTTACCACAGCAGCCGGAACGCAGACCTTGCCCGTTTTGCTGATTGTTGGCCAGCCTACTACACCTATCATGACCAGCGCGCCGGCTTTACTAACTTTTAACGCTATTACCGGGCAGGCTACTCCGCCGCCGGTTCAGACGATCACTTTGTCCAATACTGGTGGGGGAACGCTGTCGTGGAGCGCGGCGGCCTTAACAACCGTAGGTGGGGCATGGCTGACTGCAACCCCGGCCTCAGGGGTGCTGCTTTCACACCAGACAGCGACCGTCACTGTGACAGTCGCCCTGTTAACAACGCTGGTTTCAGGGACCTATACAGGCTCGGTCACTATTACCGGGAAAGGCAGTAATGGCCTTGCTGCGGCTGGCAGCCCGCAAACGCTGCCGGTGACATTTATTGTGCAGGCTCCCTGCACCATCGCGTCATCTTTGCCCGCGCTCACTTTCCAGAGTGTGATCGGGCAGCCCGCGCCCGTGGCGCAGCCATTGACCATCAGCGCGAGCGGAGCGTGCGCGAATGCCTTGAATTGGACAGCGACTGCCGCCACTGTCCCGGTCGGCGGTACATGGCTCACCTTGACACCGGCCACCGGCGTAGTCAGCACGAAAGTTACCTCGCTCACATCGGTGGGTATAGCCACAGGTGGCCTTGTGGCCGGCTCTTACACTGGCACTATCACGATTAGCGCGATTGACAGCGTGACCCACGCGCCGCTGAGAACGCCACAAAACGTCACGGTCACATTGACAGTGCAGCCCGCGTGTACATTGCAGGCTCCTTCCGTGGCGGCTGAGACGTTTTCGGGCGAAACTGGCTTGAATCCTGCCACGCAAACCTTTACGGTAGGCGTCATTGGCGGTTGTACGGGCAATGTCACCATCACGCCTACCGCGACTATGACCAATGGCAGTGGCTGGCTGGCTGTGTCGCCTGCGTCAGCAAGCATTGCCGCCAATGGCACGGCCACTTTCACCGTTACGGTGGCATCATCCGCCCTGGCCAGTGGCAACTACGCGGGCACTATCTCGCTGGCGGGCGTAAATAGCGCTGGTATCACTATTACAGGCAGCCCGCAGGCGGTGAGCGTCAATCTCAGTTCGTTGGCCGCGCCAGTCCTCAACGCTGGCCCTACATCATTAACGTTCAATGTCACAACCGGCGCGAATTCGCAAACAATCGCTCTCAACAATGCAGGAGGCGAGCCGCTTAACTGGAGCGCAGCTCTGGCAGCGACTGCTCCCGCTTACGTGACTATCTCGTCGGCAAATAGCGGGAATCTAGCAGCAGGTGCGAACACTACCATCACCGTCAGCGTGAATGCCACCGGGCTGGCGGGTGGTACGACCGTGTCAACCAGCGTTACGATTAGCGCGACCGATCCATTAACGGGAAAAGCCGTCAGTGGCAGTCCATCAAACATTCCCATCTCCATCAATGTCGTGCCGCCCGCCATGCAATTAAGCGCCACTGCCCTGGTATTTACCGCGCCCGCCGGTACCAACCCGGCAGCGCAGACCCTCACGATTACCAATACGGGCGGAAATTCCCTTACCTGGACGGCGGGTACTCCCTCTCAAACCTGGTTGATCGTGTCACCGGCTACTGGCACTGATGTGGCCGGAGGTACGTCAACTGTGACATTTAATGTGAATGTTACCGGATTAACGGCAGGCCCCTATACAGCAACGGTGGCCTTTACCGCGCCAGGGGGTATTTCGCAGACGGTGACGGTGACATTGACTATCACGTAAGGCCAGACGAGGGCGACCGCAATGGAGAACCAGGGCGGGGACAAGCCCGCATGACGAACCAGGGCGGGGACAAGCCCGCGCCCCTACCCTGCTACGACGTGGGAGCGAAGCCCCGTACAGGGTAGGGGCGCGGGCTTGTCCCCGCCCTGGTCCATGCTATATGGTACAATCCTTTTTAGCAGGTTTATATCTACCGACCCTGAAAGGACAACCAGACTTGGAAGATATCGAGAGAGGCGAGATGGGTAGTGAGTCAACCATCGCCGCGCCCCGTGAAGAGTTGCGCAATGCTAGAAAAAGAGCCTCTGCGCGCTGTTCGATCTGCATGCGCCGCACCTGGTTCAACGCGACATATCTCATTGAGCCGCCAGGCGTTCCCGAACCGCGCCAGTTATGGACCCTTTGCAAGCGCTGCCACCAGTTGCTTCTGGAAGAAATGCATCGCTCGCCTGTCCTTTCTCCCCTGCGCCTGCGCATCGCTATGGGCATTGTAGCAGCCGACCGCTCGCCTCATGCCTATGCCCCCGTTCACCAGCCAATCTCTGATCATACCTGGATCCTGGTAATGGCCTGGGTTTTTGGCATTGCCATGGTGCTGCACCTCATCTTGATTGTGATGTTGGCCTATGTTGCCGGTCATTAATGCTCGCCTGACCTTGACCTGTTTGCTAGAATATCCGTAGGGACGCGATTGGTCGCGTCTATTAAGTAGCAAGGCAAGCGGGAAAGGTACAATTATTTATGAATGGCGCCGCAGATGGTGCATTAGCGTCACCGGGTCCAGCACATCCTTACACTGTGCTGGCCGGAGTAGCGACCAACATGCGCAGTGGCCTTATCCTGCTTGATTGCGAGGAGCAGGTTGCCTATTCAAATCCGAGCGCGGAACGCCTGCTGGGCATCAATTTGCGCGATATGCTGGCTCAACCGGTATTTGACGTGCGCAAGCAACTTCTCTCCCTGGCTGCATATCCCGATAGCGCGCAGGTAGAACTTGACCGTCTCTGGCTGCACCCGGAGGAAGAGCAGACCATCGACCTTGCCCTGGCCGGTGCTGCTGTGCGCTGGCTGCGCGTGCAAAGTTTCCAGGTGCGCGATGAACCAGATCACGTGCTGGGACGCGGCGTGTTGCTGGATGATATAACGCTGGAACGCGCCTCGGTACAATCACGTAGTGAGACACTGGCGCTTGCTGCTCATGAACTGAAGACCCCCCTTGCCATCATCAAGGGCTGCGCCACCACCCTGCTGGGCAACAGCCTGCGCTGGGAACCCGCTCTGCTGCGCGAAATGTTGCAGATGATCGACACCCAGACCGATCGCCTGCACGACGTGCTCAATACCCTGCTGGATGTCTGGCGGCTCGACGCGGGCGTGCAGCAATTGCGCGTCTCGGAAGTGCGTCTCGTAGAACTGCTGGAGCAACTGGTCGAACGCTGGCGCAAGAATGCGCCGCGCCATACCTTCATTCAGCATGCAGCGGAAGAAACGTTCGCCATCCAATGCGACGCGCTGCGCATCGAACAGGCCATCAGTCAACTCCTCAATAACGCTGTCATCTACTCTCAGCCGGGCAGCGTAATAAAAATTCAGCTAGAAGGCAGCGAGGCCGATATACGCCTGAGCATTACCGATCAGGGGGTAGGTATCGCTCCTGAGCACCTGGAGCGCATTTTCCATCGTTTTTATCGCGTGCATCAGTCCTCTGGCGGGCGACAGGACGGGGAACGAGGAGAAAGCCCTTTCGGTAGTGGGCTGGGTCTGGCGGCGGCGCGAGCGACTGTTGAGGCGCATGGCGGGAACATCTGGGCCGAATCTGCTGGTGTCGGGCATGGGACGACGTTTTACCTTACTCTGCCCTTTTTCCCGACCGCTCAGGCGCTCTCCTCGCGGCAAACCTCCGCGTTGCCTGCTACCTCCTCTCCCGCTTCACCCCCGGCGGCCAGCGGTTCTTTATCTTTGCCGCGCACAGGTCTGCTGCTCTCCAACCCACGTGTCAAAATCGTAGTGGTGGAAAATGACCCGCGCATGGCTCGCTACCTGCGCGCCAACCTGGAAGAACAGCGCTACCAGGTACATCATGTCAGTCATGGCATGCAATTCTTGCGCCAGCTTGATCTCGAAGAACCAGACCTCATTTTGCTGGCGAGCAACGCGGGTGATATGTCGGGCGTTGAAATACTACAGCGGCTGCGCGAATTTTCACACACCCCCGTGCTGATGCTTTGCGACGGTGGCGATGAAGATGAACACGTGCGTTACCTGGATATAGGGGCGGATGACTTCGTGGTCAAGCCATTCAGCATCAAAGAGCTGCTGGCGCGCGTGCGCGTTCTGCTGCGTCGCCGCGTTGCCAGCGAGCAGACTGCTCCGGGTGAAACGCTCTTCGCCACAGGCAGCCTGCTCATCGATTACGCCCAGCGCCAGGTTTCGGTAGACGCGCGCCCCGTGCAACTCAGTCGCACGGAATATAAACTACTCAGCACGCTGGCGCAAAATGTGGGACGTGTCATGACTCATGAACTCCTGCTCGAACGAGTGTGGGGCGCGGAGTATAATCGCGAAGTCGATTTCATCTGGGTCTACATCAGCCGCCTGCGCCGTAAAATTGAAGCCGACTCCCGCCATCCGCGCTACATTTTGACGGTGCCGGATGTAGGGTATAAGCTGGTAAAGCTGCCCTGATCGTGAAGTACCTCACCATTCAGGTCTTTGTAAGGATTGGCGGGATTCTATCAAAGCCATCGTAATGTAATGCAGGTATGCTCTCAGTAGAAATTTCTATAGATGGAGGCGCAGACATGCAGCACGCAACCAGGCATACCGTTCTCCTCGTGGAAGCCGACCCGTCCCTCAGACGCATGATAGCTCTGGGTTTGCAGCACCGTGGCCTGCATGTCATCGAGGCTAGTTTCCCCGCCAGTTTTCCCGCATCTCCTGACCTGTTACCCGACTTGATGGTGCTCGACATCGATGGCGAGGCCGGAAATGGTCCTGTGCTCCTGGCCCAGGCGAAAGCTCATCCCGCACTTTCCGCCCTGCCGGTAGTCGCCCTGGCCTGGGACAATTCTGTAACCACTTATTCCCGCGACGCGGAATCCCGGTCGGTTGCTTCTTCCCTGACCTGTCTGACCAAACCTTTCGATACTCGCGCATTGCACGCGGCCATCGATCGGATATTACTGGACGGCGAGGAAACAAGCGCTGCTCGCAAGCAGGAAAACTACCTCGCGGCACAGCGCACGACCTCCGCGCCAAGTATCTGGCCCCTGGTGACTGCTGTCGGTTTATTGCTGGCCGTCATCGGTCTGATGCTCCAGATAACAGTCACCGCTGTTGGCCTTCTAGTGGTGGTTACTGCCCTCATGTGTTGGACGCTTGGCGCGAAGCCAGAACCAGAAACGCTGGTCGTTTGAGCAACTCTCTCCACATAATGTTCAGGCGCTTGTAAGGTATGCTTCACAGGCTGCAAGTTGCATATCAGGCAAGCGCATAATAATCAGTCTGGCATACTCTATTTCGCAGGGAAAAATGTACGTATGGAAGATGAAAAGCAAGCGCCGCAGCCAGTTCAACCGCCAGAGCGCAAGAAGAGGCGCAAGCGCAGCATTATTATTTTTGTCGTGGTCAGTCTGCTAAATGTGGGACTGCTTGCCTTGCTCTGGACGCAACTCTTAACTCCCGCTCAGAATGCGACGCCGGGCAGTACTACTACTGCTGCTGATCCGCTGATCGGGCATCCCGCGCCTGCTTTTACCCTGTCCGCGCTGAATACGCCAACCGGGCAAAGCAAACTTTCGCTCAGTGATTACAAAGGCAAGGCGATTGTACTCAACGTATGGGCTTCATGGTGCGTTCCCTGCAACCAGGAAGCGCCTCTCCTGCAAGCAGCCTGGAAACAGATGCAGGCTAAAGGGCAAAATGTGGTCTTTCTTGGTATCGACTTCCAGGATTCGAGCAGCGATGCTTTATCCTTTATGCATAAGTACAAGATCGGCTATCCCAATGTTCTGGACGCCGATGGCTCGGTATCTATCAATTATGGAGTGACCGGGGTGCCGGAAACGATCTTTATCAACCGCAACGGCATAGTGGTGAGCCATGTAGCCGAGCAATTGACAGAGCAGGCGCTACAGAGCAATCTGAAGCTGATAACATAGAAATAATGCTAGAAATTCGTTTGATCGTGCGCGCCGTGCATTTACTGGCCGCTGCAGCCTGGGTTGGTGGGAGCTTTTTCTACCTGGTAGTGGCTATTCCCGCCTTGCGAAGCGGCGGCCCTGCGCCCGGCGTAGCGGCGCAAATGGCCGCGCTGTTCAGGCGCATGGTCACTATTTGCACAGGTGTGTTACTCTTGAGTGGCGCGTACCTGACATTTGACCGTCTGACGACAACTACACTGGGCTGGTCGTACCTGGCGGTGCTGGCGCTTAAAATCATTCTCGCGCTCTGTATGTTCGCGCTGGCAATCTATCTTGGACAAAGTAATATCCGTCGGCTGGCAAAACGCTCCACGCGGCTCTCGAAGGCCGCGCCGCAATTGATGCTGGTTGTGGGTATCCTGGTATTTGTACTCGGCGCGTTGCTCAACATCCTGTTTGAAACCAGCGCCCACCCATAGTAGAAAGATTTGAAAGAGAGGTAGAAGCGTGCAAACTGCTACAGACATGCCGCTCGAAGAGGAAAAACAGGCACCGAAGCGCAAACGGCGACTGCCGATCAGCTTCATGCTGGGCGGTCTTGCTATCCTGGGAGCAGTGATCTACCTCGTTTTTGCGAATACGCAGGCTGATGCCATGTACTATATGACTGTGTCGGAACTTAAAAGCTGCGTGACCTGCTCGACACAGGCTGTGCGCGTGGCGGGTGTCGTGCAGGCCAGGTCGGTGGTGCAGGCTAACGCGCAGCAGATTCGTTTCACTATCGCGGATAGTAGCAGTAGCCAATCGCTGCCGGTCGTGTACAATGGCATCGTGCCTGATATATTTCGTCCAGGGATTACCGTCGTTGTTGAGGGACTGTATACGGGGAAGGGGGCATTTCAGGCTCAGACGTTACTGGCGAAATGTCCATCAAAATTTCAGTCCGCTACGCCTGGAACATAACATTAAGGAAACGCCGTGTATTTTTCTGATGTTGGCATTATTTCACTCATACTCGCGACGGGCTTTGCCATACTTGCTATTGCGCTGTCTATAGCCGGCGCGCTACGCCAGCAAACGCCGCTGGTTGCCAGCGCGAAACGCAGCGTGCTGGCAGTTACTTTCTTCCTAATGCTGGCCTCGGCGTCGCTGATTATCTCGTTTCTCACGCATGATTTCGGCCTGAGCTATGTCGCGCAACATTCAAGCCTCTCCATGCCCTGGTATTTCACCGCTTCGGCTTTCTATGGCGGGCAGGAAGGCTCGCTGCTTTACTGGGCCTTGATGCTTTCGGTTTTCTCCGCCATCTTCGTCATTACGTCAAAACGCGCGCCTGCCGCGCTGGTGCCTTACGTGACGGCTACTCTGATGGCCATCCAAATCTTTTTCTTAATCATGCTTATCACCGTCTCAAGTCCCTTTGTGCGCTTGCCTGTACCCCTGGCGGATGGTGTTGGCCTCAATCCCTTGTTGATGGACCCTGGCATGCTCGTTCATCCGCCCATGCTTTTGATGGGCTATATGAGCTTCTCGGTTCCTTTCGCCTTTGCTGTTGCCGCCATGATTACTGGACAACCTGGCAGTGAGTGGCTGCGCTCTATTCGACGCTGGATGCTGGCGGCCTGGGCTATTCAGACGACCGGGCTGATCCTGGGCGCGTGGTGGGCCTACCACGTCCTGGGCTGGGGCGGCTACTGGGGTTGGGACCCGGTTGAAAACGCCGCGCTGTTCCCCTGGCTGACTGCCACTGCCTTCCTGCACTCCACGATGGTGCAAGAACGCCGTGGTATGCTGAAGATCTGGAACCTGTCGCTGGTGTTCCTCTCGTTTGCTCTTTCCATCTTCGGCACTTTCGAGGTACGCAGCGGCATTATCAGTTCCGTCCATTCTTTCGCCTATTCAGCCATAGGTAGCTACTTCCTGGTATTTCTGGCAATCGTGGTGCTATTTAGCATAGGCATTTTCATCTTCCGCCTGCCAAAACTGCGCCCGGAGCAAGAGTTTGACTCAGCGTTATCACGCGAGGGAAGTTTTCTGCTCAACAACTTCTTGTTGCTCGGTGTGACCTTCGCGACCCTGTGGGGGACGCTTTTCCCGCTTATCTCGCAGGCCGTTACCCACTCCACGCTGACGGTCGGGCCACCGTTTTACGAGCAGGTGAATGGGCCAATATTTCTGGCATTATTGCTCGCCATGGGCGTCGGCCCCTTGCTGGCATGGCGGCGTACCTCGACCCGCACGTTGTGGCGCAATCTAAGTTTGCCAGCCTTTGCCGCTGCCCTGTGCGCAGCCGTGCTACCTCTGCTGGGCGTGCGTAATGTGTGGGCTAATGTGGCCTTTGCTGTCTGTGCTTTCACCGCTGGCGCGATCCTATATGAGGTGTGGCGCGGCGTGCGCGTGCGCCATAAACACGGCGAAGCCTATCCCATCGCTCTCTTCATGCTGGTCAACCGCTACCGGCAGCGTTACGGTGGCTACATTGTACACCTGGGATTTGTGCTGCTGGCTGTTGGCGTCATCGGCTCCAACTTCTTCCAGTCGCAGAAGGACGCGGTGCTAGCGCCGGGGCAGTCCGTCAACATTTCCGGCTACCAGTTGATCTATTTGGGTAACGTCGATGAAAAATATCCAGATGTGGAGATCATCACCGCGCAGTTGCAGGTATGGCACAACGGGCAGTTGCAGCAATATATCTATCCTGCTCGCCAGTTCTACGCGAATTATAGTAACCAACCGGCCAGTCAGATTTCGATTACGACCTATGACTTGACCGACCTTTATGTCTTTCTCGCTAACTGGAATGGCCTCTCGCAGGCTACCATTCGCGTCTTCGTCAATCCACTCGTCACGCTCGTCTGGCTCGGCGGTGTGGTCATGCTCTTTGGCGGTATCATCTGCTGGTGGCCCGAACGCAAGCGGCGCAAGAGATTTGTATCTAGCGAAAATGAATCTGTAGGGGCGACCCTTGCGGTCGCCCGCCCGGCAGAGGACGAACAAACTTCCCGCCCGGCGCGCCAGGAGGAGGAGGCCACGCTATGAAACGGCGAAATGCGCTCCTCTTGATTATCGTGGTGGTGGTAATCCTGGCGGCTATCTGGTCGTATGTCCTGCTGCTGGCTCCCTCGCGGGAAACGCTAGACCAGCGTGAGTATGACGTGGGTTCGCAGTTGAAGTGCCTGGTATGCCAGGGCGAATCCGTCGCCGATTCGCCTGCCACACTCTCGCTACAGATGCGCGCCATCATTCGCCAGCAATTGCAAGAGGGGAAATCGGAGCAGCAGATCATACAGTATTTCCAGTCGCGTTATGGCAATCAGATTCTCTGGTCTCCGCCCAAACAGGGCTTTACGCTATTGGCCTGGATTATTCCTATAGCCATGCTAATCGGTGGTGCGGTTCTGCTCATACTCGTGCTGCGCGGCTGGCTTGTGGGTGCGCGTACCCCGAAAAGCGCCACGGACGATGGAAATGATTGGGACGAGGAGCACGAGGAGCACATTGACCGCACCGACCTGGCGCAATTTCGGACGCGCCTGGAGCAAGAACTGGCGGCTGATGACCCCATGTACGCGCGTTTGAGCAAGGAGGTCAGCCCATGATGCTGCTACCTGTGCTGGTTGCCGTCTTTTTGGGCAGCTTGACCCTGGCCTTTGTGCTTTATCCACTCTATCGCCATGCCCCTTTAGAAGTATTACAGCAGCGGGCGTCAGCCAGTATGGCATCGACGCAGGCGGAGGTCGAACAGTCGGCGCGGTTAGCCATCAAAGAAGTCGAATTCGATTTCCAACTTGGTAATCTCGCGGAAACAGATTACCGTACCTGGCGAGATCGCTATACGCGCCGCGCCTTCATGGCTATGAAATCCCGTCAGGCCAGCGAAGAAGAAATCGATGCCTTGATTGAGGAGCAACTGCGCCAGTTAAGAGTGGAGCATGACGTTTCGGAGATAGAAGAGGAACATGAAACCACGACGGTTGGCGATGATAACGCACAGGGGAAAAGCAACAATGCGACGGGAAAAGATGATGAAACAAATGAACACATTTGAAACCCATCAACAGGATGAGGACAAGCACAAGGCCCCCGCCTCTCATCCGCGCCGCCCCTTGTTCCTACAGGTTATATGTGCCTCACTCATGGCCTTGCTGCTGGTCATCGTCGCGCTTTTCGCATTTGCTCTGCCTGTCTCGGCTCATACTCTGGTAAACACAGGGCGTATTTATGGTCAGTTGCAGGACGGTACGAAGCGTAACGCGCCGGTGGCAGGGCAAAGCGTGACGCTGCAGATGACGCAGGGGCAGAACGCGGGCGATCTGAAGACTGTTACTACCGATGCGCGTGGCATGTTCTCGTTTAGCGGCCTGAACACCGATAAAACCATCAGCTACGCGGTTTACACGCTCTACCAGAAGGCGCAATATGTCACCAATCTGATTAGCCTGGATAGCAAACCAGCGCAGCAGGTCAATTTGCAGGTGTTCGACGCCACCAGCAGTACGAGC